>NZ_CP133781.1:1603333-1936666 GCF_034350045.1 Pseudomonas sp. CCI4.2 | reverse complement strand
GCACCGCTTTCGCAACCAATGCCACACTGCGGAGCGGGCGCCATCATATGCAAACTAGCCGGCGGTTGCAATGCCTTCACAGGACATTATTTTCTGTTTTAGCTGGCTAAAATCCAGAATCAGTCCGCTCATTAGACCGTCATCAATTAAACGTCGACTGCCAGGCAAGATTTTCAGCCAATAAGTGGCGCTTGAGCTCTCATCGAGAGAGACAGGCTGCGACTGTATATCAAGACTTGTTAAACGCTGCTCAACTGAGCGTGCATCTTCTTGACGGGTGAAGCCTCCCAGATAGAGACATTTCTCATCTGCCTTACCAGGAGAGTCCGATTCGCTCAAAAGCTTAATGTCTTGCTGAGAACTTTTGTATAGCGAAAACGGGATTATCTCCTTGGCATGCAAAGGCGCTTCTTGCTGATGCCAGAGGTAATAAAATATATTTAGCACCAGCAATAAAAGAAATAACCAGCGCATAGACACCTCAATTCAGGGGGCAAGCCAATGCCAGTCCAACGAAAACCAAATCAGGCATTACTCGCGCAAAGGGCAATATGTCTTTAACCAAAATCGCATCGCCACCGGTCACAAACACGGAGAACCTTTCTCCCCAATATTTTTTGGCCATATCTAATTGCGTAAGCACAAAGCCCTGCAACATCAGCGAACACCCGCGTTCCACTGCCTCTGCTGTTGAACGACCAGGGGTGAAGCTCGCAAGCGCAGCATGCGCTATATCGTCGCTGTATCGAATGCGGCGCGTATGGGTTGTGAGCTGACTCCGCATTAGGGGCACTCCGGGACAAATAAACCCGCCGAGGTGCTGACCATCAGGTGAAACGAAGTCCGACGTTATCGCCGTACCCAAATCCACGACCAGACAAGCACCTGCCGCGAGATGAAAGGCACCCACCAGGGCAAGCCATCGATCTAAACCCAACCGCTCGTATTCTTCATAGCCATTGGTCACACCCGCCATGCGCATAGTCGGAACGGCGCTGATGATCTTTACCGAAAAAGCGGAAGACAAAGCCGCAATCAGATACTCGGTTTCTTCATCGGTACGAACACTCACAAGCCGGCAACCTAACAGACTCAAACCTTTGACCGCCTGAATAGCTTGCAGCAATGCAGCATCGGAATCGACTACCCCGCCAGCAACTACTCCAGCACCATCCAGCAGAACTACCCGCCATTTGATGAAGCTGTTTCCACAATCGAGTTCAAGTATCATCCCGCAGCCTCAGACTGAGCTCGCCACCACTAAAAACCTCTTCCTCTCCCGCAACCTGAAGCCGCAAGGCCCCGCGCGCATCAACACCTAAAACTATTCCGTCAATTTTGTTGGTGCCTGCCAACAGCGTCACCGAACGGCCCTGCCAAAGATGGTTTTGCTCCCATTCGGCCCGCAACGCCGTGAAACCTCCTTTCAAATGAATATTGAAATAATGCATAAGCGAGGCATTAAGGTGCGCCACTAACTCATTTCGATCAGTTAGCACGCCGGTCTCAAGACGTATGGAAGTCCATAGTTGGTCAACTTCAGGAGCCGCCTTCATATTTACATTGATACCCACACCAACCACAACGTGGCAAATATCGGCAGGGTCTCCCACTAGCTCCAATAGCACACCCGCCAGCTTTCGCTGGCCTACAAGGATGTCGTTCGGCCATTTCAGACCTGCATCCTTTACTCCAATCTCACCCAAAACATGCAAGACCGCCAGGCCCACTACCAGGCTCAAGCCTTCAAGCTGGCGCATGCCACCCTCAACCCTCAAAGCGAGACTGTAGTAAATATTCTCAGCAAAAGGGCTTATCCATTTTCGTCCACGGCGACCTCTGCCGGCAGTTTGTCGCTCGGCAAGCACCAAAGCGGGCATCTCTTGGCCCCGACCAATTAAACGCATCGCCTCGGCGTTGGTTGAATCAATGGAGTCAAAAACGTACACAGGCCACCCAGGAGAAGAACCCGAGCTTAGAATTTCATCCTGGCTCAATAGTGATATTGGAGTCGCAAGACGATACCCTCGACCCCGCACCTTATGAATCTCAATACCGAGCTCAGCCTCTAGCTGCTGGAGTTGTTTCCAAACGGCGCTACGGCTAATTCCTAACGCGAGCCCTAAGGCCTGTCCCGAATGAAAGGTGCCGTCCTTGAGAAGTTTTAACAACGTCAGCATGCCAATAACGCCTAACAATTGAGGCACGCATAATAGCTATGCACACAGCTAATGCATAGAAACCAAGATGCCTTTAATTCGCGCATAAACAAAACCCCTGAACGCATAAGCGATCAGGGGTTCTGGAATTTAATCTTGACGATGACCTACTCTCACATGGGGAAACCCCACACTACCATCGGCGATGCATCGTTTCACTGCTGAGTTCGGGATGGGATCAGGTGGTTCCAATGCTCTATGGTCGTCAAGAAATTCAGTAGCCAGTGCGTGCCCTCCTGCGAGTTCACGTGCCAGCGAATGGGGATGTGATAGATCTGTGGGTTTCGAATTTTCGGTTGTGTCGTCTTCACACACCTCAATTTGCTTCATCGCAAATTGCTTGGGTGTTATATGGTCAAGCCTCACGGGCAATTAGTATGGGTTAGCTCAATGCCTCACAGCACTTACACACCCCACCTATCAACGTCGTAGTCTTCGACGGCCCTTCAGGGGACTCAAGGTCCCAGTGAGATCTCATCTTGAGGCTAGTTTCCCGCTTAGATGCTTTCAGCGGTTATCTATTCCGAACATAGCTACCCGGCAATGCCACTGGCGTGACAACCGGAACACCAGAGGTTCGTCCACTCCGGTCCTCTCGTACTAGGAGCAGCCCCTCTCAAATCTCAAACGTCCACGGCAGATAGGGACCGAACTGTCTCACGACGTTCTAAACCCAGCTCGCGTACCACTTTAAATGGCGAACAGCCATACCCTTGGGACCGGCTTCAGCCCCAGGATGTGATGAGCCGACATCGAGGTGCCAAACACCGCCGTCGATATGAACTCTTGGGCGGTATCAGCCTGTTATCCCCGGAGTACCTTTTATCCGTTGAGCGATGGCCCTTCCATACAGAACCACCGGATCACTAAGACCTACTTTCGTACCTGCTCGACGTGTCTGTCTCGCAGTCAAGCGCGCTTTTGCCTTTATACTCTACGACCGATTTCCGACCGGTCTGAGCGCACCTTCGTACTCCTCCGTTACTCTTTAGGAGGAGACCGCCCCAGTCAAACTACCCACCATACACTGTCCTCGATCCGGATAACGGACCTGAGTTAGAACCTCAAAGTTGCCAGGGTGGTATTTCAAGGTTGGCTCCACGCAGACTGGCGTCCACGCTTCAAAGCCTCCCACCTATCCTACACAAGCAAATTCAAAGTCCAGTGCAAAGCTATAGTAAAGGTTCACGGGGTCTTTCCGTCTAGCCGCGGATACACTGCATCTTCACAGCGATTTCAATTTCACTGAGTCTCGGGTGGAGACAGCGCCGCCATCGTTACGCCATTCGTGCAGGTCGGAACTTACCCGACAAGGAATTTCGCTACCTTAGGACCGTTATAGTTACGGCCGCCGTTTACCGGGGCTTCGATCAAGAGCTTCGCGTTAGCTAACCCCATCAATTAACCTTCCGGCACCGGGCAGGCGTCACACCCTATACGTCCACTTTCGTGTTTGCAGAGTGCTGTGTTTTTAATAAACAGTCGCAGCGGCCTGGTATCTTCGACCGGCGTGGGCTTACGCAGTAAATGCTTCACCCTCACCGGCGCACCTTCTCCCGAAGTTACGGTGCCATTTTGCCTAGTTCCTTCACCCGAGTTCTCTCAAGCGCCTTGGTATTCTCTACCCAACCACCTGTGTCGGTTTGGGGTACGGTTCCTGGTTACCTGAAGCTTAGAAGCTTTTCTTGGAAGCATGGCATCAACCACTTCATGTGCCGAAGCACACTCGTCATCAGCTCTCGGCCTTAGAATCCCGGATTTACCTAAGATTCCAGCCTACCACCTTAAACTTGGACTACCAACGCCAAGCTGGCCTAGCCTTCTCCGTCCCTCCATCGCAATAACCAGAAGTACAGGAATATTAACCTGTTTTCCATCGACTACGCTTTTCAGCCTCGCCTTAGGGACCGACTAACCCTGCGTCGATTAACGTTGCGCAGGAAACCTTGGTCTTTCGGCGTGGGTGTTTTTCACACCCATTATCGTTACTCATGTCAGCATTCGCACTTCTGATACCTCCAGCAAGCTTCTCAACTCACCTTCACAGGCTTACAGAACGCTCCTCTACCGCATCACCTAAGTGATACCCGTAGCTTCGGTGCATGGTTTGAGCCCCGTTACATCTTCCGCGCAGGCCGACTCGACTAGTGAGCTATTACGCTTTCTTTAAAGGGTGGCTGCTTCTAAGCCAACCTCCTAGCTGTCTAAGCCTTCCCACATCGTTTCCCACTTAACCATGACTTTGGGACCTTAGCTGACGGTCTGGGTTGTTTCCCTTTTCACGACGGACGTTAGCACCCGCCGTGTGTCTCCCATGCTCGGCACTTGTAGGTATTCGGAGTTTGCATCGGGTTGGTAAATCGGGATGATCCCCTAGCCGAAACAGTGCTCTACCCCCTACAGTGATACATGAGGCGCTACCTAAATAGCTTTCGAGGAGAACCAGCTATCTCCGAGCTTGATTAGCCTTTCACTCCGATCCACAGGTCATCCGCTAACTTTTCAACGGTAGTCGGTTCGGTCCTCCAGTTAGTGTTACCCAACCTTCAACCTGCCCATGGATAGATCGCCCGGTTTCGGGTCTATTCCCAGCGACTAGACGCCCTATTAAGACTCGCTTTCGCTACGCCTCCCCTATTCGGTTAAGCTCGCCACTGAAAATAAGTCGCTGACCCATTATACAAAAGGTACGCAGTCACCCAACAACGTGGGCTCCCACTGCTTGTACGCATACGGTTTCAGGATCTATTTCACTCCCCTCTCCGGGGTTCTTTTCGCCTTTCCCTCACGGTACTAGTTCACTATCGGTCAGTCAGTAGTATTTAGCCTTGGAGGATGGTCCCCCCATATTCAGACAAGGTTTCTCGTGCCCCGTCCTACTCGATTTCATTGCAAAGGGATTTTCGCGTACAGGGCTATCACCCACTATGGCCACCCTTTCCAGAGTGTTCCGCTAATCTCAATGCAACTTAAGGGCTGGTCCCCGTTCGCTCGCCACTACTAAGGGAATCTCGGTTGATTTCTTTTCCTCAGGGTACTTAGATGTTTCAGTTCCCCTGGTTCGCTCCATACACCTATGTATTCAGTGTAAGGTAACTGTCTTATGACAGCTGGGTTCCCCCATTCAGACATCTCCGGATCACAGTCTGTTTGCCGACTCCCCGAAGCTTTTCGCAGGCTACCACGTCTTTCATCGCCTCTGACTGCCAAGGCATCCACCGTATGCGCTTCTTCACTTGACCATATAACCCCAAGCAATCTGGTTATACTATGAAGACGACATTCGCCGAAAATTCGCATTCGCTCCATGACAGAGCAACTCACAAATTTTACCTTAGCCCGTGACACCGCCAGTGAAAGCGCTGCCCGGTCTAACTTTCTATCACATACCCAAATTTTTAAAGAACGATTAAAACGATTAAACTTTCTAATCAAAGATCAGAAATCAACATTCACCACCCTGCGATGGAATGCTCATTTCTAGGCTTTGCTGCGTCATCGGCCGTAAGTGGTGGAGCCAAACGGGATCGAACCGTTGACCTCCTGCGTGCAAGGCAGGCGCTCTCCCAGCTGAGCTATGGCCCCGTATTGCTACAGGCGTTTGCTACACAACCTCAACCAAACACACAAAATTGGTGGGTCTGGGCAGATTCGAACTGCCGACCTCACCCTTATCAGGGGTGCGCTCTAACCAACTGAGCTACAGACCCAATCTCGGGTGCGGACTGACTAATCGTCTTTTTCAGTGAATCAAGCAATTCGTGTGGGAACTTGTGAAGAAGCTGAGTCTTCGATTAAGGAGGTGATCCAGCCGCAGGTTCCCCTACGGCTACCTTGTTACGACTTCACCCCAGTCATGAATCACACCGTGGTAACCGTCCTCCCGAGGGTTAGACTAGCTACTTCTGGTGCAACCCACTCCCATGGTGTGACGGGCGGTGTGTACAAGGCCCGGGAACGTATTCACCGCGACATTCTGATTCGCGATTACTAGCGATTCCGACTTCACGCAGTCGAGTTGCAGACTGCGATCCGGACTACGATCGGTTTTCTGGGATTAGCTCCACCTCGCGGCTTGGCGACCCTCTGTACCGACCATTGTAGCACGTGTGTAGCCCAGGCCGTAAGGGCCATGATGACTTGACGTCATCCCCACCTTCCTCCGGTTTGTCACCGGCAGTCTCCTTAGAGTGCCCACCTTAACGTGCTGGTAACTAAGGACAAGGGTTGCGCTCGTTACGGGACTTAACCCAACATCTCACGACACGAGCTGACGACAGCCATGCAGCACCTGTCTCAATGCTCCCGAAGGCACCCCGCCATCTCTGGCAGGTTCATTGGATGTCAAGGCCTGGTAAGGTTCTTCGCGTTGCTTCGAATTAAACCACATGCTCCACCGCTTGTGCGGGCCCCCGTCAATTCATTTGAGTTTTAACCTTGCGGCCGTACTCCCCAGGCGGTCAACTTAATGCGTTAGCTGCGCCACTAAGAGCTCAAGGCTCCCAACGGCTAGTTGACATCGTTTACGGCGTGGACTACCAGGGTATCTAATCCTGTTTGCTCCCCACGCTTTCGCACCTCAGTGTCAGTATCAGTCCAGGTGGTCGCCTTCGCCACTGGTGTTCCTTCCTATATCTACGCATTTCACCGCTACACAGGAAATTCCACCACCCTCTACCATACTCTAGCCCGTCAGTTTTGAATGCAGTTCCCAGGTTGAGCCCGGGGATTTCACATCCAACTTAACGAACCACCTACGCGCGCTTTACGCCCAGTAATTCCGATTAACGCTTGCACCCTCTGTATTACCGCGGCTGCTGGCACAGAGTTAGCCGGTGCTTATTCTGTCGGTAACGTCAAGACAATCACGTATTAAGTAACTGCCCTTCCTCCCAACTTAAAGTGCTTTACAATCCGAAGACCTTCTTCACACACGCGGCATGGCTGGATCAGGCTTTCGCCCATTGTCCAATATTCCCCACTGCTGCCTCCCGTAGGAGTCTGGACCGTGTCTCAGTTCCAGTGTGACTGATCATCCTCTCAGACCAGTTACGGATCGTCGCCTTGGTGAGCCATTACCTCACCAACTAGCTAATCCGACCTAGGCTCATCTGATAGCGCAAGGCCCGAAGGTCCCCTGCTTTCTCCCGTAGGACGTATGCGGTATTAGCGTCCGTTTCCGAACGTTATCCCCCACTACCAGGCAGATTCCTAGGTATTACTCACCCGTCCGCCGCTCGCCACCAGGTACAAGTACCCGTGCTGCCGCTCGACTTGCATGTGTTAGGCCTGCCGCCAGCGTTCAATCTGAGCCATGATCAAACTCTTCAGTTCAAACATCTTTGGGTTTTTAAAAAACCCTAAATTTAGCTCAGCAATCGTTGGTTATTCTTTGATTTCTCGCGGAGTAACTGGTGACTGCTGATAATCAGTTGACTTCAGTCTTACGGCACAAGCACCCACACGAATTGCTTGATTCAATTGTTAAAGAGCGGTGGGTTGATTCTTTCGTCTCAACCGAGGCGCGCATTCTACAGCAGCGCCAGTTACTGTCAAGCGGTTATTTCAAACACGTTTCAAAGTTTCCTTTGCAACTTCAACCACTTGCGCTTCGATCAACTTCGCGTCTCTCGTCAGCGGGAGGCGAATTCTACAGCGTTTCAACTCGCTGTCAACTGCCTTTTTTCACCGCTTCCGATCACCGCGACCGAAGCCTCTTCCTCGCTGACAAATCTGGCTAACTCATTGATTACCAAGGAGTTTCCGTTTCATCTGCTCCGGAAGAGGTGCGAATTATAGGCCCAGGAAAAGTTACGTCAAGACTTAATCGCAGCTTATTCCAAATTAAGCGTAATTCGCCCGAAAGACTTCTTCCCTGCCTGACAAACGTGGGTCGCACCCAGTTTGAAGACGAACCCGCGATCCACAACCTCACCATCTATACGCACCCCGCCAGAAGCCAGAAGATCCCGCGCGACTGCCGAGTTCTTGACTAACCCTGCCTTATTAAGAACAGCAGCAATGGGCATGTCTTCCGAACCGGCGATGCCGATCGCGGGCAAGTCATTAGGAAGCTCTCCGTCCTTCATGCGGTTACCCGCGGAGCGATGAGCAGAGGCGGCCGCCTCCTCTCCATGGAAACGCGCAACGATCTCTTCGGCCAGCTTGATTTTAATGTCGCGAGGATTGGAGCCTGCTTCAACGTCCGCCTTAAAGCCATTGATCTCTTCCATAGAAAGGAAGCTCAACAATTCAAAGTAGCGCCACATCAGCGCATCAGGAATGGAGACCAGCTTGCTATACATGATGCCCGGCGCTTCTTGGATCCCAACATAGTTACCCAGGGACTTGGACATCTTCTTCACGCCGTCCAGCCCTTCCAATAAAGGCATGGTCAGAATGCATTGCGCTTCTTGACCGTAGGCGCGCTGCAGCTCGCGCCCCATCAGCAGATTGAATTTCTGATCGGTACCGCCCAGCTCGACATCGGCACGCAACGCTACGGAGTCATACCCCTGCACCAGCGGATACATGAACTCATGGATAGCAATGGGCTGATTAGTCGAATAACGCTTATGGAAGTCATCCCGCTCAAGCATCCGCGCCACGGTGTACTGGGAAGATAGGCGGATGAAATCGGCAGAACTCATTTGATCCATCCAGGTGGAGTTAAATGCCACCTCGGTCTTTGCCGGATCAAGAATTTTGAAGACTTGGGTTTTATAGGTCTCAGCGTTGGACAACACTTGCTCCCGCGTCAGCGGAGGACGCGTTGCGCTTTTGCCGCTCGGATCGCCAATCATCCCGGTGAAGTCACCAATCAGGAAAATAACCTGATGACCCAACTCCTGAAACTGGCGCAGCTTATTAATAAGCACGGTATGACCCAAGTGCAGATCAGGTGCCGTAGGATCGAACCCTGCCTTGATTCGCAGTGGCTGACCACGCTTAAGCTTTTCGACCAGTTCTGACTCGACCAGGAGTTCATCTGCACCGCGCTTGATCAGCGCTAGCTGCTCTTCAACCGATTTCATGACAGCCCCGTTATGGCTCATTTCAAATGGGCACCAACCATACAAGATCAGTGTTCAATTACAAGTTTTGCCCAGCGAAGGTTGACGAATAGGGCATTGATACATTCGCAGGGTTGCTTCGGATACGATTTGGTTATATTTTATACAGTTATTTCATCTTCATCATGTCATTCATCTTTTCCAATTCATCTTTTCAAAGTCAAAATTACCTATGATTAATACAACGCCTAAAGCGCCCCCGCTTTATCCGAAGAGCCACCTGCTTGCTGCCAGCGGTATCGCCGCACTGCTTAGCTTGGCGCTTCTGGTCTTCCCGTCAAGCGACGTTGAAGCCAAAAAAACCACACGAAACCACGACCTCGAAACGTCTGCAGACCAACTGACAGAACAACAAGACGCTCAAGATCCGCTCCAAGCCACACCTGAACCTAGCGCGTCACCATTCGCCCAGATAGAAAACAGCGCCAACGACCCTCAAGAAAATGCTGAAGCGGCGCAAACCACTCGCCTCTCCGTCGCCAAGAATCCAGGTCACAAAGAAGTTATCGTCTCCAAGGGCGACACTCTATCGACGCTTTTCGAAAGGGTCGGGCTCCCTGCTGGCGCGGTGCATGAAGTACTGGCCAGCGACAAACAAGCCAAGCAATTCAGCCAACTGAAGCGCGGCCAAATATTGCAATTTGAATTGAGCCCGGACGGCCAGCTCGAACAACTGCACAGCAAGGTCAGTGACCTAGAAAGCATCAGCCTGGCCAAGACCGATAAAGGCTATTCATTCAGTCGCGAAATTACCAAACCCACTGTACGCACAGCCTATGCGCACGGCGTCATCAACAGCTCTCTGTCCCTTTCCGCTCAACGCGCCGGCTTATCCCATAGCATGACCATGGACATGGCCAGCGTTTTTGGCTACGACATCGACTTCGCCCAAGATATTCGCCAAGGTGATGAGTTTGATGTGATCTATGAACAGAAAGTTGTAAATGGCAAGACCGTCGGTAACGGCAATATCGTTTCCGCACGATTCACCAACCGTGGAAAAAGCTACACCGCGATCCGGTACACCAATAAACAAGGCAACACCAATTACTACACGGCTGAAGGCAACAGCATGCGGAAAGCATTTATCCGCACTCCGGTGGATTTCGCACGGATTAGCTCGTTGTTCTCCATGGGTCGCAAGCACCCTATTTTGAACAAGATTCGCGCGCACCAAGGCGTCGACTACGCCGCTCCCCGTGGTACGCCAATCAAGGCGACCGGTGATGGAAAAGTTTTGCTGGCCGGACGAAAGGGCGGTTACGGTAATACGGTAATCCTTCAACATGGCGAGACTTACCGAACGCTTTACGGTCATATGCAGGGATTTGCCAAAGGCATACAGGCCGGTGCTAACGTCAAGCAAGGTCAGATAATTGGCTATATTGGTACCACCGGCTTATCGACTGGACCACACTTGCATTACGAGTTTCAGGTCAACGGGGTTCACGTCGACCCGCTAGGTCAGAAACTGCCGATGGCCGATCCGATTGCTAAAGCTGAAAAACAACGTTTCCTGCAGCAAAGTCAGCCATTGATGGCGCGTATGGACCAGGAAAAGGCCACCATGCTGGCCTCCAGCAAGAGATAAAAAATGGCGCTATATATAGGTGTGATGTCTGGAACCAGCCTCGATGGGTTGGATATCGCTCTTATTGAGCAAGGTGACCGCCCAACGTTATTGGCAACTCACTACATCCCCATGCCGGAAGACCTGCGCGCTGAGCTTCTAAGTTTGTGCGCCAGTAGCACAGACGAACTCGCCCGCGCAGCGATCGCCGAGCAAAAATGGGTACGCTTGGCCGCCCAGGGTGTTCTGACCCTACTCGAACAAGAGCAGCGTTCTCCTGGAGAGATTCGCGCTATTGGAAGTCATGGCCAGACCATCCGACATGAGCCCGCTCGCGGCTTCACTATTCAGATTGGTAACCCTGCACTGCTCGCCGAACTGACTGAAATCACTGTGGTCAGTGACTTTCGTCGCCGGGATGTCGCCGCCGGCGGACAGGGGGCACCGCTGGTCCCTGCGTTTCACGAAGCGCTGTTCGATAAACCCCTCGGCACGCCGCAAGACCATAGAGCCGTACTCAACATCGGCGGCTTTAGTAACCTGAGTCTGATCGAACCTGACAGACCAGTTGCTGGCTTCGATTGTGGTCCGGGTAACGTCTTGATCGATGCGTGGATACAGACGCAGCGCGGCCTGAATTACGATCAGGACGGTGCATGGGCCGCGAGCGGACAGGTTGAACCTGCATTGCTGCAATCGCTGCTCAGCGACCCTTTCTTTTTAACCCAAGGTCCAAAAAGTACGGGCCGCGAGGTTTTCAACCTCAGCTGGTTGCAACACCACTTGTTTCAACTGCCAAGCTTCCCGCCAGAAAACATTCAAGCAACGTTGACCGAACTGACCGCATTGACGATTACTCAATCGCTACAGATCGCTCAAGCCGTTACTGACGAGTTGTTGATTTGCGGGGGTGGCGCGCATAACGCCACCCTGATGGCGAGACTTGCTGCATTGTTGCCCAATACCAAAGTCAGCAGCACCGCGCTGTATGGCGTGGATCCAGATTGGGTCGAGGCCATGGCGTTTGCCTGGCTGGCGCATTGCTGCCTAGAAGGCGTACCCGCCAACCGTCCGACAGTGACGGGTGCCCGGGGCTTGCGCGTACTCGGCGCCATTTACCCAGCCTGACGCACACAGCAAAACGCCGCACGTCAGTGCGGCGCATCTTAAATTACAAACCCTGCTACCCATCGATAAATCAGACCGAAAATGACGAGCCGCAACCGCAAGTGGTGGAAGCATTCGGGTTTTTAATCACAAAGCGGGATCCTTCCAAGCCTTCCTGATAGTCCACTTCTGCGCCTGCCAAGTATTGGAAGCTCATAGGATCAACAACCAGGCTCACGCCGTCACGCTCAACAATAGTGTCGTCATCAGCGATGTCTTCATCGAACGTGAAGCCATACTGGAAACCTGAGCAGCCACCACCGGTTACGAATACGCGCAGTTTAAGGCGATCATTGCCCTCTTCATCGACCAAAGTCTTCACCTTGTGCGCTGCACCGGGTGTGAACTCTAATGCCGTTGGCGTGAAGGTTTCGACGCTCATGCTAATTATCTCCCGGCGCTGTGCCGCAATAATGCGTAATGACGCGCATTATCCTCTTACCCTAGTAAATCGGTCAACTATTGTAAGAGGGCAGCGGCGAACTGTAAGCCTCAAGCTGCAAGAGGTTTCATCATCACTTGAAGCTTGAAGCTGCCCTTAGGGCAACATCCCCGCATGGGACAGGCCGAGGCGCTCGTCGAGCCCGAACATGATGTTCATGTTTTGCACAGCCTGGCCCGAAGCGCCCTTCACGAGATTGTCGATTACCGATAACACCACGACGATGTCGCCGCCCTGCGGACGATGCACGGCGATGCGGCAGACATTGGCACCTCTTACGCTACGGGTTTCGGGATGGCTACCCGCAGGCATCACGTCAACAAAGGGTTCGTTGGCATAACGTTTTTCGAACAGCGCCTGCAAATCAACTGACTTATCGACCACAGTCGCATAAAGCGTCGAGTGAATGCCGCGAATCATTGGCGTCAAGTGCGGCACGAAGGTCAAACCGACATCACCGCCAGCCGCCCTGCGCAGACCTTGGGTGATTTCTGGCAAATGACGATGCCCCTTAACCGCATAGGCCTTGAAGCTTTCACTGGCCTCAGCGTACAGAGACCCAACGCTCAGACCACGACCCGCACCGCTCACGCCAGACTTACAGTCGGCGATCAACCGGGAATTGTCTGCCAGGCCCGCTTCAAGCAACGGCAAAAAACCCAACTGGGTCGCCGTTGGATAGCAGCCGGGCACTGCGATCAAACGCGCGGTTTTGATCCGCTCGCGATTGACCTCTGGGAGCCCATATACCGCTTCTTCAAGCAATTGAGGAGCGCCGTGAGGTTGCCCGTACCACTTGGCCCATTCGTCAGCATCCTGCAAACGGAAATCCGCCGAGAGGTCGATGACCTTAGTGCCGGCCTTCAGCAGTTCGCCTGCCAGTGCATGAGCCACGCCGTGCGGTGTCGAGAAAAATACAACATCGCAGGCGCCCAACGTTTCAACATCCGGAACACTGAAGGTCAAACCGTCATAATGGCCTCGCAGGTTCGGGTACAGGTCGGCTACAGGCAACCCCGCCTCAGAGCGAGAAGTGATAACCACCACCTCGGCTTGTGGATGCTGTGCCAACAGACGCAGCAGCTCGACCCCGGTGTAACCCGTGCCGCCGACGATTCCGACCTTGACCATAAATCTGCCCCTTCAACGAACCTACTGGAAAGCCGTCGATGATATGGGCGTTGAGCGCGTGCGACAACCGCGAAGGTGACGTAAGGCCGCTCATGCCACTACTATTTGGCCACCGTGAATCCTGGAAAAAACCCAATATGCTCTATCTATGGCTTAAAGCGTTCCACATCGTCTCAATCGTTTGCTGGTTTGCAGGGCTGTTTTACCTGCCACGATTGTTCGTCTACCACTCCTTGAGCGAAGACGCTGTCAGCCGTGAGCGCTTCTGCATCATGGAGCGCAAGCTGTACCGGGGCATCATGGGGCCAGCGATGATTGCAACCTTGGTGTTCGGAATCTGGTTGATCAGCCTCAACCCAAGCGGTTACTTCAGCCAAGGCTGGATGCATGCCAAGCTCACATTGGTCGTGCTGTTGATCGGCTATCACCACGTGTGCGGCGCCCAAGTAAAACGTTTCGCCCGGGGCGAGAATGGCCGCAGCCATGTGTATTACCGCTGGTTCAATGAAATCCCGGTCCTGATATTGCTCGCTATCGTCATACTCGTGGTGGTCAGGCCTTTCTAATCAACAGCTGGATAAGGGGTACTGCTTATGTCACTGCCAACGCTGCTTGAACATCGTTTGCGCCTACCCGTCGTGGTCGCACCGATGTTTCTGATTTCCAATCCGCAACTGGTCTTGGCGTGCTGCCGCAATGGTGTCGTGGGAAGTTTTCCTGCGCTGAACCAACGAGAAAGCAGCGGCTTCAAGGCGTGGCTGGAGGAAATTGATGCAGAGCTGGCAGGGCTTGATAACGCCGCGCCCTACGCCGTCAACCTAATCGTGCACAACAGTAATCCACGGCTGCAGGCCGACCTGGACATTTGCGTTGAGCACAAAGTACCCGTCATCATTACCAGTCTTGGCGCCGTTAAGGAGTTGGTCGATGCGGTGCACGGCTACGGTGGACTGGTGTTTCACGACGTAACAACGCGGCGTCACGCAGAAAAAGCCGCCGACGCTGGTGTTGATGGTTTGATCGCCGTCGCGGCAGGCGCTGGCGGGCATGCGGGCACCTGGAGCCCATTTTCATTGATCGCTGAAATTCGCCAATTCTTCGATAGAACAGTACTGCTGGCGGGCTGCCTTAATCACGGCCACGAGATACTCGCCGCCCAATTACTCGGCGCCGACCTTGCCTACTTCGGCACACGCTTTATCGCCACCCGCGAAAGCCATGCGCCTGATGCCTACAAAGAAATGTTGATGGCCTCAAAAGCCGCCGATATTGTGCACACCGCCGCAGTCTCCGGGGTACCTGCCAGCTTCATGCGGCAGAGCCTGGAAAGAGCCGGCTTCGACCTTGCCGCCCTAAAAGAGAACGTCGAGACCGGTGCAGGCGCTAAACTCAAGCCCCTAACCGACGAAGCGAAGGCTTGGAAAACCGTATGGTCTGCGGGTCAAGGGGTCGGTGAAATCAACGACCTGCCCGACGTCAATGAACTGATTGCGCGCCTGGATGCCGAATATCGCACCGCACAAACTCGGTCGATCGAACTGGCAAAGCATTGGCCGCGCTAGCCACTTGCCCCATCAATAGCCATCCGTCCACCGTAAGGACCTGGCGTACTACCAGACAAGGAAGCCAAGCATGGCCGACCCGCACTTCAAGATCATCTTCAACGGGCAATTACGCAACGGTGTCGAAAGAGAGACCGCCTCGTTAAACCTGACGGAGCTGTTCAAAAGTGATGCGTCGATTGTGGAAAAGCTATTCAGCGGTCGAGCGGCCACGCTCAAACACGGCCTGTCCCATGAACAGGCCCTGCGCTACTTGGAGGCGCTGCATGAGGCGGGCGTGGAAGCGCACATCGAAGTTGAATCCCCCGTCAGCGCAACGTCGGACGATACTCATCAATCACCATCGTACCGACCCCAAATAGAGCCATCACCTTATGCCCCACCTCAGGCGCCGGTTGTTTCGACCCTGGAGGGATTTTCCGAACTGAAAGTTTTCAGCGTTCAAGGGCGGATCGGCCGATTGCGCTACTTGGCCTGGTCCCTTGTGCTGATGGTCTCGATTGGCGTTGCAGCGGCGATATGCGCCGCGCTGATGACAAGCTCGCTGATCGCCGGCGGACTGCTAACCACCATCGCGGTGGTGGCGTTTATTATCATCAGTGTGCAAATCGGCGCGCAGCGGCTTCACGACGCGGGCTGGTCTGCCTGGCTATTGCTACTCAACATCGTGCCGTTCGTGGGTACGCTGTTTCCAATCCTGATGATGGTCGTCCCCGGTAACGCTGGAGCGAATGAGTACGGTGCACCACAACCGCCGAACAGCAAGACAGTGAAGATTCTTGCCTGCATCTGGTTGCTGATTCTCGCACTGGGCACAGCCGGCTTTTTTGTTGGTGGCCTTGGCCTGTTCGAGAATGAAGTGCAGACCACCGCCACCGAATACGAAAACACGCTGCCCTATGACGACGACAATGACAACGATGCCGCGCAACCCGCCGACAGCACACCGCCCTCTGTAGACTACAAAGACAAATAACGCGCTGACTCGCCCAAGACTGTCACCGGCCTGGATCGAGCGCGCTGCCTGGAGAATCTGCATGACCCGTTACGCTCTGATTACTGGCGCCTCCAGTGGTATCGGCCTGGCGCTTGCCGAAGCCCTGGCACGTCGGGGTCGCAGCCTGATCTTGGTCGCCCGCCGACGTGAAGAGCTGGAAACTATCGCCCTCGAACTGACACAACGCTTCGGGGTGGAAGTGCTGTTTCGCGCGTGCGATCTGGGCGAGCCGCTGCGGCTCTCCGGGTTTCTTTTGGAGCTGGAAGACGGCGAGCGACAGATAGACTTGCTGGTTAATTGCGCTGGGATAGGCACCTGCGGCCCGTTTCTCGCTCAAGAATGGGGTGTTGATCAGGACTTGATCGACGTAAACATTCTGGCTCTCACCCGGCTGTGCCATTGCGTCGGTAACGCCATGGCCGTGCAGGGCGGCGGGCAAATACTGAACGTCGCTTCGGTAGCAGCCTTTCGCCCCGGTCCATGGATGACCAGTTACCATGCGAGCAAAGCCTACGTGCTGAGCTTTTCCGAAGGACTGCGTGAGGAGCTGAAGAACACCGGGGTAAAAATATCAGTGCTCTGCCCTGGTCCGACACGTACGGCGTTTTTTCAAACCGCACAAATGGAGGTGGGCAAGCTTTTCGATGGAAGTCGGATGATGAGCCCTGAAGAGGTCGCGTTGTATGCCGTCCGCGCACTGGCGAAAAATCGCGCAGTGATTATTCCAGGTTTGCGCAACAAGCTGCTGGCCTTTACCCCACGCCTGACGCCACGCTGGCTGACGAGAAAAATAGCCGGCGCGCTCAACAAGGCTCACTGCCCTCGCTAATAGCACTGTGCGTGATCCGTCGGCGTCATTACACTCGCTCACTTATTCAAACGGAGAAATAGCTGTGGAGACTCTGTTCACCAAAATCATCAACAGAGAGATACCGGCGAAGATCATCTACGAAGATGACCAAGTGCTGGCCTTTCATGATATTGCCCCACAAGCACCGGTTCACTTTCTGGTGATTCCGAAAAAAGTGATTCGTACGCTGAACGACGTGACCGAAGAAGATAAAGGCCTGCTAGGCCATATCTTGTTCACCGCTCAACGCTTGGCTAAAGAGCTGGGTTGCGAAGACGGCTTCCGGGTGACGATGAATTGCAATGAGCTGGGCGGACAGACCGTTTATCACATTCACATGCACGTACTGGGTCAGCGCCAGATGCACTGGCCACCGGGCTAATTCAGCTTTTCAATGACTTAGGCTCGCCGGCGTCACAATCCCAGACCCTGGCGGCCTGATCCAGCTCAAGCCGCGCCTGATCGATTCGGGTAAACTGGCTGCCGTGGATTTACCCGGAGGTGCCCATGGCTACCGAACGTCACTACTCGCCTGTTGACCGTCTTCTGTTACAAGCCGATGCCGCAATGCGTACGTTGCTGCCTTTCAGCGCTCAACCGTATCGTCCTTCTCCCGCCATCGTTCAGCCTGATGTGAAGATGAACGACACCGACACCCGGCACGTCGCGGGCCTGATGCGCATTAACCACACCGGCGAAGTCTGTGCGCAGGCGCTGTACCAAGGCCAGGCGCTCACCGCCAAGTTGCCGAAAGTGCGTGCGGCCATGGAGCACGCCGCAGAAGAAGAAATTGACCACTTGGTGTGGTGCGAACAACGCATTCACCAGTTGGGCAGCCACACCAGCATTCTCAACCCGGTGTTTTACGGGCTGTCGTTTGGCATCGGTGCATTGGCCGGTCTGATCAGTGACAAAGTCAGCCTCGGGTTTGTAGCCGCCACCGAAGATCAAGTCTGTAAGCATCTGAATGACCATTTGACGCAATTGCCTGCCGAGGACGAAAAATCCCGAGCCATTCTTGAGCAAATGCGCAACGATGAAGAACATCACGCCCAAAGCGCGCTGGAGGCCGGTGGATTCCGCTTCCCACGACCGATCAAGTTCGGCATGAGTGTGCTTGCCAAAGTCATGACCAAAACCACTTATCGGGTCTAACCGTTTTGTCTGCATAAAAAAGGCGCCTCAACAGGCGCCTTTTTACATCTACTGCGAAGGACTGCCCTTAAGGCTGCATGTTCCGAGCGTAGAAAATTTCCAGCATTTCGTGTTTCACCCGTTCGGTGACCTGATCACGCTGCTCAGTCGACAGGTTGCTGGTCGCATCCCCAAACAAGTAGTTATCCAGTTCGAAGTTCTTGAGCAGCATCTTGGTGTGGAACATATTTTCCTGGTACACGTTCACGTCCGTCAGCTGATAAGCCGAACGCGTATCGTCAGAAAGATAGTTCTGAATCGAGTTGATCTCGTGATCGATGAAGTGCTTCTTACCTTCAATGTCACGGGTGAAACCGCGAACACGATAATCAACGGTGACGATGTCTGAGTCGAATTGATGAATCAGATAGTTCAGCGCTTTGAGCGGTGAAATTACCCCGCAAGTCGACACGTCGATATCGACACGGAACGTCGCGATGCCGTCAACCGGGTGAATTTCCGGGTAGGTGTGCACCGTGATGTGGCTCTTGTCGAGGTGAGCCAAAATCGTTTCTTTTGGCAGCGGTCCCGGCGACTCTTCGATCTGGCTGTCGGTAGGTGTCACCGGCTGCTCGGAGATCAAAATGGTCACGCTAGCGCCTTGTGGATCGTAATCCTGGCGAGCGATATTGAGGATGTTGGCGCCAATGATATCGACCACATCAGTCAGAATCTGCGTCAGGCGTTCGGCGTCGTACTCACGATTGATGTACTCGACGTATGCCTGCTGGTCCTGCGGGGTTTCCGCATAGCAGATGTCATAGATGTTGAAGCTCAAGGTCTTGGTCAGGTTATTGAACCCGTGGAGCTTGAGTTTGCTTTTCACCGATAAAACTCTCTTTATTTGTGCGGTCGAGCCGCGTAATCAAGCATGCCCGTCAGATAAGAACGTCTCATCTGCGTAGGACGGTTAACACCTCTTCGCGGTGGCGATTTTGGTTGTCTGTTCGGGCGCATCTACAGCCCTGATGGAACGGGCCTTACCCTGAAAAAGGGGCGCATTATGCAGACGTAACAAGCCGTCTGCCAGAGTCTGCGCCGATTTTATGAAATTTGGGTGTCCGTTTAGCCCAGTTCGATGATTTCGTAGTCGTGAGTAATCTCGACGCCAGCGTTACCAAGCATGATCGACGCCGAGCAATATTTCTCAGCCGACAACTCGATGGCCCGCTTAACTTGGGCTTCTTTCAAACCGCGGCCCTTGACCACGAAATGCAGATGAATCTTGGTAAACACCTTTGGGTCTTCGCTGGCGCGCTCGGCTTCAAGAAAAGCTTCGCAGCTTTCGATCGCCTGACGCGACTTCTTCAGGATGCTGACCACGTCAAAATTGCTGCAGCCACCCAGGCCGATCAGCACCATTTCCATGGGCCGAGCGCCTAGGTTACGACCGCCGCTCTCAGGCGCGCCGTCCATCACCACCACATGACCGCTGCCGGATTCACCGAGGAACATGGCTTCGCCAGCCCATTGGATGCGTGCCTTCATCACCAAGACTCCACTGTTAAAAAAGGGTCGCCAGCTTAGCACAGGGCCACCCTTTCGCTGGATCTAGCGCTAAATGCCAAATCCAAATAACGACGTAGGAAATTTCCTAATTCTCGGCGATCTGTCCTGATAAGCTGCGGCAAATCACTGGCGCGGCCGATACCCAAAAGGATGACTCGTGGCGCAGTACTTTTTCGGGATACATGCATGGTCGCTTTAAGCCTTACACCCAAGATCAAGAATCTCGACAAGCTCCTTGCCCATTGTCAGCGCCGTCGCTACGCCGCCAAAAGCAACATCATCTGCGCGGGTGATCGGTCTGACTCGCTGTTCTTCATCATCAAGGGTTCAGTAATGATCATGATCGAAGATGATGAAGGCCGGGAGATGATCGTGGCTTATCTCAATGCGGGAGACTTCCTGGGCGAGCTTGGCTTGTTTGATCAGGTCGGACATGCGATTGAGCGCAGTGCGGGCGTGCGCACCAAGACCGAGTGCGAAGTGGCGGAAATCAGTTACAGCAAGTTCCGTGAAGTCACTCAGCAAGATCCCGACATCCTGTACGCCATCGGCGGCCAAATGGCCGAGCGGCTGCGCAACACCACACGGAAAGTCGGCGATCTGGCATTTCTCGACGTGACCGGCCGTGTCGCTCGTAGCCTGCTGGACTTGTGCAAGCAGCCAGATGCCATGACCCACCCCGACGGCATGCAGATCAAGATTACCCGTCAGGAAATCGGGCGCATTGTGGGCTGTTCAAGGGAGATGGTTGGCCGCGTACTCAAGGCGCTGCAAGAGCAGAACCTGGTAAACGTCAAAGGTAAAACCATGGTGGTATTTGGCACACGCTGAACGTCCTGATCGACGTTAAAACTCGTCGAGCATTCGTTGATAGCGCCCGGCCAGTTGTTCCAGTACGTCGGCTGCTGGGAAAGCTTCATGCAAGGCGATATGACTTTCAGCCCTTACGCGCTGTGGTTGCTCGCAAATCTGGTTGAACACATTCACCGCAGCGACCATGTCTTCACGTTCGTTATCCAGCAGCAATGCACCATGCGCCAGCACGACAGGACGTTGACCGCCTTGGCTTTGCCGCCAACGCTGGGCCGTACCCACCATTTTGCGGCCGTCGAGGTTGACGTTAAAACGCCCATCACAAAAAGCGCCCTCCACTTCCCCAACTGACGCCGCGCCACCCAGTGCGATCAACTCGTCGCAGATCGGCTGACACAAACGCACATAGGCGTTTTCGATTCGGTCTCGATCGTTGTCGCCGCGCGGCTGGGCGTACACCAATGCGATGTTCACCGTAGCGTGGGATTGCGGGACAGGCTCGCCACCGCTTTCACGCAGCAGAATCGGCCAGCCGAGGTCTGCCAAGGCTTCGGTAGCCGCATCGAAACCCACGAGGCGGCTCATTCGACGCGGCATCACCAAGGCGCGATCAGTCGGTCGCCAGAACAGCAAACCGAATTCGGCTTCGCCCGCACACACCGAGGCGAGCAAGTCTTGTTCGGCTTTAAGGCCTTCGGCAACGGTGGTTGGAATGACGGGGTTGTTCATGCGAATTTCCTAGTGCTTGTCACATCGTCTTCGCGAGTAACTCGCACACAGAGATACATGTTTTCCGTGGGAGCGAATTCATTCGCGAATGGCATCACGCAGTCTCTGAATTAATTACTAATCAACGGCCCACGCTCAGGAAAAAACAGTCGCTGCAATTCAGCCCCCGGATGTTCTGCACGCATGAACGTTTCTCCCACCAGGAACGAATACACCTCGCTGATTTCCATGAGCTCGACGTCCGCACGGTTGAGGATACCGCTCTCGGTGATAACCAAACGATCACGAGGAATACGCGGCAGCAGGTCCAGCGTGTTTTCCAGGTTCACTTCAAACGTGTGCAGATTTCGGTTGTTAACGCCCACCAGCGGCGTGTCCAAGGTCTTGAGCGCCCGCTCCAGCTCGTCGAGGTCATGCACTTCGACCAAAACGTCCAGACCCACGCTTTTAGCGACGGCGGCCAGTTCGGCCATCTTCGCGTCTTCCAGCGCAGCAACGATCAGCAATACGCAGTCAGCACCCAGGGCACGGGCTTCGATGATCTGGTACGGATCGATCATGAAGTCTTTGCGAATCACCGGCAGGGAGCACGCCGCGCGGGCTTGTTGCAAGTACACGTCGGCGCCCTGAAAGAAATCGACGTCGGTCAGCACCGACAGGCACGTAGCGCCACCGGCCTGATAGCTCTTGGCAATTTCCGCTGGAAAGAACTTTTCGCGGATCACGCCTTTGCTCGGCGACGCTTTCTTTATTTCGGCAATGACCGCAGGTTGTTTCTTCTTCGCCTGCTTGATCAGCGCATTGGCGAAACCCCGTGGCGCATCGGCCAACGCCGCTTGGCGCTCTAGCTCAGCGAGACTGACCAAAGCGCTGCGCGCGGCGATTTCTTCGACCTTTCGGGCGAGAATCTTTTCCAGAACCGTCGGCACACTCATCCTTCGTTCTCCTGTCTGAATACCGCAGTAAAGGCACCCAACTCTTCCAGTTTTTCCCGGGCCAGCCCGGTGTGCAGCGCATCGTGGGCCAGCTCTACGCCTTGTTTCAGCGTGTAGGCATGATCCGCCGCATAGAGCGCGGCGCCGGCATTGAGGACGATCATTTCGGCGGCTTTCTGACCGTTTTCAGTCTTGCGCCGACCCAATGCATCGCGAATCAACTCCAGCGAAGCAGCCGGGCCTTCCACGGTCAGGCCAAACAGACTTTGGCTTTTAATGCCCAGGTCTTCCGGCTGCACCCAATATTCGGTGATCTCGCCATTCTTCAGCTCGGCGACAAAAGTCGGTGCTGCCAAACTGAATTCATCCAGACCGTCTTGAGAGTGCACGACCAAGACATGCTTGCTGCCCATGCGCGACAACACTTCGGCCAACGGCCGGCATAACGCTTGGCTGAACACCCCAACCACCTGATGGCGGACACCAGCCGGATTCGTAAGCGGGCCGAGCATATTAAACAGGGTGCGCAGACCGAGGTCGCGTCGTGGGCCAGCAGCGAACTTCATCGCGCGGTGGTGGGACTGAGCGAACATGAAACCAATGCCAACGCTATCAATGCAGCGAGCGACTTGCACCGGGGTCAAGTTCAGATAAATGCCAGCCGCTTCGAGCAAATCAGCGCTGCCGCTTTTGCCGGATACTGCGCGGTTACCGTGTTTGGCCACCGTACAACCCGCTGCCGCAACCACAAACGCCGAGGCGGTGGAGACGTTAAAAATATTGGCGCCATCGCCGCCGGTGCCGACCACATCGACCACACCGTCGAGAGTCTTGAGTTCAACCTTGTCGGCCAACTCACGCATAACGGTGACCGCGCCGACGATCTCGTCGATGCTTTCGCTCTTCATGCGCATGGCCATCATGAATGCGCCGATCTGCGCCTCAGTGCATTGGCCGGTCATGATTTCACGCATGACGTCGCGCATTTCTTCCGTGCTCAAATCCAGCTGGTTAACGATACGATCCAGCGCGCCTTTGATATCCATAGCCATAACCTTACTCATAACCTTGAAGCCTCTTAAACCTGGCGAGTGCCGCCGGTTTGTTTGAGGAAGTTGGCGAACAGCTCATGGCCCTGCTCGGTCAGAATCGATTCGGGGTGGAATTGCACCCCTTCGACATTCAGCGTCTTGTGGCGCAAGCCCATGATTTCATCAACCGAGCCGTCTTGGAGTTCGGTCCATGCCGTCAACTCAAGGCACGCGGGCAATGTCTCGCGTTTGACCACCAGCGAGTGGTAACGGGTGACCGTCAACGGATGATTCAAGCCTTCGAACACACCAAGGTCTTCATGGATCACCGGACTGGTCTTGCCATGCATCACCTGCCGAGCACGCACCACGTCACCGCCAAACGCCTGACCAATGGCCTGATGCCCGAGACAAACACCGAGCAATGGCAACTTGCCGGCGAAGTGTTTGATCACTTCCAGCGAAACGCCCGCTTCAGTTGGGGTACAGGGGCCAGGGGAAACCACGATGCGTTCGGGGTTCAAGGCTTCAATTTCGGCAATAGTCAGCTCGTCGTTGCGGATCACTTTGACCTCTGCACCCAACTCACCCAGGTATTGCACGACGTTATAGGTAAACGAATCGTAGTTATCGATCATCAGCAGCATGTGATTAACCTCTTGAAGTACTGACTTTTAAAGCAACCCCTGGACGTTATCCGCTGGCTCGGCGCATGCACGCTGGTCACTGAAATCCATCCAGCGCAGGTGCTTTGGCAAGTCAATCGAAGGGCTATAGGTACAAGTCCGGCGTGGCCGGGAGGACACAGTCAGGCGCGCCAACGCCAACGGGCGTGAGCCTTGATAACGCGCATCAAGAATTTACTGACGATTAACAATGGAGGAGGTCTCATTTTCATACGTCCGGGCACATTAGCTTACCCAAGCACCGGGTGCAATATCGCCGTAGTGACGGGCCATTGAGCATTTAGCAACGACGTGAGGCGCAAGGCGGCCAAAGCTTTGCTACTTTCGTAGAGGTATAACTAAAACAACGACAAAAGGGGATCATAACAATGAATAAACAGGCGCTGTCCCTGCCGTTCGCCGCATGTATTCTTTCCCTGGCTTGCTCTCACGCTTTGGCAGCCCCTTCTCCCTACTCCACCATGTTGGTATTTGGCGATAGCCTGAGCGATTCAGGGCAATACCCTGACCTTACCGGCCCAAATCTCTCAGGTTTGCGTTTCACCAACCGCACCGGCCCAACGTTTCAAGACGGCAGTGGCGAGGCCTATGGACCGGTTTCGACCACCTTGCTCGGTGTGAAGCTCGGTATTGCGCCCCGCGACCTCTTGCCATCCACCTCACCGGTCAACGCCCTCCTCGGTTTAAAGGACGGTAATAACTATGCCGTCGGGGGTTATCGAACGGACCAGATTTATGACTCGATCACTTCCACCTCTGAAGTGGCGATTCCTGATGACCAGCCCGGCGGCGGCACGGTATTGCGCAGCAAGGACGGTTACTTGGTGGCGAACAACTTCCGCGCCGACCCCAACGCGCTGTATTTCCTGTCCGGTGGCGGCAACGACTTTTTTCAAGGACTGGTCGTCGATGCCACCTCCGCAGGCGTTTCGGCAGACCAACTGGCGAACAGTGCCCAGGCCCTGCAGCAAGCGGGCGCGCGTTACATCATGGTCTGGCTGTTACCTGACCTTGGCTTGACACCCGCGTCGTTTGGCACGCCAGCGCAAACGCCCAGCTCTCAGTTGAGTGCCGCGTTCAACTCCGAACTGGTTAATCGCCTGTCCCAGATCAACGCTGAAATAATCCCGCTGAACATTCCGCTGCTGATTCAGGAAACCTTGGCCAACCCTGCACGGTTCGGCCTGGATGCCAGCCAGAACCTGGTTGGCACCTGCTTCAACGGTGATGGTTGTACGGAGAACCTGGCCCACGGCCTAGACAGCGCAACACCTGATCCCACCAAGCTGTTGTTCAACGACAGCGTGCACCCGACGATTGCCGGGCAGCAGTTGATCGCCGATTACGCCTATTCGTTACTGTCTGCGCCGTGGGAAATAAGCCTGCTGCCGGAGATGGCCCTCGGAACGTTGAATGCCCATCAAGATGAACTGCGCAGCCAGTGGTTGGCCGACGAGGGTAACTGGCAAACCGTTGGGCAATGGCGCGCCATCGTTGCCGCTGGCGGTGAGCGCATGAACTTCGACGACCAGAACAGCGCCGCCAGTGCAAACGGTCATGGCTATAACTTGACCATCGGTGGCAGCTATCGATTTGCCGACGATTGGCGTGCGGGGGTTGCGGCAGGCTTCTACCGGCAACGGCTGGAA
This sequence comes from Pseudomonas sp. CCI4.2, assembly GCF_034350045.1. NCBI lineage: Bacteria > Pseudomonadati > Pseudomonadota > Gammaproteobacteria > Pseudomonadales > Pseudomonadaceae > Pseudomonas > Pseudomonas sp. CCI4.2. The sequence goes on along the minus strand of NZ_CP133781.1, from coordinate 1,911,109 downwards.
GCAGGCCCCCGAGATTCCGACTATTCGCTCAACAGCTATTTAGCCACTGCGTTCCTGCAATACCACGCCACCCACCTGTGGGCAGACGCAGCGCTGACCGGCGGCAAACTCGACTATCAGGACGCCAACCGTAAGTTCGCACTGGGCGTAGCCGAAGGCGAAGAGAAAGGCGATACCGATGGCAAGTTGTGGGCGTTCAGTGCTCGCTTGGGTTTCGACCTCGCCCACGTCAGTAGCGCTTGGCACTTGTCGCCGTTCATCAGCGCCGACTATGCCCATGTCGTCGTGAATGGCTATTCGGAAGACAGCGACCGCTCTACAGCGCTGACCTTCGATGATCAGCGACGCAATTCCCGGCGTCTCGGTGCAGGGCTTCAAGGCAAGGTTCAGGTAACGTCGTCGACACAATTGTTTGCTGAAGCAGCCCATGAACACGAGTTCGCCAATAATCAGCAGGACGTGACCATCGCGCTCAACAGCCTGCCAAACATCGACTTCACGCTGAACGGTTACAAACCAGAAAGCAGCATCAACCGCGCCAGTCTTGGCATTAGCCAGAAGCTGACTCAGGAGGTGTCATTGAGGGCGAATTACAACTGGCGCAAGGCCGACGACGTGACCCAGCAAGGGGTTGGTTTGGCGGTGAGTGTGGACTTTTAACAGAGAGGATTTCAGCCTTTGGGACCGAATTTATTCGGGAAACAGGCGGCGTGGTCCGTGTGACCCGCCGCGTTGTTGCTTTCCCGAATGAATTCGGTTCCACAGGGAATTGGGGTATTAAGGCTCCTGCTCAGCCAACGCTACGGCGCGGAACATCGCCCGGCGTTTGTTGAGGGTTTCTTCCCATTCAAGCCTTGGCACTGAGTCGGCAACGATACCACCCCCAGCCTGAACGTGCAGTTCGCCGTTTTTGATCACTGCCGTGCGGATCGCAATAGCGGTGTCCATATTGCCGTTCCACGCGAGATAACCTACGGCGCCGCCGTACACTCCACGTTTTACTGGCTCAAGTTCGTCGATGATCTCCATGGCACGGATTTTCGACGCACCGGACAAAGTTCCCGCAGGCAGAATCGCGCGCAGAGCGTCCATTGCCGTCAGACCACTTTTCAGCTGCCCGGTCACGTTGGAGACGATGTGCATAACGTTGGAATAACGCTCGATGACCATCTTCTCGGTCAGCTTGACCGAGCCGACTTCCGACACCCGACCGGTGTCATTACGCCCCAAGTCGATCAGCATCAGATGCTCGGCGATTTCTTTGTGGTCAGACAGCAGGTCCAGTTCCAGCGCCAGATCTTCTTCTTCGTTGGCGCCGCGCGGGCGCGTGCCAGCAATCGGGCGAACGGTGATCAGATTATCTTCGACCCGCACCAGCACTTCCGGCGAACTGCCCACCACGTGGAAGTCACCGAAGTTGAAGAAGTACATGTACGGCGTTGGGTTGAAGCAGCGTAACGCACGATACAAATCAATCGGCGCCGCTTTGAAATCAATCGACATGCGCTGTGACGGAACCACTTGCATCACGTCACCGGCAAGGATGTATTCCTTGATGGTATCCACTGCCCGCTCGTAATCCGCTTGGGTAAAACTGGAGCGGAAGATCGGGTCTGGCGCTTGCGGGCGGGTCAGGTCCAGCCCGCGACGGGGCGTGATCGGCTGACGAAGTTTTTCCATCAGCTCTTCAAGGCGCGCCTGACCGTTTTCGTAAGCGTTGGCCTCAGCCGGATCGACCAACACAATCGCGTGCATCTTGCCCGCCAGGTTGTCGAACACCACCACGGCGTCGGACACCATCAGCAAGATATCCGGTACCCCCAATGGGTCCGGGTTCGGGCATTTGCCCAGGCGTTTCTCGACATAGCGCACGCAGTCGTAGCCGAAATATCCCACTAACCCGCCGTTGAAACGCGGCAGTCCGGGGATAGTTGGTACGTTGTAGCGCGCCTTGAACTCTTCGACAAAGGCCAGCGGGTCTTCGCTTTCCAAGTGTTCGATTTCAACACCGTCCAGGGTCACGCTGATCTGTTCTTCGTGAACACGCATCACCGTACGGCATGGCAAGCCGATGATGGAATAGCGCCCCCACTTCTCGCCGCCTTGTACGGACTCCAGTAAGTAGGAGTTTGGCTGGTCGGCCAGTTTCAGGTAGATCGACAGCGGGGTGTCGAAGTCGGCAAGGGTTTCGTAGGCAAGCGGGATACGGTTGTAACCGGCAGCAGCCAAACGCAGGAATTCTTCGCGGATCATGATCAGCCTCGTGGCTTGAGGTAAACGGTCAGGTGTGCAAACGCGCCGGGGAGCCGGCCAGAATCAAGTCAGACGCGCCAACGCCAACGGGCCAGAGCCTTGATGACTTTCATCCAGAGTTTGCAGGTAACCACCACGATGGAATCTCTTTTAGGGGGGCAATTGAGGTCGGCCAACGTTAGCTCAGCCGCCGGATCTAAGCAACCGGGGAGCAGCTTGCGCAGGTCGTCGATGACCAACGCCGGCAATTCTTCTTCAATAGGCCGGCCGTGGTTGTAGCCATAACTTAGTGCTACACACGCAACGCCAGCCGCTTTCGCCGCCAGCACATCGTTGCGCGAGTCGCCGACAAACAGCGATTGGGAAGCCGGAACACCGGCCATCTTCATCACGAAAAACAAGGCCGCCGGATCAGGCTTCTGTTGTGGCATGGTGTCACCGCCAATGATCCAGCGGAAAAAACGCCCCAATTTCAGCTCGTCCAACAGGGGCGCGACGAAGCGCTCCGGCTTATTGGTGATCAGGGCCATCTCAACACCCTGCTTCTGCATCCACTTCAAGGTCTCGCGTACGCCGGGGTAAACCCTTGTCAGCGCATGACTGCCGGCATAGACCTCCATGAAAATCGCCAACGCAGCCTCGGTGTCGGCTTCACTGACGGCCGAATGGTCAAAATCATTGGCCAGCGCCCGGCGTACCAATACCCGCGCGCCGTTACCGATCCAGACTCGCACCGATTCGATACCGACCGGGGAACGTCCCAACGTGAGCAGCATGCTATCGACGGCGGCGGCCAAGTCGGGCACTGAATCGACCAACGTTCCATCCAGGTCGAACATTACCAACTTGGGCAAACGGCCGGGAAACAGCTGCTCGAAGCCACTCATGGACGAGCCAACGCCAATTCTGCACGCATTTTCTGAATGACTTCCTTGTAATCCGGGGCATTGAAAATCGCTGAACCGGCTACGAAAGTGTCAGCACCGGCAACGGCGATTTCCCGAATGTTATTCACGTTCACACCACCATCGATTTCCAGGCGAATGTCATACCCCGACGCCTCAATCAACGCCCGCGCTTCACGGAGTTTATTTAGGGTGCCGGGAATGAACTTCTGCCCGCCAAAACCTGGGTTGACGCTCATGAGCAAGATCATGTCGACCTTGTCCATCACGTACTCAAGCAGGTTAAGCGGCGTGGCCGGATTGAACACCAGCCCCGCCTTGCAGCCACCTTCACGAATCAACTGCAATGAGCGGTCTATGTGCAGCGTGGCTTCTGGGTGAAAGGTAATGTACGTGGCGCCGGCTTCAATGAAGTCGCCAATGATGCGATCAACCGGGCTAACCATCAGATGCACATCGATAGGCGCGGTGATGCCGTACTTGCGCAACGCGGTGCATACCATCGGCCCGATGGTCAGGTTCGGCACGTAGTGATTGTCCATCACATCGAAGTGCACGGTATCGGCGCCAGCGGCTAAAACAGTGTCCACTTCCTGGCCCAGGCGGGCGAAGTCGGCGGAGAGAATCGAAGGAGCAATAACGAAGGGCTGCATGACGCACCTTTTGAGCATAATCACGGTGGCGCGCATTGTACCTCATGACACATCGACAGCGCCCTGAAGTAGTGCAAGTGCCGATGAATGCGTTATCGACACACGTTTATCTCTTGGGAATCTCTGCACAGGCAAGCGGGTGATACGGACGATAGAAACCGCTTACTCGTCCTTTTTGCTGTAGCGATAGTCTTTAGGCAATTACACACAGGCGAGGGGGAATTGCCCTACGCGACTGGTCGGTTACGGCCTATATATATCTATTTTTTGTTACCTGAAACTTGCCCGGCCTCTCCACTATGCAGACCGGCCCATGTCCAATACCCCGAAATCCAGCCTGAGCAACTCCTTCCAGTTCCCGATCCGCAAAGCAGATGGCAAACCCTTTGCTGACGCCGAGCAACTGCATCAACTGTTGGAGAAAGAAACGTCGGGGTTCTACTTATTGAGCAAAAGCGGCTTCTGGCACGGCGGTATTCATATCAGCAATGAAAGCGCCCCGCACTGCGTCCACAACGAACCGGTGCGCTGCATCGCCGACGGTGAAGTGGTCGCTTACCGCTTGAATGCCGACTACCTCAACTCCCGGTTCGAGCAGAACTCAAGTGTCCTGCAACTGCAGTACTCCACCTCGTTTTGCCTGGTCCGGCATACCTATCAGTCACCGCCCAATCCCGAAGAAGGGCCCGACCACGGCAAGCAAAACAGCCTGACCTTTTACAGCCTGTACATGCACCTGCTGCCCTTCGAACGCTACCCGAATGACGCCCGACCTACGCCAACCGCGTGCAAGTCGGTTTCGGCGACCGCGCAGCCCGCAATGTGCCCTTGGGTGAACCCGGCAGTAAAAAGATCGGGGTGATCCTCGCTGGCAGCGTGTTCGACATTCTTGAAGAGCGAGAAGGCGCCGAAGGCTATCGCTTTGCCAAAGGCCGCCTTGTCTGGGCACCACCCGACGGCCCGTTCAATCCCGGTGCAGAACTCTGGTTTGCCAGTCATCAACACGGGCAACCCATCAGCCCAGATAACTGTCGGTTGCTGTTGGCCAAGGTGCTGCCACCTGCGCGAGCCCGACCTGTGTATTGGCAGGGCATGGTTGAAGCCCGCGTGCGGCAGTTCCACGGGCTGGACATGCATCGCGCCCCAGAGAATAACGAACCAGGCGCCAGCTACGGCGTGCGGGAACAATTACCTTCGGGATATCCCTTCCGTTTTGATAACGCACACACCGTGTTGGTCAACACACCAGATGGCACCAGACGGCCTATGGCGCGCTGCACCATTGCCCCGACAACCATCAGAGGCGAGCCTCTCATTCAAGCGTTTTGGGCCTACGTTGATGACATTGAGGTTGAAGACCCGCGCATCGAACCGGTCGGTCTGGACACCATTATCGTTCCCGAAAAACCGATCCCGATCAAAGCCGGCGCCCCGGTGGGCTACCTTGGGTTGTACGAAACACCCGCCGAAACCGGCAAGACATCCAAACACCAAGTGCATTTGGAAGTCTTCACCTGCGACCCGAACCTCGACGCTTTTCTCAGCAACGAAGCCGGTCTCAAACACGGCAAGCAATACCTCCACGTACCCAAACTGCAACCGGACATCGTGGCCCAAGACACCGAAAGCGAGCTCCGGAGATTTCTGTTTCAAGACCATGTGTTTGACCTGAACAAGTTGCCGGTCGTAAAAGACAAAGACGGCGCCCTGGCCTACAAGATTAACGTCCAGGAAAAGGTCCCTACCCCCAAAGCGCCGATCCGTAATTTTGAAGCATTGATCAGTAAACAAGGAGTACAGGACGGCACAACCAAGGCCCAGATCGTCAGTCAACACGACTTCAAGGCGCTTGGCTTCAAGATCGTTGAGCAAGGTGCCAATAGCTGCAGCCCGTTGATTTCGGGGAAGGTGTGTAATTTCTATAAACACCTGCACGCTTTGGCCGACGTCAATCACGACGGAAACGTCAGCGCTGAAGAACTGCGGGTAACACTGAGAAACCCCGCGTTCAGAAATCGCTGGTCAAAACTCATCACCCACCACCACACCGAATGGCAAACCACCGCCGACGCTGCCAACTGGCAAGCGTTTCGGAACCGTCTGAGTCACGACCCTGAGTGGCTAAGGCATGAGAGTGAGCGGATTAATAATTTGGTGTTTTGGGATGAAGTGGCGGAGAAAGTTGGGCTGCCGGAGGATGGGCGGGTTTCTTATTTTCATCCGGTGGAGTTTGTTGGGGCGTTAACAGCCGCTAAACAATGCTCGTGTACGAATAATATCACTGACGCTCAGCTACAGTTAATTACACCATCAACATCAAAACAAAAGATAGAAGCGTATATAGACTCCATCAATGAAATGTTTATAAAGTTTAACTTCGACAAATGCATTAGTCGTGCTCATATTTTGGCGCAGATACTCCACGAAAGCGGCGGACTTAGATTTACAACTGAAGGACTTCCAAGTGGAGCCCCGCAGCCCTCCTACTCTCCATATATAGGTCGAGGATTATTACAAATCACTTGGGAGGAGAATTATAGGTTATACGGACTATATGCAGGAGAGAATTTTTTAGGCAATCCTAACTTCACAAAAATGTCCGAGTTGCCTCATTGTGTATTTTCTGCCGGTTGGTTCTGGTCTTACTATAAGAAATTAACTAAATTTTCAGATTCAGATGATTTTATATTTTGTACCGCTAAAATTAACGGTGGATTCAATGGCTATGACGATAGATTAAACTATCTAAATAAAGCGATTGAAGTGCTTGACATTAGCAACTGCACAAGACTTAACAAAAGAAAAACTTATGACTTAAGAGATAGCGAAGCATTTAATAATGCGAAATTTTCTTTCGCTTGGGGATTTTGGAGCGATCCGTTAAGCAGAGCGCACGGCAAGACCAAGGATAAAATACAAGCAATTATCGGGTACACACGTTTCTTGGAACTATATAATTCAAATGAATCCGTCCGCGGCAATAGTACTACTACATACTACGGTGCAGGCAGAAAATCACCCCAAGCGAAGCTCTACGCGGAAGCGCGCATAATCTCATTAGAGACTTCCTTGTGAGATATAACTACATTGCAACACTACTATTGATTTTTGCTAATCCTGCTTTCTCATGTGCAGACAAGCAACTAGGGAAACTCTGAAAAAGGTTTTCAAATCTGGTGAAATGTCCCCCATCACATGAGCCGAGCGGTTGCCCCCCATGAAGCAAATTTCTTTCGCCGATGCCGAGTACGCCGGTAAACGTAAGCGAACCCGCCGTGAGATTTTCCTGAGCGAGATGGACAAGGTCGTCCCCTGGAAGGGGTTGATCGCTTTGATCGAGCCGCATTATCCAAAAGGCGAAGGGGGCCGCCCGGCGTATCCCTTGATGGCCATGTTGCGTGTGCACCTGATGCAGAACTGGTTCGGCTATAGCGATCCAGCAATGGAAGAGTCTCTTTATGAGACCACGATTCTGCGCCAGTTCGCGGGGTTGAATCTGGAACGCATTCCCGACGAAACCACGATTCTCAACTTCCGTCGCCTGCTGGAGAAAAACCATCTTGCCGGGGGAATCCTGGAGGTCATTAATGGCTACCTGGGAGACCGAGGTTTGATGCTTCGTCAGGGCACAATTGTTGATGCCACGATCATTCATGCGCCGACGTCGACCAAGAATAAAGAGGGTAAACGCGACCCCGAAATGCATTAGACCAAGAAAGGTAATCAATATTTTTTCGGGATGAAAGCGCACATCGGAGTAGACGCTGATACGGGTCTGACGCACAGCGTGGTGGGCACGGCAGCCAATGTCGCGGACGTCACTCAAGTCGATCAGTTGCTGCACGGCGAAGAGACCCATCTCTGTGGCGACGCGGGCTACACCGGCGTAGAAAAGCGGCTTGAACATGAGGGGCGCGAGATGATCTGGTCGATCTCCGCCAGGCCCAGCAGCCGCCGCAAACATGGAGAAAAAAGCGTCATTGGCCGTGCGTTGCGCAAGATTGAATACGCCAAATCGCAAACTCGGGCCAAGGTTGAGCACCCGTTTCGGGTGATCAAGCGCCAGTTTGGTTACACCAAGGTGCGGTTTCGCGGGTTGGTAAAGAACACGGCGCAGTTGGTGACACTGTTTGCACTGTCGAATCTGTGGATGGCGCGCCGACATTTGATGGAGCCTATAGGACAGGTGCGTCCGCAGTATGGAAATTAAGGGTTAATAAGTGCTTAAAACCGGCTTATTCATCAATAAAAGCCGATATTTTCGAAATTTCAGTGAAGTACTTTCTTTCGGAGCGCTTGACGCCCGATTTGCCAGAAAAAGAAGGTCTTATTTCAGACCTTCCCTAGATCTAAATGGTGATGGTGAGTGCGATACCTATATAATAGAACCTATGCCGGATCCTGAGGATAGCTCTAAAATCACGATCAAGATTGGCGGAACCGATAGAGTCGTGGAAGGCGTGTTCAACCTTGGAAACGGCGGCCTTTTTCCAGGCTATTTCCCGACAGATTTTTCTCTTCTATTAGATTTTTACACTGATAACTCAAATATTACAAAGTATGATTTTAGATGGCATCAAGAGTTCAATGACTGGGTTCTTTACAAGGCATCAAACTGGGTTGAGCCTTACCGTGAAAGAGACTTGAATAATGCTACCAATCATCACCCCTCAAAAAATATTTTTCCTACGAATTTTGAGGTTCGGCGTGTTGAATGCTGTGTGAAATTTTCAGACTTCAACTCTCCCGAAGTAACGATAGAGTACGTAGAGTATGGCACGCAGGCCCAACAGATAGGACTGGACTTTGATAAGATTAAGCGCGCTTTGCCTGAAGGGGAAAATGGAAGTCTCTTTAAAGCTATTAATGTGCAAGGGCAGTACATTTCCAGAAACATACCTATCGACTTAATACATGAACTATCTTTAATACTAAACACTGCAAACGCGGGATCGATTAACGACTTCGCTTACTACCTTTACAAAAGCAACCAATCGACACTTGCAATTATGCTACTGGAAAAAATCCTTATTCAGTTCCCCGATAGGATGGTTGCAATTTTAAATTTGGCTGATTCTTACTGGGCGCTCGGCATAAAAAAAGATGCTTGCCCTTTATATGCGAAATATCAAAGAAAAATGATAATTAATAAAAGGCGTGACCGTATACCCGCGTATGTCGAACAGAGAATAGCGTGTCCATAATCAGTACGCGTCCCGAAATTTCATATTCAAAATTAAATTACATCGCTCAGCGCCACATTGGAAAACGACAAAACGAGCTTCTGTAATCTCAAAGATGCAAGCAGCATCAAAGAATATCCAGTTGGCTCCTACAGGGGATCGAAGTTTATCTGTAGGGAAACTCTGAAAAAGGTTTTCAAATCTGGTGAAATGTCCCCCATCACATGAGCCGAGCGGTTGCCCCCCCATGAAGCAAATTTCTTTCGCCGATGCCGAGTACGCCGGTAAACGTAAGCGAACCCGCCGTGAGATTTTCCTGAGCGAGATGGACAAGGTCGTCCCCTGGAAGGGGTTGATCGCTTTGATCGAGCCGCATTATCCAAAAGGCGAAGGGGGCCGCCCGGCGTATCCCTTGATGGCCATGTTGCGTGTGCACCTGATGCAGAACTGGTTCGGCTATAGCGATCCAGCAATGGAAGAGTCTCTTTATGAGACCACGATTCTGCGCCAGTTCGCGGGGTTGAATCTGGAACGCATTCCCGACGAAACCACGATTCTCAACTTCCGTCGCCTGCTGGAGAAAAACCATCTTGCCGGGGGAATCCTGGAGGTCATTAATGGCTACCTGGGAGACCGAGGTTTGATGCTTCGTCAGGGCACAATTGTTGATGCCACGATCATTCATGCGCCGACGTCGACCAAGAATAAAGAGGGTAAACGCGACCCCGAAATGCATCAGACCAAGAAAGGTAATCAATATTTTTTCGGGATGAAAGCGCACATCGGAGTAGACGCTGATACGGGTCTGACGCACAGCGTGGTGGGCACGGCAGCCAATGTCGCGGACGTCACTCAAGTCGATCAGTTGCTGCACGGCGAAGAGACCCATCTCTGTGGCGACGCGGGCTACACCGGCGTAGAAAAGCGGCTTGAACATGAGGGGCGCGAGATGATCTGGTCGATCTCCGCCAGGCCCAGCAGCCGCCGCAAACATGGAGAAAAAAGCGTCATTGGCCGTGCGTTGCGCAAGATTGAATACGCCAAATCGCAAACTCGGGCCAAGGTTGAGCACCCGTTTCGGGTGATCAAGCGCCAGTTTGGTTACACCAAGGTGCGGTTTCGCGGGTTGGTAAAGAACACGGCGCAGTTGGTGACACTGTTTGCACTGTCGAATCTGTGGATGGCGCGCCGACATTTGATGGAGCCTATAGGACAGGTGCGTCCGCAGTATGGAAATTAAGGGTTAATAAGTGCTTAAAACCGGCTTATTCATCAATAAAAGCCGATATTTTCGAAATTTCAGTGAAGTACTTTCTTTCGGAGCGCTTGACGCCCGATTTGCCAGAAAAAGAAGGTCTTATTTCAGACCTTCCGTAGGAGCCCACTTGTTGGCGAGGCGGCAGTTCAATCACCCACTGTCTCAGGCACCGCACGCACAACCGGCTTCACCACCACCGGCTTGGCATCAACCGCGCCGACATCCTTGGTAAAGGTCTTGTCGTTCTCGCCCTTGAAGAAGTTTTTACCGTAAATCAGCAGGCACAGCACCACGCCGATGGCGAAGGCCCAACTGGCGCCTTTGACTGCCAACACCGCGCCGATTACCCCGGCTATCCCGAGGTCACGCTGGCTGCGGGCTTCGAGGATGCCCAGACGCACGCTGACATAACCTTGAATCAACAAGGTCAGCGCCAGCGCCACGCCCAAAATGGGTTGCACCAGTGTCACCACCGGCAGCAACAACAGGCCAGTATTGGTCCCCCAGCGAAAGGAGCCGACGCCGCCGTAAATCGACTTCATCGCCTTCGGCCCACCTTTGAAACGCTCGATCACCACCACCAACATGGCCGCCCATTTCGGCCCGCACATGGCCACGTCTGGACCGAATACGCTCATCAACGCGTTACGCGCTCCGAATATCAGGTGCGCACGGTCGGGGTTGTAGTCCACGTTTTCATCGGTTCGAATCTGCTGCGCTTCGTCGAGCAGCACCTTGGCGCTGAGCACGTCGCCGAAAACGATGATGTACACCGCCAACATGGTCGGGAACGCGGTAATGAACATCGACAGCGGCGGCATACCCAAGCCAAAGATCGTGTAGTTATTCCACAGCCCCATAAAGTCAGGTTTGCTGAAGCCCCACTGAATGGTCGGCCATGGCGCTTCATGGAACAGCGGCGCGATGACCACCGCCAGCAAGATGATCGGCAAAATGCCGAGCTTGGCGAAATTCCACCAGAGTTTGTTGCGCAGTTTCAGCGCTTGGAAGTGCTGGGAGAAGATCAGGTAGAACGCGATACCGATGGTGATCGAGATAGTCCACGGCAGTACGTCGAACTTGCCGCCGACCTGAAACACCGCGCTGACCGCGCTCAAACCGGCGCCCATGATGATCCCGGATTTGATCGCCGAGGGCACGTAAGCCACCACCTTCTTCGCCATCCCTGTTGCGCCTAGGGCGATGGAAAACACCCCGAGCATCATCTGAAACGCAATCAATGCGTGCACACGCTCGGGCCCCATCGGGAAATGCGCGCAATAAGCCATCAACAACGGCACCGCTGGCGTGATCCAGCCGGGCACGGTCGGGTCACCCAATAGATGGTGAGTGAGGTACAGCAGCCCATTGAGCATGACCACGGCCAACGCCACTTCAAAAGGCATGCCCAGCAGTTCGGTCATCAGCGGGATGGCTGCCAAGTCCACCGCGCACATCAACAAGCCTTGGAGGTAGTCCGGCATCTCGAAGTTGTAGTGAATGAACGGCAAACGCACTTTGAACGGGCCTAGCGGAATGTACGGGCTTTCGAGACCCGGTTCGGAAAGGTTGGACATGAACGGCACCTGTCTTATTGGTTTTAGTTGCGGTGTACGGCAGACGCCCGAAGCCAAGGGCTCGGGCGTCATTCGGGCGATCACTCAGTAAGCGGCGCGGTAGATTTTTTCGATGTCGGCGGCGGTGAGTTTGCGAGGGTTATTGCGCATCAACCGGTCGATTTTGCTGGCTTCTTCGGCCATGGCTGGAATGGCGTCTTCTGGCACATTGAAGGCGCGCATCCCAGATGGAATGTCCACGGCAATGCACAAATCGGTCATGGCCTGAACAGCTTGATCGGCGGCGTCTTTGTCGCTGAGGTGCGCCGTCCGCACGCCCATGGCTTCGGCGATATCGCGGAAGCGTTCGACGCAGGCCATCTTGTTCCAAGCCATGACGTACGGCAGCAACAGGGCATTGCTGACGCCGTGGGCAATGTTGAAACGCCCGCCCAACGGGTAAGCCAGCGCATGCACCGCGCCGACACCGGCATTACCAAATGCCATGCCGGCCATCAGGCTGGCGGTGGCCATGTCTTCGCGGGCGGCCAGGTTGGTCGGGTTGGCGTAAGCCTTGGGCAGCGCCTTGGCGATCAGCTTGATCGCGCCAATGGCCAGCGCGTCGGTAATCGCCGAGCTGTTGACCGATAAATACGATTCGATAGCGTGGACCAACGCATCAACACCGCTGGCCGCCGTCACGCTACGAGGGCAGCTCAGGGTCATGATCGGGCTGACCAACGCGACGTCCGGCAGCAAGTAATCGCTGACGATGCCTTTTTTCAACTGCGCTTGTTTGTCCGAGAAGATCGCCACGTTGGTCACTTCAGAACCGGTGCCGGCCGTGGTCGGAATCGCAATCAGCGGCGGGCCTTTGCGCTTGACTTGATCGACGCCGAACAGCTCGGTCAACGGCCCATCGTGGTTGGCAAAGGCTGCGACGCCCTTGGCGATATCAATGGCGCTGCCGCCGCCGAGGCCGATCAAGCCGTCATGGCCGCCTTCGCGGTAAGCGCGAGTGCAGTCTTCAACGATGGAGATTTCCGGCTCGGGTTTGACCTGATCGAAAATGCCGTAGCGGCGGTCGCCAAGGTGGGCGAGAGCCAAATCGACAGTACCCGATTTAACCAAGATGGCATCGGTAACGATCAGTGGGTTGTTGATATTCAAGCGGGTCAGCTCAGCGGCCAGTTGCTCAATAGCAGCGGGACCGGTGATCAGTTTGTTGGCGATTTTGAACGCAGAGATACTCATCGGCTCGTCCTTTATTAGTTGTTTTGCGCGAGGGCGTGCCGGATGAATTGCGAAAGCTGTGCCAAAACCCGCAGAACCCCACAGGGCAGGGGTTCGCGCAAATAACAGACCACAAGAAAGGACGACAGCGATTAGCTTTCTAATCGCTAAAAGGGCCGTTGATTGGAATTCTAATCAGAACGTTCCCAACGCTTCATCTTCTGCACCACGGTTGCCTGGCTGACGCCCAGTGCTTTAGCGGCTTGCCGCGTGGTCTTGTGTACTTGCAGCGCGGCACGAATGGCGGCGCGCTCGGCATTTTCCAGCACCTTGCGCAGTGGAAAGCGGCTGTCATCGGTGTGCAGGGGATTGAGGTTGAGGATTTCTTCGGGCAAGTCCAGTGCTTCGATGATATCGGCATGACTGGTAACCACCAGGCGTTCGACGATATTGATCAGCTCCCGAATATTTCCCGGCCATGCGTAATCGCATAGCACATCGAGGGCTTCGAGGCTCAATTGTACCTGCCGCTGATAACGGGCGTTAAAACTGTCCAGGTAGTAATGCAACAGCGGTGCAACTTCTTCACTGCGCTCGCGCAACGCCGGAATCACAATGGGCACTACGTTGAGCCGGTAATACAAATCGGCCCGGAAGCGCCCTTCTGCCACCAATTGTTTGAGGTCGTGATGGGTGGCGCTGATGATGCGAACGTCCACTTCCTTGAGCTCCAGACCGCCCACCGGGATAAAGCGATTCTCTTCGATCACCTTGAGCAGCTTGACCTGCACCGCGAGCGGTAAATCGCCAATCTCATCGAGAAACAAGGTGCCGTGGTGGGCTAATTCCAGCAAACCGCGCTTGCCCTTGGGACCAGCGCCGGTGAACGCACCGGGGGCGTAACCGAACAGTTCGGCTTCGATCAGGTTTTCCGGCAACGCCCCACAGTTCAGCGCCAAGAACGGCTCTTTGGCGCGGTCGCTGGCGTTGTGGATAAAGTGTGCGACCAAGGTTTTACCAACGCCGGTTTCGCCTTGAAGCAACACCTTTACCGAACTGTTGGCGACTTGCCGGGCCAAGGCGAAGACTCTGCCGGACACTTCTTGATCGGCCATCAGCGGCGAGTGCAGCAGGTTATCGCGTTGACCGGCGTGAAGTTTGGCGGTGCTGTTACGTAGTTGCTTGAGCTGTTGCAGCTCCTCGCGCTCGTGCTTCATACGCAGCAATTCGGTCATGTCCCGCACCGTACTGACGACATAGCGAATGCTTTGGTCTGCGGCGAGAATCGGCGTGGCGCTTACCAGCAGTTTCTTGCCCTGATGCAGGCTTTGCATCACCGACATCGGCTTGCCTTCCTGCAACACGCGCAGTGAGGCCGACTGGGAAATCACCCCTTCCTTGACCAGCTCCTGCATCGGTCGACCAATCAAGTCCGCGCTGTTGAGACCTGTCAAACGCTCGTAGGCCTTATTGACCTTCAGCGTCTTGCCGTCGCCGTCCGTGATGTAGACACCATCGTGCAACGCATTGAGCAGCTCTTCGAAACTGGCGTCGTTTACGTTCACCTGAGGCTCCATGGCGCGGACGGAAAGGTGAGGATGTTACCTCAACCTTTCGCCAACAACTTGGCTTCTACAGAGGCGAAGCGTTTATACAACGACGACTCAAACCTCCTGCGTCCTCATTTTCTCACTGCGACCACGCAGCCATTCCAGCACCAGCAACAGCACCACCGAGAACGCAATCAGCAGCGTAGCAGCAGCGGCAATCGTCGGGCTGAGGTTTTCGCGGATGCCGCTGAACATTTGCCGAGGCAAGGTGGCTTGTTCGGGACCGGCGAGAAATAGCGTGACCACCACTTCATCGAACGAGGTCGCGAACGCAAACAATGCCCCGGAAATCACCCCCGGCGCGATCAATGGCAAGGTCACGCGACGGAACGCCGTCAACGGTGAGGCGCCCAGACTCGCGGCGGCTCGTACCAGATTATGGTTAAACCCCTGCAAGGTCGCCGACACCGTAATGATCACGAACGGGACACCCAATACGGCGTGGACCAAGATCAACGAGATGTAGCTGTTGCCTAAGCCCAGCGGCGCAAAGAACAGATAGCTAGCAACGCCGACAATCACCACCGGCACGACCATCGGCGAAATCACCAGGGCCATGACCAACGCTTTGCCGGGGAAGTTGCCACGGGTTAAACCGATGGCGGCCAAGGTGCCGAAGCCCATGGCCAGAACCGTGGCAGCCGGGGCGACGATCATGCTATTCCTCAGCGAACGCATCCATTCTGCCGAGGTAAAGAAATCCTGATACCAGTGCATGGAAAAGCCTTGCAGTGGATAGACCAGAAAACTTCCAGAGTTGAACGACAGCGGAATGATCACCAGCACCGGCAACACCAGAAACAGCAGCACCAGCCCGCAAAGAATGCGCAGAACGTAAAACCAGATCCGCTCGATGGGCGACGTGTAAGGGCTCAGCATGTTGACTCTCCTCAGCTCAAGCGCATACGGCTGGCGCCGACAAGCCAGCTATAAATCAGATAAAGCACGACGGTCGCCATTAGCAGCAAACCGCCCAGCGCCGTGGCCATGCCCCAGTTAATGCTGGTGTTGGTGTAGAAGGCGACGAAGTAGCTGACCATTTGATCGTTGGGGCTACCGAGCAGTGCCGGGGTGATGTAGTAACCAATCGACAAAATGAACACCAGCAGACAACCCGCGCCAACACCAGCGTAGGTCTGCGGGAAATACACCCGCCAGAAACTGATCATTGGGTGGCAACCCAGGGAGATTGCGGCGCGCATGTAGGTGGGTGAAATGCCCTTCATCACGCTGTAAATCGGCAAGATCATGAACGGCAGCATGATGTGCACCATCGAGATGTATACCCCAAGTCGGTTGAACACCAACTCCAGCGGTTTATCGATAATGCCCATAGACATCAACGCGCTGTTGATCAATCCGCTTGATTGCAACAACACGATCCAGGCCGCGACTCGCACCAGAATTGACGTCCAAAACGGTAACAGCACCATGATCATCAGCAGGTTGCTTTGTCTTGATGGCATGTTCGCCAGCAGGTAGGCCAGGGGATAGGCCAACAACAGGCAGACAATGGTGATCACCAGACCCATCCAGAAAGTGCGGGCGAAAATGTCGAGGTAAATCGCTTGATCAGGGGTCGCGGGCGCCACTTCACCGAGGTCATCGATGCGATGGTCAACGGCGGCCAACAAGTAAAAGGGGGTAACACTACTGGTGTTACGACGGATCGCTTGCCAATACGCGGGGTCACCCCAACGCTCATCGATCGCTTCCATCGCGTCTTTATAAGATGCCGGTTCGGTGGCGAACGGCAAGGCGCGGGACGTTTTGGTCAGCAAGCTGCGATAGCCGGCTAGTTCCATGTTCAGCCGCTTGGACAGATCGCCCAGGGTTTGATTCTTGCGGGCATCCGCCAGGTCGATGCTCAGTGCTTTATATACCGGTTCCGAGGGCAGGCTTTTGCCGTCCCATTGCGCAACGGCGGCAACGGTGTGCGGCATGGCGTTGACGACTTCAGGGTTACCGACGCTCTTGTACAGCAGCGCAACAATCGGCACCAGAAACACCAGCAACAGAAACAGCACCAATGGCGCGATCAATGCCTGAGCCTTCCAGCGATTAACCCGTTCTGCACGAGCCAGACGCTGTTTCAGGGTGGGGCTGGCGCCTTCGGTGAGGGGCACTGCGATGGCCATAACGAACTCCGAAAATCTTTGAACAATGGATGCGGCCCTCCACCTTGCGAGGGAGGGACCGCACCTAGATCTAACTCAACGCAAACTGCTTACTTGGCAGCCCACGCAGTGAAACGCTGCTCCAGTTGCTCACCGTTGTCAGCCCAGAAGGCGACGTTGATTTGCACTTGGTCCTTGATGTTTTCCGGGGTGGTCGGCATATCTTTCAGAATGCCTTTGTCCAACAGCGGTACGGCGGTGGTGTTGGCCGGGCCGTAGGCAATGTTTTCGGAAAAGGTCTTCTGCTGTTCCGGGCTAAGCGAGTAAGCGAGGAACTTTCTTGCCGCATCGGCACGGGATTTCTCCAGGCCTTTTGGAATCGCCCATGAATCGAAATCGTAGACGCCGCCGTTCCACACCACTTTCAGGTTGCTTTCTTTTTGCACTGCAGCGATACGGCCGTTGTAGGCCGAGCTCATGACCACGTCACCCGACTTGAGGAACTGTGGCGGTTGAGCGCCGGCTTCCCACCATTGGATGGAAGGCTTGAGTTCGTCGAGCTTTTTGAACGCGCGGTCCTGACCGTCTTTACCAGCCAGCACTTTGTAGACGTCTTTCGGTGCAACACCGTCTGCCATCAGAGCGAATTCAAGGGTGTACTTGGCGCCCTTACGCAGGCCACGCTTGCCTGGGAATTTCTTGGTGTCCCAGAAATCGGCCCAGCTGGTTGGCGCGGTGGTCAGTTTGTCAGCGTTGTAAGCCAACACGGTAGACCATACGAAGAAGCCTACGCCGCAGGTCTGAATAGCGCCTGGCACGTAGTCTGATTTCTTGCCTGGAAGGCTGGCCGGATCGATATCTTCGTACAAGCCTTCGTCACAACCAAGCGACAGCTCAGGCGATTCGACTTCTACCAAGTCCCAGGACACACTTTTGGTGTCGACCATGGTTTTGATCTTGGCCTGCTCGCCGTTGTATTCACCCGCAATGATCTTGCCGTTACCGGCCTTTTCCCACGGAGCGTAGAAGGCTTTTACCTGGGCGTCCTTGTTGGCACCACCAAAGGAAATAACGGTCAGATCCGGTCCTGCCGCCATGGCATTGGCCGCGCACATCATGCCTAGCGTAATAGCGGTGAACTTCAAAGATTTAAGCATTTATTGTTCTCTCCACAGTGTGCAGTGTTGGTTATACCTGGGGCGATTCATTCGCCTCTGACAGTTAAAGCGCTTCCAGCAAAGGATCGAGTGCGCGAACGTGCTCGATCTGCCATCCAATTGGCACAACATCGCCCACAGTCAGCCCCGGATCGAGTTCCGCGACTGGCTGCTTAACGAAGAAGTCTGTTTTTCCTGCAACTTCCAAACGCACACGAACGTGGTCGCCCAGATAAATGAATTCCGCGACGCGGCCAGAGAATCGGTTTACGCAGTTTTCACTGTGGCCGTTCACGCGGACACGCTCAGGGCGCACCGACAAGGTCACCGGATCACCGATTTCGCCGACATTGACCGCCAACGCTTCGACCTTCTCGCCACGGGCCAGGGTCACGACGCAGCGATCACCGGAACGGCTGACCAAGTGGCCGTTGAGCCGATTGTTTTCGCCAATGAAGTTAGCAACAAAAGTGTTTTTCGGCTCTTCATAGAGCGTGCGGGGCGGTGCGATTTGCTGGATTTCACCCTGATGGAATACCGCCACCCGGTCCGACATGGTCAGCGCTTCGCCTTGGTCGTGGGTCACGTAAACCACGGTGACGCCGAGACGCTGGTGAAGGTGCTTGATTTCCATCTGCATGTGTTCACGCAGTTGCTTATCCAAGGCACCCAACGGCTCATCCATCAGCACCAACTGCGGTTCAAACACCAACGCACGGGCCAACGCGACACGCTGTTGTTGACCACCGGAAAGCTGCGCCGGGTAACGATGGGCGAAGGCGTCGAGTTGGACCATGCTCAAGGCGCGCTTGACCCGATCACTCAGATCAGACTTGTTAAATCCACGCACCGACAACGGGAACGCGAGGTTCTCCGAAACCGTCATGTGTGGAAACAGCGCGTAGTTCTGGAACACCATGCCGATGTCGCGTTTGTGTGGCGGAACGTTGTTGATCGCACGCCCCGCCAGTTTGATTTCGCCCGCAGTGGGCGTTTCAAAACCAGCCAACATCATCAGGCTGGTGGTTTTGCCGGACCCGGAAGGCCCGAGCAGCGTGAGGAACTCGCCTTTACGAATTTCCAGATTGAGGTCTTTGACGATCAGGTTTTCGCCGTCGTAGCTTTTCTGTACTCCACGGAAGCTGACCAGAACATCACTCAACCCAGCGCTTGAATCGACGTCGCTCATTACCCACACCTTTGTTTTGTCTGCCGTGGGTCAAGACTAGATCAGGCTGTAGTTCCGGCAAATCGGCGAGCAAGAGAGATTGCTGTAGGGATTGCCCTACAGTGATGGCGCAAATAAGCATGTCTACTCGCGGGCACCTGTAGGAGCCAACTTGTTGGCGAGTGTTTAGCCTTGTCTCAGGCAGGTCCTCTCGCAAACAAGTTAACTCCTGCAGAAAAGCGCTAGCACCTTTAAGGGTCGTTTTTAGACATGCCCCCCAGTTACAACAACTTATGCTCCAGCGCATATTTCACCAAATCAGCCAACGACGTGATGTGCAGCTTCTGCATCAACCGCGCTTTGTGGGTGCTGATGGTTTTGCTGCTCAGGGCCAGTTGCTGGGCGATGTCATTGACGTTGGCGCCTTGGGCTAGACGTTCGAACACTGAGAACTCGCGCTCCGACAATAACGAGTGCAACGGTCGGTTATCGGTCAGGCCGACTTCGAAGACCATGCGGTCCGCAAGGTCTGGATCGATGTATCGCCCACCGGCAGCGACCCGGCGAATGGCCGTCAGCAGCAACGCGGGGTCGCTGTCTTTGGTGGCATAACCGGCAGCACCAACTTTCAGTGCTCGCGCCGCCATCTGTGCTTCATCGTGCATCGACAGCACCAAAATCGCCGGCGGATTGTTGAGCGCACGGATCCGTGGGATGGCTTCGAGGCCGTTGACGCCGGGCATTGAAATATCCAGCAGCACCACTTCGCATTCCACATGGCGCAAAGCTTCCAACAACTGTTCGCCGTTGCTGGCCTCGCCCACGACCACCAAGTCCTTCGCCAACCCGATCAGCTGTTTGAGCCCTTCGCGGACGATGGCATGGTCTTCGGCTACTAATACACGGATCACTGTTCTCGCTCCTGCCCAACGGTTTTAGATAATTCAACGGCCAGCGGAATATAGGCGCGCAAGGTTGTGCCCTCACCCGACTCGCTCTCTAGCTGCAATGTGCCGCCCAGCATCAGCACCCGCTCTCGCATACCCACCACGCCAAACGAGGTCGGCCTACCCTGCCCAGGTACAAAACCGCGCCCATCGTCGGCGACGGTCATGCACAACACGCCATCTTCCAGCGTCAGGCTCAGCTCAACCGTGTGTGCCTCGGCATGTCGCATCACGTTCGTCAGCGCTTCCTGAAGAATACGAAACAAGCCGATGGCCTTGGCATCGCTCAGCGCCGGCAGGTTGTCCGGGACCTCTACCAGGCAAGGAATCTGGGTTCGGGCTTCGAACCGTCGCGCTTGCCACTCAATGGCTGACGCGATGCCTGCGTCGAGAATCGGCGGACGCAATGCGGTGGCCACGTCGCGCACCAACTGGAACAGCTGGGATATCAGCCGCTTCATGCTGTTCAGTCGGTCATGCAGGCCAGGATCAAGGTCAGCGTAGGCCAATTCGCACATGGAGGTTTCCAGCTTGAGCACGGTCAGCATCTGCCCGAGCTCGTCATGCACTTCACGGGCAATCCTCGCCTTCTCTTCTTCGCGCACACTTTCCAAGTGCGCCGACAACTCGCGCAACTGCTCGCGGGAGCTGGCCAACTGCAACTCGATAAGCTTGCTGTCGGTAATGTCCCAAACAATGCCATCCCATACCATCCGGTCATCGTCCAGGCGGCGAGCGATGGCCTTGATTTCCGCCCAACGCTCGTCACCCTCCCGGGTCAGAATCCGCCCCTGCCAGGACCAATCGCTGTCGCTGTCCAAGGATCGATCTTGCACCACGTGGTAACCGACCCGGTCATCGGGGTGCACCAAACTGCGCAATCCCATGCTTGGGTGACGCAATGCAGCGGGTGCATAACCCACTAGGGTTTCACTGCCCTCGCTAATGTAGGCGAATTCCGGTTCGCCGCCGACTTGAGCGCGTTCCAGGCGAAATACCAGCCCCGGCACGTTAGCCGCGATGCCCTGCAACCGAGCTTCGCTTTCCTGCAGCGCCGCCACGGCACGTCGTCGATCGGTGACATCGGTGAGGAATACGACCAAATATTCGGCGTCCCTGAAGCGCATAAAGCTGAGAGAGACATCAACCGGCAAAAAGCTGCCGTCGGCGCAGATGCAGTTGGTTTCAAAGCTCTGCGGGCTTTCTTCGGTGGAGCGAGCGCGCTTCCACAGGTTCAGCCAACGGTCCATGTGTAGACCGGGTTCGAAATCGATCAGCGGCCGATCAACAACTCCGCCCACGGCATACCCCAGCATCGCCTCGGCGGCATGATTGGCGTAGCGCACATGGCTGTCCCAATTGACCCAAAGAATGCCAACGGTGCTTTGGTCGATGGAAAACTGCGTCAAGCGCAGGGCTTTTTCGCTGGCTTGACGCCGTGCGATGTCTTCACGTGCGGCGCCAAGGCTGTGCTCCAACGCGTGTTGCTGACGACGCTGCCAGATGACAATCGCAAAGCAGGCGAGGAACAGGACGGTTACCAGCAACGTCAGGTTTTGCCAAAAGCCGGGAGACTCGCTCAAACGGGGGTATTTAGGCTGCATCCAGCGCGAGTGAAGTTGTTCAAGGTCACGGGCTGGGATCGCATGCAGGGCGGCCGTAACAATGCCCGCCAACTCTGGCCAGTCTTTACGCGACGCGACGCGCAACAACTGGGGCAAGCCAATGTCACCCACCACCGCGAGCCCGATAAAATCCGGTTCGACTGACAGCCGGCTTAGCTGCGCCTCGTCGACTACGGCGTATTTGGCCTGTTGGCTCAGCAGCAACTGCAACGCTTGACGCTCCTGCGGAACACCCTGCAGGTTGAGATGGGTGTAGGTGCTGCGCAGATAGTCGGCTACCAGGCTGGGCATTCGTACCGCCACCCGATCACGGTTGTCGAGTTTTTCCAGATCAACCCCGCCCCCGCCGCTGCGCTCACCCACGATCAGATTCGGCACGCGCATGTAAGGGTCGGAAAACAGCCACAACCGCAAACCAGCAGGCGTTTGAGTCAAACCGGGCGCCAGATCGACAGCACCTTGTTCGAGCGCAGCATCCAGCGCCGCTTGATCGGGGTAATTGCGCCACAGCAATTCTACCTGCAAGGTTTTTTCAAGCGCCTTCATCAGGTCGACGTTGGCACCGGACAATAACTGCAGTCGCTTATCCACCTGAGCATAGGGCGCTTGCAACACCAGCCCAATGCGCAACTGACCTCGCTGATCGAGCCAGGCACGTTGCTCCGGGCTCAATACCGCAGCGGCCCCAACCGGCGGGGGCGCGGCATGAACCAGAAACGGCAGGCCCGTCATGAGTAGACTCATAACGTAAAAAAAGCGTCGGCCCACCCACCAAGCGCGCATCAATCGAATCATAAACGTGTCATTCCATTGCTCCATGAATTACTGCCTTGCTGCGGTACCGCCCAAACGCCTGACAAATGCTGATCAACCCATTAGGCTGCCAGCACGTTTCTGGCCTGGAATATCCGATGTCCTACACCTTTCGCGCATCGCTTCCTACATTGTGCTTGGCGCTGATTCTACCGTGCGCTCTGCCCGTGATGGCGGCTAGTCCAGCACCCGACAAAGATTCGGCCACTAAAACCGCGCCGCCGCCGGAACGTCAACTGCTGCTTGAGCGCAGCCAGGAGGACGCGGCAGCCCTGCAACGGCAACTTCCGCCAGCAGAGGTGCAGCAATTACAAGCGGGTGACGAGACTTTTCTAGCCTTGTGGAAACCGGCCAACATCGATCAGCCCAAGGGCGCGGTGATTATCATCCCCGGTGCAGACGAGTCAGCCGATTGGCCCCAAGTAGTCGGCCCATTGCGACGCAGATTTCCTGATGAAGGCTGGGGTAGCTTAAGCCTCACACTCCCAGATGCACCAAACAGCGGCAGTTTGCCGCGGGTTGAGGAGACCGTAGCTACGGCACCGGCTAAAGACGCCAAAGTGGTCGCAGCGCCAAAAAGTGCGGAACCCGAGAACACTGCCGAAGCCGATGCGGCTGCGAGCGTGGCCCGTGCGGCGGCGGCGGATGAGCAGGCCAAGGCCGAAGCAGAGCGGATTTTCGCCCGCATCGAAAGTGGCGTCGCGTACGCACAACAGCAAAAAGCGCGCAGCATTGTGTTGCTCGGGCATGGCAGCGGGGCTTATTGGGCTGCCCGTTTCTTGGGTGAACGGCCTTCGCCGCTGATACAAAAACTGATATTGGTCTCAGCGCAAGAGCCTCTGAACGCCAAGCCACCCTTGAGCGAGTTGGCGACCACGCTCAAAGTCAAAACCGCTGATTTCGTCTACAAGGATTTCGCGCAAAACCTTGATGCCGCGCAGCAACGCCTACAGGCGAGCAAACGCTCGAAAAACATCAACTATACCCAAGTAGCCCTGACCACACTGCCGGGAGATAACGCAGCACAACAGGAGCAACTGTTCCGCCGCGTTCGGGGATGGTTGGAGCCTAAATAACTGGGCACCCAGTTCCCTGGATCACGCATTCGACGCCGCGCTGTTTGCCCCGTGTCAGAACTGAAGCCTTCCCGATAAATTCGGTCCCGCCGTTTTGACGCTGCACGGATTTTTTTAGGAGCTGCCGAAGGCTGCGAACGGATGTTTGGCCTTTTGTCCCACCCACCCCTTCGAGTCTAAACATACAAGTAGGCTTGCCAACGAAAGCGTCAATGCGGGCGACCCAGGTTTCAGGTCGACATCAGCGGCGCGATTACCGGCCTCTTCGCAGGCAAGCCTGCTCCCACAGTATGTACGATGGCTTGTGTTCCCTACCGAAAGTCCCGCCGCTCACGAATCAAGGTATAGGCCTGGTGCAACTCTTGAGTTCTGTCGGTCGCCTCTCTTACCTGCACAACATCGGCACCATTGCCTGCAGCTTTGTCGGGATGATGGCGACTGAGTAGGCGTCTGTAAGCATGCTTGATCTGAGCAGGCTCCGCATCCGCCTCCACGCCCAGCAAACGCAGCGCTTCTTGATAAGCGTCAACGCTGACGGCGAGCGGCTTTTTCAGCGGGTCGTATTCGCTGGCCAGTGCTTGAACTTTTATTGCCGTCCAGCCTAGCCACTTGCCCCACAGCACAATCAACTCGCGCTCCTCCCGCGAAACCTTGCCGTCGGCCCAGGCCATGCGCCAGCACGCACGCAATAATCCTTCGGCCGCATGCGGCTGGGTTTTCAGTCGGCGCAAATAGCTGTGTAGCCGGTCACGTCCTTTTTTGCCGCGATTGAACGCTAGAATTGCACGCTGCTGAGCCGGTTCACTCAAGTCCATTCGACGCATTTCTTCGCGCGCCTGCTGAATGTGACCATCGACAACCCGACCATCGTTCTTCGCCAAACGACCGAGCAGAATGAACAGCAGCTCGTCATCACGGGGTACAGCGCGGCCCCCTAGGCGCTGACGCAAATGGGCCCAACTGTGCAGCGCCAAACGTCGGTCCAACGCCTGACCGAGCAGCGCACCGAGCAGCGCTCCCGGAATACTGGCAATGGCAAACCCGGCACCCGCACCGATCACGGTACTTGGCCACAGCATCTAGCGACTCACCGCAAGCAATCGCTCAACTTCGGCAAGGCGTTCATGGGTTCCGACATCAACCCAGCGGCCGAGGAAATGCTCACCCGAGACCAAGTCATGGGCCATGGCCGATCGCAACAAAGGCGCCAACTTGAAAGCCCCCGCCTCGCAACCATCGAAGAGCTGCGGATGCAGAATGGCCATGCCACTGTAGGTTAACCTCGGAGCGGTCTGACTGGGCTCAACTCGGCCTTCCACCAGCGCAAAATCCCCGGACAAGTGATGTGCGGGATTGTCGACGAGCACCAAGTGCGCCAACCCGGCAATGGGACGATGCAACTTCACAAAGTCGTAATCGGTCCAGATGTCGCCGTTGACGACCAAAAACGGCTTGTCGCCGAGCAAGGGCAAGGCGCGAAAAATCCCGCCTCCGGTTTCCAACGGCTCGCCTTCTGGCGAATAGCTAATGCTCAGTCCAAACCGTTCCCCGTCGCCGAGGCAGTCCTCGATCTGCTGGCCGAGCCAGGCATGGTTTATCACAACCTCGGTAAAACCCGCCGCGTGCAAGGCCCGCAGGTGGTATTCAATCAATGGCACATCCCCGGCACGCACCAACGGCTTGGGCGTATGCAGGGTCAGCGGGCGTAGGCGTTCGCCCTTGCCCGCGGCGAGAATCATCGCCTTCATGCGTTCACTACCTTCATCTTCATACAACAGCTCCAACGGGTTGACGCAGGCTTGCCAACAGCGCTCCCAGCTCAGCCAACTCCGGTCGTCGTGCCAGGACCGCTTCTATATAAGCAAAGAAACGGGGCACATCGGCCAGGTAGCGGGGTTTGCCGTCACGGTGGCAAATACGCGCAAAAATACCGATCACCTTCAAATGCCGCTGCACGCCCATCAAATCGCTGGCCCGCAGAAATTCCTCAAACGTTTCTTGCACCGGAATACCCACCTTCGACGCGTCCTGCCAATACTTCAGCAGCCACCCCTGCACCCGCTCCTCGGGCCAACTCAGAAATGCATCCTTGAACAGACACGTCACATCGTAAGTGACCGGCCCATAGACCGCGTCCTGAAAATCCAGCACGCCGGGATTAGGTTCACTCAACATCAAATTGCGTGGCATGTAGTCGCGGTGCACCAATACCTTGGGCTGCGCTAATGCACTGTCGATCAAGCAGTCGCTGGCTCGTTGCCACAACGCCAACTGCGCCACGTCCATTTCGATTCCCAGATGACGCTTTACGTACCATTGAGGAAACAACTCAAGCTCGCGACGCAGCAATGCAACGTCATAACTGGGCAGCGGCGCGTCCATGGGCAACTGCTGATAGGCCAACAACGTGTCGAATGCATCGGCGAACAATTCGTCTGCATTTTGCGCATTGATCACATCGAGATAGGTCTTGCGACCCAGGTCGTTGAGCAAAAGAAAGCCGCGCCTAAGGTCTTCGGCATAAATTTTCGGAACATTAATTCCTGATTTACTTAATAAATCGGCGATATCCACGAACGGTTTGCAGTTTTCCTGGGGAGGAGGAGCATCCATGACAATAAAAGTTCGTCCGGCACCCTCCCAACGGAAATACCGTCGAAAACTGGCGTCACTACTGGCCGCAGTCAACGTGGCCGGGGGTACGGCGCCCCAACCTTGAGCTGTAAACAGCGCTGGCAACTGCTCATCGAGCCAAACTTTCAGGTGTTGCAGGCGTACATCTTGATCTGGCATTACAAGGGTCTCCGACGGCGCTAGCCGTCAAGCGGGTCATGCTTTATTATCCGACATCTTTTTCAGCCCATCGAGAGGCGTGCGGCCCCCCCGCGAGGCCGATGGCGCGCAGGAAGCCCGGATTAATAAGATGGCATTGAAATCCCACGCGTTTCGTAAAAAATTTCCGTTGCTCATAACCGGCAGTTTGCTGGCGATGCAACCTTTAGCCACCCAATTCGTGGTTGCCGCGGAACAGTATGACTGCTCAGTCTCTGCTTCGGGCACCTGGGATTGCGCGCCGAAAGTGAACGCTGTTCAGCTGCCACCGCGCCCCGTGCATAGCGTGGACGGTATCAGTACGAACGGCCAAAGCCCTCCGGACGGCGGCTCAACGGGTGGCGAAAAAGCCCCCATCACGCTTGTTACCGAAGCCAAAGGCTATGGTTTGAAGTCGCGCAGTGCTGACTACAGCCACCTCGATTGGGTTCCTCGAGAAAAACTGACCCCTGCGCAATTGGCTGAAACCGGCCCTTATTGCTCGGGTGCGTACGTCGAGCCGATCCGTCCTGGCATGAACGACAAGACGAAAATGAGCGACGCGCCGATGTTTGTCGGTGCCAAAGCCTCTCGTTATGAGCAGGAAGCTCAGGTCGCGACGCTGGCCGGTGACGTTGTATTGCGTCAGGGCAGCATGCAGGTCCAGTCCCAAGAAGCCAGCCTGTATCAAGCAGAAAACCGTGGCGAACTGAACGGCGATGTCCGTTTGCGTCAAAACGGTGCCTTGATAGTCGGCGACCACGCTCAGATTCAGCTCGATACGGGTGAAGCCCAAATCGACAACGCCGAATACGTGATGCACAAGTCCAACGTGCGCGGTAGCGCTCTGTACGCCAAGCGTGCCGAGAACGCGATCATCCGCCTCAAGGACGGTACTTACACCACCTGCGAACCCAACAGCAACGCTTGGGAAATCAAGGGCAATAACATCACGCTGAACCCGGCCACCGGCTTCGGTACAGCGACCAACGCCACACTGCGGGTCCACGACGTACCGGTGTTCTACACCCCGTATATCTACTTCCCGATCGATAGCCGTCGCCAGTCAGGTTTCCTGCCACCGTCCGTTTCAAGTGGTGGTAATTCAGGCGCAATGTTGGTCACGCCGTACTACTTCAACCTGGCGCCGAATTACGATGCCACGTTGTATCCGCGCTTCATGACCAAGCGCGGCACAATGCTCGAAGGCGAGTTCCGCTACCTCACCAAGTCGAGCGAAGGCACGATTGGGGGCGCGTTCCTCAACGACCAGGACAATGATCGTAAGCTGCAGACTGACGCCAAAGACACGCGTTGGATGGTCCATGTTCAGGAGAAAAGCGGTCTTAACTCTCGCTTGACTACTGACGTCGATTACACCGACATCAGCGATCCGTACTACTTCCAGGATCTGCAAAGCGATGTCATTGGTGTCGAGAAGCGCGACTACATCAACCAGCAAGGTGCAGTGAACTGGCGTGGTGATAACTACACCGCTCGCTTGAACCTGCAGGGTTACAAGCTGGCCAGTGTTTCCGACATCACGCCGTATAACCGTCTGCCGCAGATTACCTTTAATGGTGCGCTGCCTTATCACCCAAGCGGATTGGATTTTGCGTATGAAACAGAAGCCGTGCGGTTTGAACGAAACCTGCAAAACGGTGACTATTTCGACAAAGATGGTTTCGGCACATCTCGACTAGATAACAACGTTTTTGGCCTCGCTCGAGCAGAAGGCGACCGTCTGAACCTTGCGCCGTCCATGAGCCTGCCGATGAGCTGGACTTACGGCTTTATCACGCCGAAGCTCAAGTACGTGTATACCAAATATGATCTGAATTTAAGCGGTCTAGGCCAGCAACAGATTATCGATGGCCAAACGGCCGCTGCAGCAGCGAACACTAAGTACTTGAGTGGCCAGTTCAATAGCTCTATTGACCGTAGCATTCCGGTCTTCAGCGTTGACAGTGGTCTGTACTTCGACAGAAATACCCAATGGTTTGGTAAAAACTATCGCCAGACCCTGGAACCTCGCCTGTTCTACCTGAACGTGCCGTACAAAGATCAGAGTGACATCCCGATTTTCGACTCGGGTGAAACGACGTTCAACTACGGATCACTGTTCCGCGACAACCGTTTCGTGGGTACCGACCGCATCGGCGACGAGAACAAACTGTCCCTGGGTATCACTAACCGATGGATTGAAGACAACGGCTTTGAACGCCAGACCTTCAGTATCGGTGAAGCGGTGTACTTCAAGGATCGCAAGGTACAATTGCCGGGCATCGATTACGCCACTCGCGCGGACTCTACAGCCGGCCGTTCACCTTACGCCCTTGAGTACGCTTACCGCTTCAACCACGACTGGCGTGCAACATCCGATTTCAACTGGGATCCGGACAGCAAAAAAACCCGTTCTGGCAGTGCGATGATGCACTACCAACCTGAAGACAACCCAAACAAGGTTGTTAACATCGGCTATCGCTATCGCAACGACCAGATTCGCTACGACCAGAACACCGGTACGTGGAAAGTGGGCGGTGGGGATCTCGGCACACCAGGGCAACCGGGTTACATCAAGGATTACTACAAGATTCAGCAGCATGACTTCTCGGTCATCTGGCCGGTTGCTCCGCAGTGGAACGTAATCAGCCGCTGGCAGTTCGACTACAACCGCAGCCGTACGCTTGAAGCCTTTGGTGGTTTTGAATATGACAACTGCTGCTGGAAACTGCGTTTGATCGACCGCTACTGGGTTGACTACAACGAATTCAGCCAGGACATCACTCAGAACGAAAAAGGCGACCACGGCATCTTCTTACAAGTCGTGCTGAAAGGACTTGGCGGTGTTGTTGGCCAAAAAGTTGAAAGCTTCCTCGACAAAGGCATCCAAGGTTATCGTGAACGTGAAGACCAAGCTTTCTAACTGTCTGCGCCCACTGATGTTGGGCGCGTTACTCCTGGGCACCTCGGCGCACGCCGAGGTGCGGTCCCTCGACAAGGTCGTGGCCATCGTCGATAACGACGTGATCATGCAGAGCCAACTGGACGAACGTGTCAAGGAAGTACAGCAAACCATCGCCAAACGTGGCGGCGGTGTGCCTCCAGCGAACGTGCTGGATTCGCAAGTGTTGGAACGCCTGATCGTTGAGAACCTGCAGCTGCAAATCGGCGATCGCTCCGGTATTCGGATCACCGACGAAGAGTTGAATCAGGCAGTAGGCACTATCGCCCAGCGTAACAACATGTCGGTGGATCAATTCCGCGCAGCCCTGACCCACGACGGCTTGTCTTATAACAACGCTCGTGACCAGATTCGTAGGGAAATGATCATTAGCCGCGTACGTCAACGTCGTGTGGCTGAACGTATCCAAGTGTCAGAGCAAGAAGTGAAAAACTTCCTCGCTTCCGACATGGGCAAGATGCAAATGTCCGAGGAATATCACCTCGCCAACATCTTGGTCGCCACCCCGGACAGTGCCTCTTCGGACGCCATCCAGGCTGCGGCCCGTCAAGCTCAGGATATTTACCAGCAGCTCAAACAAGGCGCTGACTTCAGCCAACTGGCCATCGCCAAATCCAAAAGCGATAACGCCTTGGACGGCGGTGATATGGGCTGGCGCAAAGGCGCTCAACTGCCACCACCCTTCGACACCATGCTCAGCAACATGGCGATTGGCGATATCACTCAGCCCACGCGCACTCCCGGCGGTTTTATTATTTTGAAACTGATGGAAAAACGCGGTGGCCAGGGTCAAGCACAGATGAAAGACGAAGTTCATGTTCGCCACATCCTGATCAAGCCGAGCGAAATTCGTAGCGAAGACGAGACCCATCGCCTCGCCGAGCGTCTGTATGAGCGCATCAAAAATGGCGAAGACTTTGGTGAGCTGGCCAAAAGCTTCTCTGAAGATCCGGGCTCGGCACTCAACGGTGGTGACCTGAACTGGGTCGACCCGAACCAATTGGTACCGGAATTCCGCGCCGTCATGGCCGACAGCCCGGTAGGCGTGTTGTCCAAACCGTTCAAGTCTGCTTACGGCTGGCACATCCTGGAAGTCCTTGGCCGTCGCGCTACCGACAGCAGTACAGAAGCGCGTGAAGAGCAAGCGAAGACAGCGCTGCGCAACCGTAAATATGATGAAGAGCTGCAAACCTGGCTGCGTCAGATTCGTGACGAAGCCTACGTTGAAATCAAGCTTCCTGCTGCTGATCAGCCCGACCAGGCTGACCAGGTCACAAAGTGAAAGCAAAGCGCTTCGCTCTGACACCCGGCGAGCCGGCCGGCATAGGTCCAGACCTGTGCCTGTTGCTCGCCTCGCAACCTCAGCCGCACCCCCTGATTGCCATTACCAGCCACGACCTACTCATCGAGCGGGCCGTGCAACTGGGTGTGGCTGTCAATTTATTGCGGGTAACGCCTGATGCCTGGCCTGACCTGCCCGCCCCGGCTGGCAGCCTGTATGTATGGGACACCCCGCTGAATGCAACCGTTGTCACCGGAGAGCTGAACAAGGCCAACGCAGCGTTCGTGCTGCAAACCTTGACCCGCGCCGGACAAGGCTGCATCAATGGCGACTTTGCCGGGATGATTACTGCTCCGGTACACAAGGGTGTGATCAACGAATCCGGGATCGCTTTTTCAGGCCATACCGAGTTCCTGGCCGAGCTGACTCACACCGAACAGGTCGTGATGATGCTCGCCACCGGTGACTTGCGCGTTGCGTTGGTGACGACCCACCTGCCGTTGCGCGATGTCGCCGACGCAATCACCTCCGAGCGCCTCGAGCGGGTCACACGAATCCTGCATGCCGATCTGGTCAATAAGTTCGGCATCGCCCAACCGCGTATTCTGGTCTGCGGTCTTAACCCCCATGCAGGGGAAGGCGGTCACCTGGGCCGTGAAGAAATCGACATTATCGAACCTACCTTGGAGCGCCTGCGCGGCGAGGGCCTGAATTTACGGGGTCCATTACCTGCCGACACTCTGTTTACCCCCAAATATCTGGAGCACTGCGATGCAGTGCTGGCGATGTACCACGACCAAGGTTTGCCTGTACTGAAGTACAAAGGTTTTGGCGCCGCCGTCAACGTGACCCTCGGCCTGCCGATCATCCGCACGTCGGTGGATCATGGCACCGCATTGGATCTGGCTGGCAGTGGCAAGATCGATACCGGCAGCCTGAAAGTCGCCCTGGAAACCGCCTATCAGATGGCCGAGACTCATTAATGACCGAGTTATTTCAACACAAGGCGCGCAAGCGTTTTGGACAAAACTTCCTGCATGACGCTGGCGTGATCGACAAAATCCTGCGAGCCATTCGTGCTAAACCGGAAGACCGTTTACTGGAGATTGGTCCGGGCCAAGGCGCTCTGACCGAAGGCCTGCTGAGCAGCGGGGCGCAACTGGACGTGGTTGAGCTGGACAAGGACTTAATCCCGATCCTGATTCATCAATTCGGCAGCAAGCCCAACTTTCATTTGCATCAGGGCGATGCGTTGAAGTTCGACTTTACCAGCCTGAATGCAGCACCCAGTAGCCTGCGCGTGGTGGGTAACCTCCCGTACAACATCTCGACACCTCTCATCTTTCTACTGCTGCAAAACGCAGGTTTGATCCGCGACATGCATTTCATGTTGCAAAAGGAAGTGGTCCAGCGCATGGCCGCGGGTCCTGGCGGTGGTGATTACGGCCGCTTGTCGATCATGGTTCAGTACCATTGCCGAGTTGAACACCTGTTCAACGTCGGGCCCGGCGCATTCAATCCGCCGCCGAAAGTCGACTCGGCCATTGTTCGCCTAGTGCCTCATGAAGTCTTGCCGCACCCGGCAAAGGATCACCGTGCCCTTGAACGCGTTGTCCGCGAAGCCTTCAATCAGCGCCGCAAAACCCTGCGCAACACCCTCAAAGCGCTGCTTACCAATGACGAGATCATTGCTGCCGGCGTCGACGGCAGCCTGCGGCCTGAACAACTGGACCTTGCAGCGTTCGTCCGCCTGGCGGACAAACTGAGCGATCAACCTATCGCAGAGTAGAGTCCAAGGCGTCTTGGAGACCATTCACAGGCACATTGCTAGTAAGGATGGTTTTTTATCTCGGCTATTTATGCCGAGAATGCCCTAAACTGAATTTCTCCGGTATTGTCCGGCTTTTTCCGCTTTTGCTTTTAGGGCCCATTGCATGTCCGATCCTCGCTATCAAGTCGACGTCAGCGTCATTACGCGCTTTCTCGTAGAGCAGTCGCAACCCGAGCAAAATCGTTTCGCGTTCGCGTACACAGTCACCGTGCACAACAGCGGAGAGTTACCGGCCAAGTTGCTTTCACGGCATTGGGTAATCACCGACGGTGACGGTCATGTCGAGGAGGTTCGTGGCGATGGCGTAGTCGGTCAGCAACCCCTGATCAAATCCGGGCACAGCCATACCTACAGCAGCGGCACCGTCATGATGACCAAAGTCGGCAATATGCAGGGCAGTTATCAAATGCTGGCCGAAGACGGCAAGCGCTTCGACGCCGTAATTGCACCCTTCCGCCTCGCCATGCCCGGCGCCCTGCACTGATGGCGGTGTATGCCGTCGGCGACCTACAAGGTTGTCTGGAACCGCTGCAGTGTTTGCTTGAACACGTTGCCTTTGATCCGAGCAAGGATCGCCTCTGGCTGGTAGGGGATTTGGTCAACCGTGGCCCGGCGTCGCTGGAGACCTTGCGTTTCCTCTACGGCATGCGCGATTCGCTGGTATGCGTTTTGGGTAACCACGATCTGCATTTGCTGGCTGCCGCTCACAACATCGAGCGGCTAAAAAAGAATGACACGTTGCGCGAAGTGCTCGAAGCGCCGGACCGCACTCCGTTACTTGAATGGCTGCGCCAACAGAAACTGATGCATTACGACCCGGTCCGTAAAATTGCGATGGTTCACGCGGGTATTGCGCCGCAATGGACGCTGAGCAAAGCCCTCTCGTATGCCCAAGAAGTTGAAACCGCTCTGCGCGATGACAACCTGTACGAGCCGTTTCTCGATGGTATGTACGGCAATGAACCCGCTAAATGGCAGCCCAGCTTACAAGGCATAACTCGCCTACGGGTCATCACCAACTATTTCACCCGCATGCGCTTTTGCACCAGCGACGGCACCCTCGACCTTAAAACCAAGGAAGGTGTCGGTACCGCTCTTCCAGGTTATGCCCCTTGGTTCAGCCACCAAGAACGCAAGACCCGCGGCCAGAAAATAATTTTTGGCCATTGGGCAGCACTTGAAGGTAAATGCACCGAGCCCGGTCTATTTGCCCTCGACACCGGGTGTGTCTGGGGCGGCGCAATGACGCTGCTTAACGTCGACACGCTAGAGCGCCATAGCTGCGAGTGCGACGCGAAAGGGCTGGCCGATGCCAATCCCGTGTCATCAAAGCGTGTTGGTCTACACATTATTAGCAAGGGTTAGAATCCACTTCTTGCGCAGTCCTCAGGAGCCCCGGCCATGACCGAATTCAAACGTATCCCCCCTGCACAAGCCCACTCGCTGCTTGAAGACGGCGCAGTGCTGGTCGACGTCCGCGATCAACAAACCTTCGCGGCCAATCACATTCCTGGCGCGCAGCATCTGGACAACCATTCCATCGCCGACTTCATCGCCAAGGCAGATCTGGATAAACCGCTGGTTGTGGTCTGCTATCACGGCAACTCTAGTCAAAGCGCCGCCGCCTACCTAGTCGGTCAAGGTTTCTCTGACGTTTACAGCATGGATGGCGGTTTTGAATTGTGGCGAAACACCTACCCGGACGAAACCGCTCAGGGCACGTTGGAATAATTTTTTTATCCCCGCCGATCCCGCGCCCTGAGCGGGCTCGCGAGCAAACGGACGAACGGTTAGCCCGACTAATCAATCAATACTCGTGGATGTCTGTGATTCCGAACTATCCTTAGCCTAGGCCATCCGAATCAGGGGAGAGCCGGTACACCGGCGCGCGGGTCATCGGTAGTAACTTTATGGTGTTCTGGGGGGTAAATGGCAGCTGGAGTTTTCAGCTGCATGCCAGCATCGACTGACGATCCGCCGCCGGCTCAACGTATCGAGCGAGGTGACGTCATGAGTATTTTTAGCCACTTCCAACAACGCTTCGAATCAACACGTCAAGAAGAGCTCTCGCTGCAGGAGTATCTTGAGCTTTGCAAAAGTGATCGTAGTGCCTACGCCTCTGCGGCAGAACGTCTTCTGCTGGCCATTGGTGAACCCGAGTTGCTCGATACGTCGGCCAACTCTCGGCTGTCGCGCATCTTTTCCAATAAAGTGATTCGTCGCTACCCAGCGTTCGAAGACTTCCATGGCATGGAAGAGTGCATTGACCAGATCGTCTCTTACTTCCGCCACGCTGCTCAGGGCCTGGAGGAGAAGAAACAAATCCTCTATCTGCTCGGCCCGGTGGGCGGCGGTAAGTCCTCGCTGGCAGAAAAACTCAAACAGCTGATCGAAAAAGTACCGTTCTACGCCATCAAGGGTTCTCCGGTATTTGAATCTCCGTTGGGCTTGTTCAATGCCACCGAAGATGGCGAGATCCTCGAAGAGGATTTCGGTATTCCCCGACGCTACCTCAGTACGATCATGTCGCCGTGGGCGACCAAACGTCTGGCTGAGTTCGGGGGCGACATCAGCCAATTCAAAGTGGTCAAACTGTACCCATCGATTTTGAATCAAATTGCCGTAGCGAAAACCGAACCCGGCGATGAAAACAACCAGGATATTTCTGCGTTGGTCGGTAAGGTCGATATTCGCAAATTGGAAGAATTCCCACAAAACGACGCCGACGCTTACAGCTACTCGGGCGCACTCTGCCGGGCTAACCAAGGCCTGATGGAATTCGTCGAAATGTTCAAGGCGCCGATTAAGGTCTTGCACCCTCTGCTTACCGCCACCCAAGAAGGTAACTACAACAGCACCGAAGGGCTCGGGTCGATCCCGTTCACCGGCATCCTGTTGGCCCACTCCAACGAATCGGAATGGCACAGTTTCCGCAATAACAAGAACAACGAAGCCTTCATTGACCGGATTTACATCGTCAAAGTGCCGTACTGCGTACGGGTCAGTGATGAAATTAAAATTTATGACAAGCTGCTCTTCAACAGCTCCCTGGCCAAAGCCCACTGCGCGCCCGACACCCTGAAGATGCTCGCGCAATTCACCACGCTGTCACGTCTCAAGGAGCCTGAGAACTCGAACATCTATTCGAAGATGCGCGTTTACGATGGCGAAAACCTGAAAGACACTGATCCGAAGGCCAAATCGATTCAGGAGTACCGCGACAACGCAGGCGTGGATGAAGGCATGAATGGCCTGTCAACGCGCTTCGCGTTCAAGATTTTGTCGAAAGTCTTTAACTTCGATCCGCACGAAATCGCGGCCAACCCCGTGCATCTGCTGTACGTACTGGAACAACAAATTGAGCAGGAACAGTTCCAGGCCGAGACCCGTGAGCGGTACCTGCGCTTTATCAAAGAGTATTTGGCGCCGCGGTACATCGAGTTCATCGGCAAGGAAATCCAGACCGCATACCTGGAGTCCTACAGCGAATACGGACAAAACATTTTTGACCGCTACGTGCTTTATGCAGACTTCTGGATTCAGGATCAGGAATATCGTGATCCTGAAACCGGTGAAATTCTTAACCGAGTTGCGCTGAACGAGGAGCTGGAAAAAATCGAGAAACCGGCTGGCATTAGTAATCCGAAGGATTTCCGCAACGAGATCGTTAACTTCGTGCTGCGTGCCCGCGCCAATAACAACGGCAAAAATCCTACCTGGCTCAGCTACGAAAAATTGCGGGTCGTCATCGAGAAGAAAATGTTCTCGAACACGGAGGATCTGCTGCCGGTCATCAGCTTCAACGCCAAGGCCAGCAAAGAGGATCAGCAAAAGCACAACGATTTCGTTACTCGGATGGTCGAGCGTGGCTACACCGACAAACAGGTACGGCTGTTGTCTGAGTGGTATTTGCGGGTCAGGAAATCGCAGTAAGGCAGCGGCAAGCGACACCTTGCAAGCCACAGGCACGCGCATGCGGGCGTGCTTGCGGTCATTGCGGTTGACCGCTTGTCTTTAAGCTTCCAGCTCGCAGCTTGAAGCTTGTAACTTAATGCTGCCCGGAGGGCCACGTATGAGTTATGTGATCGACCGACGTCTCAATGGCAAGAATAAAAGCACGGTGAACCGCCAGCGCTTCCTGCGGCGTTACCGTGATCACATTAAAAAAGCAGTCGAAGAAGCCGTCAGCCGCCGTTCCATCACCGACATGGAACACGGCGAACAAATCAGCATCCCCGGTCGGGATATCGATGAACCGGTTCTGCATCATGGTCGCGGCGGCAAACAAACCGTTGTCCACCCCGGCAATAAAGAATTTACCACCGGCGAGCACATTGCCAGGCCTCAAGGTGGCGGTGGCGGGAAAGGGCCTGGCAAGGCGAGCAATTCCGGCGAAGGCTCCGATGAGTTCGTGTTCCAGATCAGCCAGGAAGAATTTCTCGAGTTCATGTTCGAAGACCTTGAGCTTCCCAACCTGGTAAAGCGCAACCTAACCGGTACCGACACGTTTAAAACCGTGCGGGCGGGCATCAGCAACGAAGGTAACCCGTCGCGCATCAACATCATCCGCACCCTGCGGTCTGCCCATGCACGGCGCATCGCACTCTCTGGCAGCAGCCGCGCTAAATTGCGTGAATCAATCACCGAGCTGGAACGCATGAAGCGTGAAGAGCCGGACAATTTCGGCGATATTCGCGACTTGGAAGCTGAAATAGAACGGTTGAAAACCCGTATCCACCGGGTCCCTTATCTGGACACTTTCGATCTCAAATACAACCTGCTGGTCAAACAGCCGAGCCCCAGCTCCAAAGCCGTCATGTTTTGCCTAATGGATGTTTCCGGCTCCATGACTCAAGCGACCAAGGACATCGCTAAACGTTTTTTCATTCTGTTGTACCTATTCCTCAAGCGTAATTACGACAAAATCGAAGTCGTGTTCATTCGCCACCACACCAGCGCCCGCGAAGTGGATGAAGAGGAGTTTTTTTACTCACGAGAAACCGGCGGCACCATTGTTTCCAGCGCACTGAAACTGATGCAGGAAATCATGGCCGAGCGCTACCCCACCAACGAATGGAACATTTACGCGGCCCAGGCTTCCGACGGCGATAACTGGAACGACGACTCACCGATCTGTCGCGACATCTTGGTCAAGCAGATCATGCCCTTCGTGCAGTACTACACTTACGTGGAAATTACCCCACGCGAACATCAGGCGCTGTGGTTCGAATATGAACGTATCAGCGACGAATTCCCCGACACGTTTGCCCAGCAACAGCTGGTATCTGCCGGTGATATCTATCCGGTATTCCGAGAACTCTTCCAGCGCAGGTTAGTGACATGACCGCTAGAGAGCAGAAGCGTCAACCGCTGTCCACGGGTTCAGAATGGACGTTCGAGCTGATCCAGGCCTACGACCGGGAAATCAGCCGCATTGCCGAACGTTATGCGCTGGACACTTACCCCAACCAGATCGAGGTGATCACTGCCGAGCAGATGATGGACGCTTATGCGTCTGTCGGCATGCCGCTGGGCTATCACCATTGGTCCTACGGCAAACACTTCCTCAGTACCGAGAAGTCCTACAGCCGAGGCCAAATGGGCCTGGCGTACGAGATCGTGATCAACTCCGATCCCTGCATCGCTTACTTGATGGAAGAGAACACCATCTGCATGCAGGCATTGGTGGTGGCACACGCCTGTTACGGGCATAACAGCTTCTTCAAGGGCAATTATCTGTTCCGCACCTGGACGGACGCCAGTTCGATTATTGATTATCTGGTGTTCGCCAAGCAGTACATCATGCAGTGCGAGGAACGCCATGGCATTGATGCAGTGGAAGATTTACTGGATTCCTGCCACGCACTGATGAACTACGGAGTTGACCGATACAAACGTCCCTATCCGATTTCTGCCGAGGAAGAACGCCGTCGGCAGAAAGACCGTGAGGAACATTTGCAGAAGCAGATCAACGATCTGTGGCGCACCATTCCGAAAAGCGCAGATAAAAATAGCGACAAGGATAATGCTCGCTTCCCCGTCGAACCTCAGGAAAACATCCTCTATTTCATCGAAAAACACGCGCCACTGCTTGAACCGTGGCAGCGTGAAGTGGTGCGGATCGTTCGCAAAATTGCGCAGTATTTTTACCCACAGCGTCAGACTCAGGTCATGAACGAGGGCTGGGCAACCTTCTGGCACTACACGCTAATGAATGATCTCTACGATGAAGGCCTCGTCACCGATGGTTTCATGATGGAGTTCCTGACGTCGCACACCAGCGTTGTTTATCAGCCCGGCTTCGATAGCCCCTACTACAGCGGTATCAATCCTTACACCCTAGGGTTCGCAATGTACCGGGATATTCGACGCATTTGCGAGCATCCCACAGATGAAGACCGGCACTGGTTTCCGGACATCGCTGGCAGC
Source organism: Pseudomonas sp. CCI4.2 (assembly GCF_034350045.1). Lineage (NCBI taxonomy): Bacteria > Pseudomonadati > Pseudomonadota > Gammaproteobacteria > Pseudomonadales > Pseudomonadaceae > Pseudomonas > Pseudomonas sp. CCI4.2. The sequence continues at coordinate 1,872,237 of NZ_CP133781.1, read as the reverse complement.
GATTGGCTGGCCACGATCAAATTCGCCATGAGCAGCTTCAAGGACGAGAGTTTTATCCTGCAGTACCTGTCGCCCAAGGTGATTCGCGACCTCAAGCTGTTCAGCATCATGGACGACGATCAGAAGGATGACCTGCTGGTTCCGGCCATTCATAACGAACCCGGCTACAAGACGATTCGTGAAACCTTGGCAGCTCAATACAACTTGGGAAATCGCGAACCTAACATACAGATTTACAGCATTGATCGGCGCGGTGACCGCTCGCTGACGCTACGTCATCAGCAGCACGACCGTAAACCGCTGGGCGACTCCACTGACGAGGTGCTCAAACACCTGCACCGCTTATGGGGCTTTGATATTCACCTGGAGACGTTACAAGGCGATCAGATCATGAAAACCCATCACGTCCCACCGAGAGGCGAACACGCCGATAGTGAATATCCCCGGCTCGATTTGGCGGTCGTTCACCTATAAGACTTGAGTTGCGAGCTTCAGGCGCCAAGCCTCAAGCGTGTAGCTCGCTCTTTTCACTTTTGCCTCCGTAAGTAACGACTCAAAGGTTTATCCTGTCGCGCTTACGGAGGTTTTTTATGCAGATTTATAAAGTAGGGGGCGCGGTGCGGGATCGCCTTCTCGGTAAAGCGGTCGCCGACATTGACTGGGTCGTCATCGGGGCCACTGCCGATGAAATGCTTGCTGGCGGGTATCGCCCGGTTGGCTCGGACTTTCCAGTGTTCTTGCATCCCAAGACCGGGGAGGAATACGCCCTCGCCCGCACTGAACGCAAAAGCGGCGTTGGCTACGGCGGCTTCACCTTTCATGCGAGCCCCGAGGTCACACTTGAAGAAGACTTAGTCCGTCGCGACTTGACCATTAACGCGATTGCCGAAGATGGCGAAGGGAATTTAACTGACCCTTACCACGGCCAAGAAGACCTAAAAGCCCGTATTTTACGCCACGTTTCTCCGGCATTCGCCGAAGATCCATTGCGGGTACTGCGTGTCGCTCGCTTCGCAGCACGTTACGCCCCAGACGGTTTCACCATAGCGCCCGACACCTTGTTACTGATGCGACAGCTCAGTGAGTCGGGCGAATTGCAGGCATTGACGGCGGAGCGTAGCTGGAAAGAAATCTCCCGCGCGCTGATGGAAAATCAGCCACAGGTGTTCATTCGGGTATTGCGCGAATGCGGCGCACTGGAGGTGCTATTTCCTGAGGTAGATGCGCTATTCGGCGTACCGCAGCCAGCCGCTCATCACCCCGAAATCGATACCGGCGAGCATATTCTTAGCGTCCTTGAACAGTCGGCTGCTCACCAACAGCCGTTGAGCGTGCGCTGGGCTTGTCTCCTGCATGACGTGGGCAAAGGGCTGACACCCGAGAGCGAATGGCCACGGCATATTGCGCACGAACACACCGGGCTGCGCCTGATAAAAGCCGTGAACACCCGCTTCAAAGTGCCGCGCGATTGCCAGGAACTGGCGCTGCTGGTCGGTCAGTACCACACCCATGGTCACCGAGCCCTTGAGCTAAAGGCTTCAACCTTGTTTGAGCTGCTGCAAAGCTTCGATATCTACCGTCGGCCACAGCGCTTTGAGGAGTTTATTGCCGCCTGCGAGATGGATGCGCGAGGTCGCCTGGGGTTCGAGCAGCGCGACTATCCGCAGGCGGACTATCTGCGCGGTGCCGCTGACGCAGCGCGAAGGGTGACTGCGCAGCCGTTGCGTGATCAGGGTTTTGAAGGGCCGCAGCTGGGTGAAGCACTAAAGCGTGAACGCCTGAACGCAGTCAAAGCCTACAAAAGCTCTCAAAATCTGTAGAAGCCCACGTTTTGGCGAGACGGTTTATCTGAAACAAAACGCCGCCTATTCGCCAACAAGTTGGTTCCTACAGGGTGTTGTCAGACGAATCAGGGGGTCAATTGCTGCCCGCGCCACTCAAACGAAACAGGCGCTAATGCCTGGTCGATATTCGCCTCTCGCCACAACGCCTCAAGCGTCTTGTTGACACCCGGGTGCAAACGCTCCGGCGCTATCAACGACAGTGGCCATAGCACAAATGCATTTTTGAGGATTTCCGCGCGAGGCAGAATCAAACCATCGAAATTGCCGACCAGCTCACCAAAAAGCAGCACGTCGATGTCCAGTGGCAAGCCCTTGCGCTCAGGGGCATAACGGCCATTGTCCGCCTCGATGAATTTCAAACGACGGTCCAATTCCATCAGCGGCAGATCGGTATACGCCGTAACCACCAGATTGAAAAATGGACCGCTTTTGATCCCCACCGGCTGGCTTTCAAACACCGGGGAACAGGTCATGCCCTGCAAAAAACTGTCGAGTGCCTCAAGCCCTGCGTGCAGGTTTTTTTCGCGCTCGATATTGCTACCGAGGCCAAGGAATATCTGAGTTAGCGGCATCCGCGCTCGATCTCCACGCCCACACCAGACGCTGCCGAAACGGCGCCGGGCTTGGTCAACTTGAGGTGCATCCAAGGGATTTGAAACTCACTCATCAGCACCTCCGTAAGACGCTCGGCGAACGTCTCCACCAACTGAAATTGTGCCTGCTCGGCGAAGGCCTGTATTCGCGCTGAAACGCTGGCGTAGTCGAGCGCCTTGCTGAGGTCATCACCTGCCGCAGCAGGCCGATTGTCCCAGGCGAAGCTCAGGTCGAGACGCAGGCATTGGCGAATGCCACGCTCCCAGTCGTAGGCGCCGATGACCGTATCGACTTCCAGACCCTCGATAAAAACTCTGTCCAAGCACTGTTCTCCGCTGCACGACAAGGGCGCGATGCGCCGTTAGAATCAGGGCAAACTCGCCCGGAGTGGTTTGCATGTTTTGGTTACTGGCGATTCTCGCCTACCTGCTTGGCTCACTGTCCTTCGCCATCTGGCTCAGCCAACTCACCGGCAGCCCAGACCCCCGCGCCAGTGGTTCGGGTAACGCCGGCGCGACCAACATGTTGCGCCTGGCGGGGAAAAAACTTGCGGTTTTAACTCTCATCGGCGACCTGTGCAAAGGCTTGCTGGCGGTTCTCGCTGCCAAACTGCTAGGGCTCGACCTGCAAGAACAAGCATGGATAGGACTGTGTGCGGTACTCGGTCATCTTTTTCCGGTGTACTTCCGCTTTCGCGGCGGAAAGGGCGTTGCTACAGCTGTCGGCATGTTGCTGGGACTCTATCCACCCGCCGCAGCCCTCGCGATATGCGCCTGGCTGCTGGTAGTGTTCCTGACCCGTACCAGCTCACTCGCCGCGCTGATCGCGCTCCCACTGACCTTGCCGGTACTGGCATGGCAGGAGCCGCAAGCGCTGCTCCCAATGAGCTTCCTGACCGTGCTCATCGTATGGCGCCATCGCGGTAATTTACGCGACCTGCTTGCAGGGCGCGAACGGCATTTCTGAATGTGTCGGATGAACCGGGCTCATGCCAACCCCCTCACAAACCCGTCAACTGCTCCATTGGCCACCGCGCCTGCACGCTGATGCTCAAATCCTCTTTTTGCCCAGCCTGTAAACGCTGGCACCCGGCGAACGCAATCATCGCGCCGTTATCGGTGCAGAACTCAGGCCGCGCATAGAACACCTCGCCATGAAGCTCGCCCAGCATTTTCTCCAGCGACACGCGCAATGCCTTGTTGGCACTCACGCCGCCAGCGATGACCAGCCGCTTTAGACCCGCCTGCTTGAGGGCTCGTTTGCACTTGATGGTCAAAGTCTCTACCACCGCATGCTGGAAGGCCAGGGAGATGTCGCAACGGGTTTGCTCACCGTCGTCCCCAGCGCTTTGGCGTTGCTGCCAAGTGTTCAGGGCGGAGGTTTTCAAACCACTGAAACTGAAATCCAGCCCCGGCCGATCGGTCATGGGCCGCGGAAATACAAACCGCCCCGGCACACCCTGACTGGCCAGCCGCGCGATTTCCGGACCGCCTGGGTAATGCAGACCCATCATCTTCGCGGTCTTGTCGAACGCCTCACCCGCAGCATCGTCCAGCGTCTCGCCCATCAGCTCGTACAGGCCAATGCCGTCCACCCGAACCAACTGGGTATGACCGCCCGACACCAACAACGCGACGAACGGAAATTCCGGCGGTCGCTCTTCCAGCATGGGTGCCAGCAGGTGTCCTTCCATGTGGTGCACGCCCAAGGCGGGAATGTCCCAGGCAAACGCCAGCGCCTGAGCGCAAGAAGCGCCCACCAAAAGAGCGCCCACCAGACCCGGACCTGCCGTATAGGCAATGGCATCGATATCGGTCGCCACACAGTCGGCGTCAGCCAATACCTGACGGATTAATGGCAGCATTCGCTTGACGTGATCCCTCGACGCCAGCTCGGGCACAACGCCACCGTAGGCGCGATGCAAATCAATCTGGCTAAATAATGCGTCAGCCAGCAGACCTTTTTCACTGTGGTAAAGTGCGACACCCGTTTCATCGCACGATGTCTCTAATCCCAGTACTAGCATGGGTTTGCGCCTTGTAGAGGCTGAATTGAAGGGGCGCATAATAAGCGTCGCTCCAAGCGCCGACCAGCGCTTTTCGATCAGAGGCTTTGCATTCCTCTCAATGAGGGGTTAACATCCGCAACCCTTAAAAACCGACGTACTTAAGTGCAGTTTTGCACCAGACGTTGACCCCGGTAATGAAAGAAGGTAGCTCTGGATGCCAGCCGTCAAAGTTAAAGAGAACGAACCCTTCGACGTAGCTCTGCGTCGTTTCAAGCGCTCCTGCGAAAAAGCCGGTGTTCTGGCTGAAGTTCGTAGCCGCGAATTTTACGAGAAGCCGACTTCTGAGCGTAAGCGTAAAGCAGCAGCCGCTGTTAAGCGTCACGCCAAGAAAGTACAGCGCGAACAGCGCCGCGCCGTTCGTCTGTATTAATTTACAGACAACCGTCGCAAGCTTCTGCCACGCCCGGCCTTCAAAGCCGGGCTGCCGGCAGTTGCATAACAAGCCTCATGCTTCACTGACAGAGGCTGTCTAAGCCGCAGGTGCATGCCAACTGCGACTCAGACAAATCCCGTCAAGACACGTCAGCTCTGATTTCCGACAAGGATTCAGGTTGTATTGATCACGTCTACACTGACGACGACCAATGCACATGACGAGCACGCCTAATTGATCTTCGTAAGGAGTTCAATCAGGCAGCGTCTCCCAATGTCAGCTTAGTGAACACACTGGCCCGCAATGGCCGCTGTTGTTACGTTTTAGTTTCGCCACGATTTTTCTGGCGGGCAGTCTGATGATGAGAACGCCATGGCAGGGCTAATTCCCCAAAGCTTCATTGACGACCTTCTGAACCGCACCGACATTGTCGATGTTGTCAGCTCACGTCTACAATTGAAGAAAACCGGGAAGAACTACAGCGCCTGCTGCCCGTTCCACAAAGAAAAAACCCCATCGTTCAGTGTCAGCCCCGACAAACAGTTTTATTACTGCTTTGGCTGTGGCGCAGGCGGCAATGCATTGGGCTTCATGATGGACCACGACAACCTGGATTTTCCTCAGGCCGTCGAAGAACTTGCTAAAGCCGCCGGCATGGAAGTGCCGCGCGAACAGAGCGTCAAAGGGCAAAAGCCTCGTCAGCCGACCGACTCACCGCTTTACCCTCTGCTGACGGCGGCCGCCGAATTTTATCGTCAGGCCCTGAAAAGCCATCCGACGCGCAAAGCCGCCGTGGATTATTTGAAAGGTCGCGGCCTGTCCGGTGAAATCGCTCGCGATTTCGGCCTTGGCTTTGCTCCACCCGGCTGGGACAACCTGCACAAACACTTGAGCAGTGACACGCTTCAGCAGAAGACCATGATTGATGCGGGCCTGCTGATCGAAAATGCCGAGACCGGCAAACGCTACGACCGCTTTCGTGACCGCGTGATGTTTCCCATCCGCGACAGTCGCGGACGCGTCATCGCTTTTGGCGGCCGGGTATTGGGCGATGACAAGCCCAAGTACTTGAACTCACCGGAAACACCTGTATTTCATAAAGGACAGGAGCTGTACGGCCTTTATGAAGCACGGAAGTACAGTCGTAACCTTGATGAAATAATCGTCGTCGAGGGCTACATGGACGTCATCGCCCTCGCCCAACAAGGCTTGCGCAATGCCGTTGCTACGCTTGGCACCGCGACCAGCGAAGACCACTTGAAAAAGCTTTTCCGGGTCGTGCCTAACGTACTGTTTTGTTTTGATGGCGACCAGGCAGGCCGTAATGCCGCTTGGCGAGCGCTAGAGGCAGCACTGCCCAGCTTGCAGGATGGACGCCGGGCGCGTTTTTTATTTCTGCCCGAAGGTGAAGATCCAGACACGCTGGTCCGCTCCGAAGGGACAGACGCGTTCAAGGCGCGAATCAATCAGCATGCACAACCGCTGGCTGACTATTTTTTCGAGCAGCTGACCAAAGAGGCCGATCCGCGCTCGCTGGAGGGGAAAGCCCACATGGCAACCCTGGCCGCGCCGCTGATCGACAAGGTACCGGGCGCAAACTTAAAAACGCTCATGCGTCAGCGCCTGACTGAAATTACCGGGCTCAACACTGAGGCCATGCATCAACTGGTACAGAGCGCGCCGCAAGAAGCACCTCCCAGTTATGACCCGAACATCGATTACGACGCTATACCGGATTACGCTGACTTTCAGCCAGCCAGCACTTATGACGCTCAACCTGACTGGACCAAGAAAGCCGGCGGTCAGAAAAAGTGGGAAAAGAAACCTTGGGACAAGAAGGGTAAACGACCCGACTTCGAACCCCGAGGCCCTCGTACGCCAGCGACGGTAGAACCGCCGACACTCACCGCATTGAGAACACTTCTGCATCATCCGCAACTGGCCGAGAAAGTCGAAGATGCCAGCCACTTTGCTGCAGAAGATCATATTTACGCGCAATTACTGGTCGCTCTGCTGGAAGCACTGCAGAAAAATCCGAAGCTGCGTTCACTTCAATTGATTGCGCGTTGGCATGGCACAGAACAAGGCCGACTGTTACGCGCATTAGCAGAGAAAGAATGGCTGATTGAGGCCGATAACCTTGAACAACAGTTTTTCGACACTATAACTAGCTTATCCGCCCGCCAACGCGAGCGCAGCCTGGAACATCTGATCAGGAAAGCACGGCAATCCGAACTGAGCGCAGAAGAGAAAGTTCAGCTACGTGATCTATTAATTCGTAATGTTCCTGCACAAAACCCGACCTCAACTGGCGCGTGAGGTCATAGCTCGGGTATAATCCTCGGCTTGTTTTTTGCCCGCCAAGACCTTCAGTGGATAGGGTGTTATGTCCGGAAAAGCGCAACAGCAGTCTCGCCTCAAAGAGTTGATTACCCGAGGTCGTGAGCAGGGTTACCTGACTTACGCGGAGGTCAACGACCACCTGCCCGAAGATATTTCAGATCCGGAGCAAGTGGAAGACATCATCCGCATGATTAACGACATGGGGATCAACGTATTCGAGAGTGCCCCGGATGCGGATGCACTCCTGTTGGCTCAAGCTGACACCGATGAGGCGGCCGCAGAAGAAGCGGCCGCAGCATTGGCGGCAGTTGAGACCGACATTGGTCGCACCACCGACCCCGTGCGCATGTATATGCGTGAAATGGGTACGGTCGAGCTTCTGACCCGTGAAGGCGAAATTGAAATCGCCAAGCGTATTGAAGAAGGCATCCGCGAAGTGATGGGCGCAATTGCGCACTTCCCTGGCACGGTTGACCATATTCTTTCCGAGTACACACGTGTCACGACCGAAGGTGGACGCCTTTCTGACGTTCTGAGCGGTTATATCGACCCGGACGACGGCATCGCGGCTCCCGCCGAGGTCCCACCTCCTGTAGATCCCAAAGCGGCGAAGCCAGAAGGCGACGACGAAGAGGAAGAAAAGGAAGAGGGAGCAACCGAGGAAGAGGAAGAAGTCGAAAGCGGCCCTGACCCGATCATCGCAGCAGCGCGCTTCGGTGCGGTTTCCGATCAAATGGAAATCGCCCGTAAAGCGCTGAAAAAGCATGGTCGTGGCAGCAAGCAGGCTACTGCCGAACTCATCGAGTTGGCCATCCTGTTCATGCCGATCAAACTGGTTCCTAAACAGTTTGAAGGTTTGGTCGAGCGTGTTCGCAGTGCACTAGAGCGCTTGCGTGCTCAAGAGCGAGCGATCATGCAGCTGTGCGTACGTGATGCACGTATGCCTCGCGCCGATTTCCTTCGCATGTTCCCGGGCAACGAAGTCGACGAGAGCTGGACCGACGCACTGGCTAAAGGCAAAAGCAAATATGCTGAAGCCATTGGCCGTCTGCAAGTCGATATCCAGCGCTGCCAGCAGAAGCTGACCGCACTCGAAACCGAAACAGGTTTGAAGATTTCCGAGATCAAGGACATCAACCGTCGCATGTCGATCGGTGAGGCCAAGGCCCGCCGCGCGAAGAAAGAGATGGTTGAAGCGAACTTGCGTCTGGTGATCTCAATCGCCAAGAAGTACACAAACCGTGGCCTGCAATTCCTCGATCTGATCCAGGAAGGCAATATCGGTTTGATGAAAGCGGTGGACAAGTTCGAATACCGTCGTGGTTACAAGTTCTCGACTTATGCCACCTGGTGGATCCGTCAGGCGATCACTCGCTCGATCGCCGACCAGGCCCGCACCATCCGTATTCCGGTGCACATGATCGAGACGATCAACAAGCTCAACCGTATTTCCCGGCAGATGTTGCAGGAAATGGGTCGCGAACCGACCCCGGAAGAGCTGGGCGAACGCATGGAAATGCCTGAGGATAAAATCCGCAAGGTATTGAAGATCGCTAAAGAGCCGATCTCCATGGAAACGCCAATTGGTGATGACGAAGATTCGCACTTGGGTGACTTCATCGAAGACTCGACTATGCAGTCGCCAATCGATGTTGCCACGGTCGAAAGCCTCAAAGAAGCGACGCGCGAAGTGCTCTCGGGCCTTACCGCTCGCGAAGCCAAAGTACTGCGTATGCGCTTCGGCATCGACATGAATACTGACCACACGCTGGAAGAGGTTGGTAAACAGTTTGACGTAACGCGTGAGCGAATCCGTCAAATCGAAGCCAAGGCACTGCGCAAGCTGCGGCACCCGACGCGAAGCGAGCACCTGCGCTCGTTCCTCGACGAGTAAGTAGACAGGCAACACCAAACCCCCGGCTTGCCGGGGGTTTTGCGTCATGCAGAATTAACTTTTCGTGCGCCTTCTTACCGGCTTGGGCCCGACTACACTCGTCTCACTCCTGACTGCCTGGATTGAGAACGCCATGTCACGACTGTCGGCCGTTATTTTTCTCTACATGATTGGCACGACGGTAACGGCTAACGCGCTGACGCTTTCAGATGAGGAGCGAAACTGGCTTGGCTCACACAAGGAACTTCGTCTGGGCGTCAACGGTACATGGCCGCCATTCGAGTTTCTCGACGCACAAGGTGACCACAGAGGGCTCGCGTCGGAATATGTAGCGCTCATTGAAAAACGCCTTTCCATAACGTTTAAGCCCGTTACGTCAGAGAATTGGAGTCAGGTACTCAATAGAGCCAAAGCGGGCGACATCGATCTATTGCCCGGTGTTATGTCAACGCCAGAGCGGCAGCGATACTTGTCATTTACCCTTCCCTACCTCGATTTCCCGATTGTTATCCTCGCTCACGAACACCGGATGCACCCGCACAACGTAAAAGAGTTACAAAACCTGAAGATTGCCGTCGTTAAAAACGGCGCTCCCCATGAACTGCTTCGCACACAACACCCCGAACTTAATCTGATTCCCTTCCCCAACGTCAGCTCTGCCCTGCAGGCCTTGGCCACAGACGAGGTTGACGCGATAGTGGGTGATCTGGCGTCCAGCGTCTGGAGCCTGCGCCAGCTCAAACTGGACGGCATTTATGTCAGCGGCGAGACGCCCTATCGTTATCAACTGGCTATGGCCGTTCCGCAAAGCCAGCAAATATTGGTCGGCATTTTGAACAAGGTGTTCGCTGAGCTAAGCCCTTCGGAAGTTGATGCCATCCAAGAGCGCTGGGTCGGAAGTTCATTTGATCACCCCCAGTTTTGGCAGGATTTTCTGTTCTATGGCCTTCCCGGCCTGTTGTTACTCTCTACCGTACTGGCAGTGGTCATTCGCATCAATCGCCGATTGAGCACAGAGATCGACCGGCGGGTCACGCTTGAACAAGACCTGCGAACCAGCGAATACCATTATCGAGGCCTCATTGAGAGTCTTTCAGCCATCGCGTGGGAAGCCAATGTCAGTGATTACACGTACAGCTACGTTTCGCCTCACGCGGTAGCCTTGCTTGGCTACCCACTGGCTCAATGGCTGAACCCCGGCTTTTGGCGAAGCATTGTTCACCCCGTCGACATACTCCAAGCGGAGCGATTCTGCGACCAGCAAACCCGCCTCGGCCGTGGCCATAGCCTCGACTACCGGGTGTTTCGCGCCGACGGTAAAGTCATCTGGGTCCGCGATATCGTCAGTTTGATCCACCACGACCAAACCATGGTAAAGCGCGGTTTGATGATCGACATCAGTGAAACCAAGCAAACCGAAGATGCCCTTCGCCTGTCCGAAGGAAAATTCGCCTCGGTATTCACGCAATGCCCTGACATTCTGCTAATCGCTCGGCTGTCCGACGGCTGCGTGCTCGAAGCGAACAAGGCATTTGAAGAGCAGATTGGGCTTAATGCAGACCAGATCATTGGTCGAGCCGCTACCGACCTGAACATTTGGGGAATACCCGGTATTGGTCCGAGCCTGCTCACGCGCTTGCAAAGCGGCAGCATTCGCAACCTGGAAATGCCTTTTCGGCGGGTCGATGGCCGTATGTTCACCGGCCTGATTTCAGCCGAAACCTTTGATCTGGACTCGACGCCGGCACTGGTGGTGGTGGTGCGCGATATCAGTCCGCTTAAAGAAGCCCAGCAACAGCTGCAAATTTCAGAGGAAAAATTCGCCAAAGCCTTTCACTCGTCCCCGGACGGAATGCTCATCACCCGTCAGAGCGACGGCCTATTAATTGAGGTCAACGACGGTTTTACTCGACTTACCGGTTATATCAGCGCGATGTCCCTCGACAACTCGACCATCGACCTTGGCATCTGGGTGGATTTGAAAGAGCGTGATCAGATGATCAAACTGCTCAAGCGCGATGGCTTCGTGCGCGACTTCATCAGCCATATCCGTCGCAGGGATGGTCAGATCAGGTTGTGCGAAGTTTCCGCCAGACCATTACCGATTGGCGGTGAAGAATGCATGCTGACCATTGCTCGGGACATCACCGAGCGCCAGCAAATGCAGGAGAAGCTGCAACTGGCAGCCACCGTATTTGAAAGCACCGCTGAAGGGGTATTGATCACCGACACCCAGCAACGCATCAACGCGGTCAATCGCGCCTTTTCGGAAATCACCGGCTACAGCGAACAAGAAGCTCTCGGCCAGACGCCGCGACTGCTTGCCTCAGGCCAGCATGACAGCGCGTTTTATGCCGCCATGTGGTACCAGCTCAACGCCGAAGGGCATTGGCAGGGAGAAATCAGTAATCGTCGTAAGGACGGCGAGCTTTACCCCAGTTGGTTGACCATCAGCGCAGTGCGTAACCCGGAGCAGGTTATTACGCACTTCGTCGCCGTGTTCGCGGACATCTCCAGCCTTAAACACGCCCAAGCGAGCCTCGACTATCAGGCGCATCACGACCCACTCACCGGCCTCCCCAATCGCACCCTGTTCGAAAGCCGCTTGCAAACCGCGCTCGGCCACAGCCACGATGCCATTGGCCAAGGCGCCGTTCTATTTCTTGATCTGGACCGCTTCAAACACATCAATGACAGCCTGGGTCATCCGGTGGGCGATCTGTTGCTCAAAGGCATTGCCCTACGCCTCAAAGAGCAACTACGCGACGTTGATACCGTCTCACGGCTGGGTGGCGATGAGTTCATCATTCTGTTGCCCGGCCTGCTGCATGCCAATGACGCAGAAACCGTCGCGAACAAGCTTTTGGCTGGCTTCAACGCACCGTTTCAAGCGGGCGAACATGAGTTTTTCATCAGCGCAAGCATCGGCACGTGCCTGTTCCCTGCGGACGGCTCCGACGTTGCGACGCTGATCAAAAATGCCGACGCCGCCATGTACCGCTCCAAAGCCAAGGGCCGCAACCGGGTAGAACGCTATACCCGTGATCTGACCTCTCAGGCCAGCGAGCGGATTGCACTGGAACATGAACTCAGACGCGCCATTGAGCGCAACCAACTGAGCCTTTACTACCAGCCGAAACTCAGCCTGATATCACAACGCTTGGTCGGCGCCGAAGCGCTCATCCGCTGGCGTCACCCCACGTTCGGCGACGTCCCACCCGAACACTTCATCCCGCTGGCCGAAGAAAACGGCACGATCATGCAAATCGGCGACTGGGTACTTGAACAAGCCTGCCGCCAGCTGTGCGAGTGGAACAAAACCTACCAACCGTTTGGCCCTCTCTCGGTGAACCTGGCGGGCGCGCAATTGCGCCAACCCAATCTCCTGCGTCGCATCGAACAGCTGCTTAAAGAATGCGACCTACGCCCCGGCTGCCTGCAGCTGGAAATCACCGAAAACTTCATCATGAGCCAAGCCGAAGAAGCCCTGGCCGTGCTGCACAAACTAAAGAAAATCGGCGTGCAACTTGCCATCGACGACTTCGGCACCGGCTATTCATCGCTCAGCTACCTCAAACGCCTGCCGCTGGATATCCTCAAAATCGACCAGTCATTTGTCCGAGGCCTACCCGACGACCCCCACGACGCTGCCATCGTGCGCGCAATCATCGCCCTGGGCCGCAGCATGCAACTGACCGTGATTGCTGAGGGTGTTGAAACGATTGAGCAGCAACAATTCCTGACCCTTGAGGGATGTGAGCAGATCCAAGGCTTCATCGTCAGCCAGCCCCTCCGCGCCGAAGAATTCTGCGCGAGGTTTCTTCTTATGAACGTTTCGGACTTTTCGGATAGCACAGCCGAGAAACCATCGCTATAATCCGCGACCTACTGAGGGCCTATAGCTCAGTTGGTTAGAGCAGGGGACTCATAATCCCTTGGTCGTAGGTTCGAGTCCTACTGGGCCCACCATCTTCAAGGCCACGTCTTACGTGGCCTTCGTCGTTTCTGGCGTTCGCTGAATCTGAGCGGAAAAACCGTAAAGAACGCAAAACGTCCACAAAACGTCCACACTTGAAAATTCTCACGCGGAAAAAACTTCCAAATTTTCGAGGCGCTCACCACTTTTCGGTTCTTCTTTTTCACCCCCCATGTAAAAGGCAAAGCTGCCTTCAATAAATCCTCAAGAACTTTAGCAATCGGTACCGACCGGTTCTTACTCGACTTCATTTTGGTGTAGTGCACCAGTCCATGGCGCACCTGGGCGCATGCAGAGTCTGCTACGGCAATGGCTGCGCAAAAAATGGCTTACGCCTAATTAACGTAAGCCATTTTTTATTCGTTTCTCCCATCAATCCAGCAAGCGTCGAGAAGATGTCAGTGCTACCCCAGTAACGCATGCTTGAGCACTGAATCCGTTGTGGTCTGATAGTGACTGGACAGCAGCTCACAGGCCTTGTCGATGTCTTTGGCCAGCACTGCGTCCATCAACTGACGGTGTTCGTTGGGCACATCGCGTGCGCTGCTGTCGGCGTAGTGCATCGACAAAAAACGATAGCGGGCCGTCTGATCTCTCAAGGACGAGCACAGGCGCAGCAGCGTGGGCGAGTTGCAACTGGAGATCAGCGCCTGATGAAAAACTTCGTGAGCGTTTTCCCATTCGGGCTTGAGCAGTCGCTCCGGGCCTTCAACCATCGTCAGACGATCCAGTCGATGGTGGGCCGCAAGAACGCGGCTCTCCCACTCCACATCGCCCTGACGAATCGAATCGGCCAGCGTCTTGCACTCAATGTGCAGTCGAGCGGCGGTGATGTCGGCAATTTCTGCCGCAGATATACGGCCGACACTGAAACCTTTTTGATCGGCCGCCGAGACGAAGCCGCTGCTCGCAAGGCGCGACAGCGCTTCACGCAACGGGATGACCCCACCCTCATAAGATTCTGCCAACTCCTTGAGGCGCAGGCGACTGCCTGGCGCTAACTGGCCGTTGATGATGTCCTGACGAATCCGGGCTTCCAACTGCGAAGCCATGGTGCGCTTTTCAGGGGGATCAGCCGATTGCCAGGTAATTAGAGGGGAATTCACGGTCGACTCCGTCTTCACATGTCTGTGCGGATAATACACAGGGCTGTTAATTTATCAAATTCCATAAAATATATATTTTATTGTTGACGATATATTTTTTTGGCTCTAGCTTTGTAACCACACAGTCGGTGCTGCCCTTCATGACCGACGCTTACTAAAACCAATAAGAGAAATCTTTCATGCGTTACGTTAGCTTCCTCAATCAAGGTCAACCTGTCCTAGGTGTCGTCACTGCAAGCGGCGTACGCGTACTGGGAACCGAATCTCTAGAATCGTTGTTAGCGCGCGGCGTCGATCTGAGCACCTACGGTGCCGACGCCAGCGGTGAATTGGTCAACATTGCTGAAGATGCGTATCTGCCATTGATGCAGCGTCCGACCAAAATTGTTTGCGTGGGCCTGAACTACGCCGACCACACGAAAGAGTCCCCTTACGCACAACCGACCTACCCGACATTATTCCCTCGTTGGAATTCCAGCCTTACGGCCCACAACAAGCCGCTGATTCGTCCGCGAATCTCCGACACCCTCGACTACGAAGGTGAAATGGCTGTGGTGCTTAAAAGCGGTGGGCGTCATATCTGCAAGGAAGACGCACTCGATCACGTCGCCGGTTATGCGCTTTTCAACGAAGGCTCGGTACGTGATTATCAATTCATTTCGCCCCAGTGGACTGTTGGCAAGAATTTCGATAACACGGGCGCATTCGGACCGATACTAGTAACGGCCGACGAGCTACCTGCCGGGGGCAAAGGCTTGTTGCTCGAAACGCGCGTCAACGGCAAGGTTGTACAGTCGGCCAATACCACGGACATGCTGTTCGACGTCGCCACAATCATCTCGACGCTGAGCGAAGCAGTAACGCTCGAAGCTGGCGACGTGATTGTCAGCGGCACCCCCGCCGGGGTCGGTTTTGGTATGAATCCGAAGGTCTACCTGAAAGCGGGTGATGTGGTCGAGGTATCGATCGAAGGCATCGGCAAACTAGTTAATCCAGTCATTGATGAAGTCTGATACCTAACACTGATTTGAACTCAGCTCAGGGCTGATATTGCCCTGCGCCCCACAATAAGAAAAATTTAATGGAGGCAATCATGAGCGTGTCCCATGGTGTGCATTCAATCGATCATTACGCGTTGAACGTTCCGTCACTGGCCGAAGCCTACCAATTCTTCAAAAGCTTCGGCCTCGATGTTCAACGTGAACCCAATCAACTCCTATTGAAAGCAATTGACGGCCATGTCTCGGCAAAAATATTCCCCGCCGCGTCCAAGTCGCTCGCGTATCTGAGTTTCAACTGCTACGAGCAGGATTTCAGCGCCATACGTCAGCAGATCGAAACCGCTGGTGGACGTTTTGCAGACCGTCCCGAACCAGGAATTTGGTTCCATGACCCTGACGGTAACCTGTTGCAGGTCAAGGTCGGCGAAAAAACCATGCCAAATCAAAAGTCCGATCACCAAAACACTATCACCCCGCCCAACCGCCGCGGCGCAACGACCCGCGACGCCATGGTACAAATCCGGCCTCGCCGCTTGTCCCATGTTCTGTTGTTCACTCCCAATGTGCTTGGCGCGCTGCATTTTTACGAGCAGGCCCTGGGCTTGAAGCTCTCAGACAAGTCGATGGACATCATCGCCTTCAGTCACGCACCCCACGGTTGTGACCACCATCTGGTGGCGTTCGCCAAGAGTAGTGCCAAGGGCTGGCACCACGCGGCATGGGAAGTGGACAGCATCGACGAAGTCGGCGCAGGCGCGTCGCAAATGGCGAAGGCGGGGCACACCAAGGGCTGGGGCACAGGTCGTCATTGCTTGGGCTCGAACTACTTTCACTACGTGCAGGATCCGTGGGGCTCGTTCTGCGAGTATTCGGCAGACATGGATTACATTAGCGAAGGCGTTGAATGGCCTGCCGGCGACTATCCGCCGGAAAACTCGCTGTACCTCTGGGGGCCAGACGTGCCGGACAACTTCATTTTCAATACTGAAGCGGATACCCCGGCACCTGCCTGAGTCGCTCGGCTCTTATTAAAAAATTGACACTCCTGCATTGCGCTAGCCTCCCCGCTCGCGCGACGGGTCCGGCCCTGCCCGGAAATCATTGCGAAGTACACGAGGCACAGATCATGAATCAGCAAACTACAGTCGATATTGCCATTGCCGGATACGGCCCAGTTGGCCAGACGCTGGCCATCCTGTTAGGCCAAATGGGCTACACGGTCGCCGTATTCGAACGCTGGCCCGCGCTATATCCGCTCCCGCGTGCAGTATTTTACGATCATGAAATTCGGCGAATCTTCCTCTCTATGGGACTTGGCGAGGAACTGGCAAAAATCTCTCAACCTTCAGCACGCTATCAGTGGTTCAACGCTGATTGGAAGGTCTTGGTAGAGATAGATTGGTCCGCCGAATCGATCAGTGACGGGCCGTTCGGTTACTTGTTCAATCAACCATTGTTGGAAGCTGCCCTGGACCGCAAAGCCAAAAGCATCGGCAATGTGCGAGTCCATCAGGGTTGGGAAGCGACAGCGCTGAAACAAGATAACCACGGCTGCGACATGGTTCTTAATCGGGTTATTCGCCAAGACGGTAAGTTTTTACTCGGTGAAGAACAGCAAAGTGTTCGGGCGCGCTATGTGATCGGCGCCGACGGCGCCAACAGCTTCGTGCGCCAGTCGCTAGGCATTGAATGGCAGGATCTGGGCTTTCAGGAAGACTGGCTGGTGGTCGATCTGCAACCCAAGCCCGGTGTGCCACTGGATGTTCCGGATATCGGCCAGTGGTGCAACCCCGAACGCCCCACCACAATGGTTCCCGGCGGACCTGGTTATCGGCGTTGGGAGTTTATGCGTCTGCCCCACGAAGCCATTGAAGACCTTCAAGATACCGACAAGGTCTGGTCGTTGCTGTCGCGCTGGGTCACGCCGGACACTGCAACCTTGGTGCGCCACGCGGTCTACCAGTTTCGTTCGCGAATTGCCTCCAATTGGCACAGCGGTCGGGTGATGTTGGCTGGCGATGCGGCCCACGTGATGCCGCCGTTCATGGGCCAAGGTATGTGCTCGGGAATCCGCGACGCATGGAACCTATCCTGGCGGCTCGATTTGCTGATGCGCGGCTTGGCCGATGAAACGCTGTTGGACGGCTATACACTTGAGCGCAAACCGCAGATCCGCGCCGTTATAGAAGCGTCCATGGCGATGGGAAAAGTTGTCTGCGTATCAGACCCGGTCGAGGCGGCCGAGCGCGACGCGGCCTACCTGAGCGGTAATGTTGCGCCGCTGCCGCCGTTCCCGGGTTTGACCGATGGACTACTGCCAACGGCTGGCCCATTGCGCGGCACGCTTGGAGTGCATGGATCAATCGAGATCGGCGGGAAGGTCAGCCGCTATGACGACGTCATCGGACGCGGTTTTCACTTGCTGGTGAGTGGCGAGCTTGACCCTTTGGTGCTGCTCAGTTCGGAACAGTCGAGATTTATTAGCGACTACGATCTGAAGATCGTTCGACTTGCACAAACGGCGGACAGTAGCCAAGGCATCTATCGAGACGTCTCTGGAAAATACCTGCGATTCATGGCAGAGGCCGGACTCGAAGCCCTCATCGTGCGACCTGACTACTACTGCTATGGCGGCGTGGCAGCGTTGTCGGCGCTGCCACAATTAATCGACACCCTGCGCGATCAGCTACAAAGCAGCGGCCAGCAAACCCGTACCAACAACGACACAAAGACCTGTCACGCCTGACACCGTTTTCCGGGGGCATGGATGCCCCGACCTCCCAAACTCTGACAACAAAAATAAGAGACAGATAATGATCAACATCAAGGTGAAAACGCTTGGTGCGGTTCTGGCCGCCTTTGCAACGCTCAACGCTCACGCCACCCAGATCCCTGAGACAGGTGAAGGCACGGTATTTCGAAGCCTTTTTGGTGACACCTTGGAAAAGGATTATGGGGTTGAGGTTTCTGGCCTGTTTGACGTTGCTTACTCTCGTAACAATCGCTCGACCCATGCTGAGCGTCAGCAAGGCTTAAGCAATCTTCCGGTCGTTGGTTTCGCGGACGAGGGCCTGGAATGGGGGAGCTTGCATCTATTCATCGACAAGCCGCTGAAGGGCAACGTGGTGCCACGTATCACACCGTTGCCAGGGCCATCGCCGAGCGAAGCATCTTTCGGATTTACATTCGAATTGAACTACGGGCGTAATGCCCAATTCGCTCGCACTACAGGCTGGGACATGCACTGGGATGTCAACTCGCCTGGTGATACCAACCTTGCCAAGGCCCAGCGCGACAAACAAAAATTCCTCGCGATTCCCAACATCGCTGCCACCGCCTATCTGCCTTATGGTCCTGGTATCACGGCCATGGCTGGGATATTCGGACCGGCCATGGGCTATGAAATCCCGCCCAACATTCGCGCTGCTCGTAATCCGTTTGCGAGCAAGACCTATGCCTTCGTTAGCGAGCCGGGAACTGTCAGTGGCGCACTCCTTGGCACTCGATTGTACAACGGCAAATCATCAATTCTCGGCGCCGAACTAGGGGTAGTCCAAGGGTGGAACAACCTGAGCGATAACAACAAACAGAAGTCGGTGATGGGGGCCTTGCGTTGGCGCACATCAGACATGCAAACCTGGCTCGACTATGAGTTCATCCTCGGCGATGAACAGAATGACACGTCCAACGACGTACAGGCTCCAACGTCGCGCCTGATATCGCCAGAAGGTCAGTTCAAACAACAACACTCGCTCAACGGCTGGCATCGCTTCGACTCAAACTGGTCGATGGGCGCCGAGGTCGTTTATGGCCATCAGGAGGGTGACGGCAAGGCAACAGCCATCGACATCATTAACGGCCCTGGTTTTGATGGCGCCCATTGGTGGGGAGCCAACGCGGTACTCACCTATCAGCAACGTACGGATCTCTCCTACTCGGTACGAGCCGAGCATTTTGCCGATCCTGATGGGTTCATCCTGCTGCCGGTATCCACTGCTCGCGGCAATTTCAACTCCCTCACCACGGGCTTGCGCTATGACCTGAACAAGTACGTCTCGTTGCGCCCGGAAGTGCGTTACGACGTATTTGATGGCAATACAAACGATCACCCTTTTGGCGCAGGTCGCAACAGTACGCAGCTGACGGGTCTTGTTAAAAACAAAAGAAAACGCATGAAGAACATCATGGTTAAATCGTTTGGCAACGTTCTGTTCGTCTTTGCAACGGGTCATTGCCTGGCGAGCGAGCCCGTGGAGCTCGGAGAAGGTACCTTGTTTCGCAGCCTGTTCGGCGACTCATTGGAGCGCGACGATGGCATCAAGATATCCGGCCTGCTGGATGCTGGTTTTTCACGCAACAACCACTCATCTCATAAAGACCGCGAGTCAGGGCTGACCAACACTCCGGTCGCCGGGTTCGGCGACCAAGGTTTTGAACTGGGCAATATTCACCTGTTCGCCGACAAAGCGCTAAAGACCAATTTTATCCCGTGTGTCACACCTCTGGCTGGATCGACTACGAGTTCCTCGTCAGTGATTCAGAGAACGAGTCGCAGTGATATTACCTGAATGACCTCTAGACCAGGCACGGCTAAAAACCAGTGCCAAGCGTTCATACCCATGCACTTCGTTTAGCACCCAAATCTGCGCAAAGGCGAAGCGAAGACGCTGATCCACTCGTTCGTGAGAGTCTGTCTCCCCATCAACCGGTGCCGCCAAGCTCTGTGCCCGCCTCGCAACACACCCCTCAGTCACCCAGGAGTATTTACAGGCATCACTGCTGAGTCCTGCAGCGATGTTGAATAACCGTTATTAGGACTGCCCAAACCGCTAACCGGAGCCGTCATTATTAGCGCGCGATATCCTATTACAAAAAAACCGATAGCACGCTATTCGACTGAATAGACAACGTGAAATATGAAAAAAACATCGAGCTTTCTTTTTACTTCGACCTGCACTCGCATTTTTAAGGCATTATGCTATCAATGGCGAATTAACTAATTCGCTGGATCTCTAAACGTTATTTCGTTCGAAACATTTTTTCTAAGCAGTGCAAAACCAATAACTAACATCACCTGATAAGCAAAAAATCTAAGGAGTGGATCGGAGGGGCCGTTACAACATATGCAGTACGCTACAAATTACATAACATCGTCAGCGCCTCTGAAATATTTTGACTTAAACGCCACACGATAGCAGCAGTTCTCTCCGGAGCTTATCGACATGGGTTATATCAAGAAAAGGACGCTGGGAGGGTCATACGGCCTGCCTAGCATTTTCAATCACTGGATACCCGATATATCCCCTCGCATCAGGCGCCTAGGGTTGGCAGTGATTTTGCTTTCCTACCTAGCTGCCTCCACCCATCTCTACCTAGCAGGCGGAGTCCGTTTAGGTTATCCGTCGCTCATGATGGTTCCGGTGCTACTCGCCAGCTTGTTATTTGGCGTGCCGGGCGTCTTGCCAAGCGCTCTACCGGCTGCATTGCTAATAACCGCCCTTGGCTCGCAATTTAGCGACGGTGCAGTTTGGGTAACCGAGCTGCCCTTTAGATCGCTGCTGTACGTTCTAATTGGCATGATGGTTGCCATCCCTATACATATCTATGCGTTTTACAGCAGAAAATTAAACTACGTAATGAGGCATGACCCAGGCACCGGATTACCGGGGCGTCGCGCACTGTTTGAAACACTTGATCAGGTCTTTAAGAGCCCGCTTCAACTAAAGACTAAAAATGGCTTGGCGGTCATCTCAATTAATAACATACATGATATAAGCCACACGTTCGGTTATGAGGCTGCCGACACACTAATTGCGGCGTTATGGGAGCAACTTATTGACGCGTTTGAATCCCACGCAACCGTCTACCACTATAACCGGGACTGCCTTGCTGTACTGTTTTTTAGTTCGGATGAAAACCTGACAAAACAAACGCGAACCGTGGAATGTATCTTTGAGCGATCCATCATATATGAAGGCTTGCCCATCCATTTTGATGCACATATAGGCTATGCCCGGCTCTCGGGCGATGACCGACGCGAGGTCGTCAATCGAGCAGAGTCAGCCAGCGAATATGCCCGAGAAATGGGCATGAGGTCAGCGCTCTATACGTCGGCCATGGCGCTGGACAAGCGTCAAAATTTGATTCTTATGGGCGGCCTGTTGGACGCGCTGCACTCTGCGGAGTTAACGCTGCACTTCCAACCAAAAATAAATTTGAAAACCGGCCAATTGGTTGGGTTTGAAGCCTTGTCACGCTGGCAACATCCAACGTTGGGTAACGTCCCCCCTGATCGTTTTATTCCGTTAATCGAACGAACAGCATTGATCCATGCGTTTAGCCTTTGGGCAATAGAAACAGCGTTGATCAAATTCAACAGTTTTAAAAAGCAGGGGGTGCTGACGGTCGTCGCCGTCAATTTGTCGAGCCATAATCTGATCAATGACGAATTTCCTAAGCAGGTTATTCATCTGCTTGATAAATACAACGTAGACAGCTGTTACCTGGAGTTTGAGATTACCGAGTCGGAAATAATGAGAAATCCTGAGAAAGCCATTGAGGTGCTCAAGGAATTGAGCGGTATGCCCATCAGCATTTCCATTGACGACTTCGGCACTGGGTATTCCTCGCTCGCCTATCTACACAAATTGCCCGCCACCCAAATCAAGATTGACCGCTCCTTCATTCAGGACATTAATCACGACTCTGGCCTGCGAAAAATTGTTTCTGCGGCGATTGTCCTGGCTCATAGCTTGGGCATGAAAGTAGTGGCAGAGGGCGTAGAGACAGAGGATCAATACCGATTACTTGAAAGGCTGGGTTGCGACAGCGCCCAAGGTTATCTCATCGCTCGCCCTATGCCAGACGATCAAATATTGAAGTGGTTTGAGCAGTGGGTCGCGCCTTCTTTAACAGCCGATCTTTATGAAGCCTAACGGCTGCATCACGTATCAATCGACCACAACCCTCCCAATCATCTGCGGATGCAGCGTGCAGAAGTACTCAAACACTCCCTTTACCTTGAACGTGTACGAGTACTGGTCCCCCGTATCCAATGCCGCCGAATGAAACGCTTTTTCCACACCCACAATGGTGTGCGGCACCTGGTCGTCGTTGATCCAGGTGACTGTCGTGCCGGCTGGCACGGTCAGGTCTTTGGGTGAGTACAGGAACGTTTTGATATCGATCTGTACGTCCTGCGCCGACGTCGGGATTGACGTCAGCACGCAGGTTAAAGCGAGAATAGGTGCGTAGCGGTTCATGGGGCAGACCGTTAGATTAGGGTTGAGTTGATGAGCGCCAAGGGATGCTCGCCTTGTGTGGCCGACACCTCGGTGACGCCCAAGTAGTTGCGCAGTTGGTCAGCAGCGACGGTCATTGGACCTGGGGCTGGCGCGCTACCGGGAGCCGGTTGAGGGTAAGCAGTCGAGCGGGCAGTATGAAAAGTGATATTGCCTTCGACTTTCTGGATGACTTGATGGATATGACCGTTGAGTACCGTCACCGAGCCATATTTTCGCAGCATCGCGATGGCCTGATCGCCGTCTTCGGTGCCCCAACCCCATGGCTTATAAATCGTCCAGAGCGGGATGTGGGTGAACACGACGACAGGCGTACTGACTGACACTGCGTTGAGGTCATCAGCCAGCCATTTCAATTGGTCGGCACCGAGCGTCGCTTCATGACCCGCTTGGAAGTTGAATACATTGATCAGCGCGATGAAGTGCACCCCATGGTCATCAAAGCTATACCAACCGTTGCCTTTAGTGCCTTTACCGTAACGCTCCAGATAGGCTTTCCCTCCACCTTCGTCGAGGGTGTCGTGCTCGCCGGGCACGTAATGCACCGGGGACGGCAAGCCTTTTAACACTTGGTCAGCGGTGTCGAATTCGACGGGCTTGGAGAGGTGCGTGATGTCACCGGTGTGCAAAATAAGCGCTGGTTTTTTCGGCAGCGCGATCACCTTATCGATGGCCTGCTGCAATGTGTCGAGGGGCGCCGGATTGGCTTCCTTGTTGAAGCCGATATGCGAGTCGCTTATTTGCACGAAATGGAAGTCGTTGGCCAATGACGTTCCGCTAAGTTGGGTGCTCGCGTCATCCAGCGCAAAGGCACGGGGGATGCCGCCGCTCATGACCCAGAGCACCCCCGCGCCCGCCCACGCCGAACATTTCAAGAGCTCTCTTCTCCCCAGTGTGTAGCGTTCGTCGTGACCCTGAACGTTCGGACCAGTTTTCATAAAAGACTCCGTAGATGTGCTTAGCTTGACGAAGCTGTCAGGTCTATAACGGGCGCGGGAGCCTCTTTATTCCACGATCAAATATATTTCTCTGAGCGGGAATAAACCGAGTCGAATCGGAGTTTAAAGAGAGATGAGTCGGGGTCAAAAAGTCGACATGACGCGGTTTGATGAGTTATTAGCGCCGCATATGGATGCGGCCTATAACCTTGCGCGGTGGCTCACCGGCAATGAAAGCGCCGCCCGCGATGTCGTGCAGGAAAGCGCCTTGAAAGCCTTTAAATTTCTTCATCGCTTTGAAGATGGAAACGACAAGGCATGGCTGCTGACGATTGTCCGCAACGAGAGCTTTAACTGGCTTAAAGCCTCGGCAGGTCATCGCTGGATCGCCATCGGCGACGATATCCCGGAAGACGACAGCGCCCTCGCCCACTCTGAGACCCCGGAACTCAGCGCCATCCACACTCAAGATGTCGCCCTTCTTCAGCGGGCACTCGAAGCGCTGTCACCGGTGTTTCGGGAGGTGATTATTTTGAAGGAGCTTGAAGACATGCCCTACAAAGACATCGCCAACGTCACAGATGTACCGATCGGCACGGTGATGTCGAGGCTGGCAAGGGCGCGGGCGATGCTCAAAACTGAATACATGAAGTTATGCTGCCATGAGTGAAATGAACTGCGACCTCTGCCGCCAATGGATGACTGGCTATCTGGACAACGAGCTGGACGCTTCCACACAACAGCAATTTACCGAGCACCTGATGCAGTGCGCCGACTGCCAGCAGCGTCTCGAAGCGCTGAGTCTCCTGAGCGCTGCGGTGAAAACTCACCTTCCTTATTTCACCGCCCCCACTTCTCTGACTCATAGCCTGCGGTCCCGTCTTGAGACCGCGGCGATGATCCAGGATGACTTTTGGCACAGGCTACGACTCTGGATCGCTCCGGCGTTGTCAGCTGCTTTCTTTGCTGCAGCGTTGTTCCTCTATGTCACAACGCCGTCGATTGACGACAGCTGGACCGATGAAGCCGTGTCCAGCCATGTCCGTTCATTGATGGGCGAACATTTGATGGACGTCGCGTCCTCTGACAAGCACACGGTGAAGCCGTGGTTCACGGGCAAGCTCGACTTTTCTCCACCGGTTTACGACTTCTCAGCCCAAGGTTTTCCACTGCTGGGCGGTCGGCTGGATTACCTCCAGCATCAAACCGCCGCTGCGCTTACTTACCGGCATGACAAGCACATCATCAACACCTTCGTGGTACCAACGGCGGAAGCTGATAGGCCGCCGCATACGCAAACCAGACGCGGCTATAACATTGTGTCCTGGCGGCAGAATCATATGCGCTTCATCATCGTGTCTGATTTGGACAAAGGCGAACTGGAAACCTTCAGCCAGCTCACTCGAACGGGTCTGTAGTCGACAAACACGCACCGCAGTTACCAAGGAATCAAAATGCCCCACCCGCTTCTGAAACTCTATGAATCCCAAAGCTCTCCCAACTCCCGTCGTGTGCGGATATTCCTTGCCGAAAAAGCCATCGATATCGAATTGATCCCGGTGGACATTGCCGCCAAAGCTCAATTTTCGCCTGAGTACACCACCATCAATCCACTCAACGTCGTCCCTACGCTGATGCTGGAAGACGGCACCAGCGTGGGCGAAGTACCCGCGATCTGGCGCTATCTCGAAGAGGTTTATCCCGATAAACCGCTGCTGGGCGTTGACCCAAAAGACAAGGCGTTAGTCGCCATGTGGGAACGATGGGCCGAGCGCGAAGGTTTTGCGACGGTCATGGAGGCCGTGCGCAATTGGGCGCCAGGTCTGGCCGGGAGAGCGCTGGCAGGTCCCCATGCGTATGAGCAGATACCAGCGCTGGTTAAGCGCAACGAGGCGCGGCTCGGCCATTTTTATCGGGATTTGAATAAACGGCTGGAGACGGTAGCGTACTTGGCGGGGGATCAGTTTTCGGTAGCAGATATCACAGCGGTGGTCGCCATTGACTTCGCCGTGGAGGCCCTTGAATTGGACCTGCCAGAGGACCTACCAGCGTTGCGGACCTGGTACGCAACGGTGTCTGTTCGCTGGAGTTTGAGTGCCTGAATAAACGATAATTTTGTTGGCGCTGCCGAAGGCTGCGAAGCCCGTAGGGCTCTGCGATTTCATTGACACGGTGATAGCAAGCAGCCGCAGATACTGTGGGAGTAGGCTTGCCTGCGAAGAGGCCCGTAATCACGCCGCTGATGTCGACCTGAAACCTGGGTCGCCTGCATTGACGCTTTCGTTGGCAAGCCAACTCTCACAGAGTCTTCGGCAGATACAAAATGGTATGCACATATCGCAGCCTTGGGCAGCGCCTACAAGTCCGGTGTTTGCTCCGTGACAGCCCAGCGGTGTACAAGCCCGATCACATTGATACAAGCTGGCGCACGAAAACACCGCTTCGGAGGCATCATGGCAAACGTTTACCGCGAAGAAGAATGGCGACTCAGGCAAGAACTGGCCGCCTGTTACCGCTTGATCGCCCATTACCGAATGAGCGACCTGATTTCGACGCATATTTCCGTCCGTATTCCAGGGCCGGAGCATCATTTTCTGATTAATCCCTACGGCCTGTTCTTCGAGGAAATCACTGCCTCGAACCTAGTAAAAATTGATTTGCAGGGCGCTAAAGTCGAAGACTCACCGTTTCCGGTGAATCCGGCCGGTTTCGTGATTCACAGCGCCATTCACTGCGCTCGTGAAGACGCTCACTGTGTGCTGCACACGCATACCAAAGCCGGTTGTGCGGTGGCCGCGCAGGAGTGCGGTTTGTTGCCTGTGAATCAAATCTCCTTGGAGTTTTATGGTCGCGTCGCCTATCACGAGTACGAAGGCATCGCGCTAAACCTGAGCGAACAGCAACGGCTGGTGACCGATCTGGGCGATAACGCCGTCATGATCCTGCGCAATCACGGTTTGCTGACGGTTGGCGAGAGCGTTTCGCAGGCCTTTCTGCGCATGTACTACTTGGAAAAAGCCTGCGACATTCAGATCGCTGCCCAGGCCGGTGGTGCATTGAGCGTTCCGTCGCACGACGTTTGCCGCCGCACAGAGCAGCAGTTCAACGCGCCAGGCAAAGACGTTGCCGAAGGTGAGCTAAGTGACCCGGATGCCAATCGACTGGCCTGGGCCGCACTACTGAGATTGTTGGACCGGATCGCACCTGATTATAAGAATTGAACGTTGCAGGTAACATGCTCGCCCCGCCGTACCAATGGAGATGACCTTGCCCGATAGCCGCCCACTCGCTCTTGACGAAATCGACCGCCAATTGATCGCGGCCTTACAGATCAATGCCCGCGAGAGTGTCGCGATGCTGGCCCGGCAATTGGGAATAGCGCGAACCACTGTGACCTCACGCCTGGCGCGCCTGGAAAAATCCAAAGTCATCACCGGTTACGGGGTGCGTTTGAGTCAGCGAGTAATCGATGGTGGGTTGCAGGCCTATGTCGGTATTACGGTGCAACCGCGTTCGGGCAAAGAAGTGCTGCGTCGGTTAAGCGCCATCGCTCAGGTTCAGCAACTGTGCGCGGTGAGCGGCGAGTTCGATTATGTGGCGTGGCTACGCACCGACTCACCTGAACAACTGGATCAACTACTGGATTTGATCGGTAGCGTCGATGGCGTGGAAAAAACCACGACCTCGATCATTCTCAGCAGCAAGATTGATCGGGGCCAGCCAGTTTGACCCTGTGATGCCAAATCACAGTAGAAGCCAACGTGTTGGCGAGGCATCAAGACTGCACACCCCCGCCAGGCCACCTCGCCAACACGTTAGCTTCTACAGGATTGCAATATGACCACCCTGTTCGTCATAACGCAGCATATTCATCTAAAACGACAACACTTTGCGTCTTATTAACGCGTTCACTCTTATCTAAACTGTCCTCTTTTGTGTTCCCGCCGAGCAAGGTCAGTCATGAACAATAATCGCCATCCTGCAGACGGTAAAAAACCCATCACCATGTTCGGTCCGGACTTTCCTTTCGCGTTTGACGACTGGATCGAGCACCCGGCTGGGCTGGGCAGTATTCCGGCAGAGCATCATGGCGCGGAAGTGGCGGTGGTTGGCGCGGGCATCGCGGGGTTGGTTGCAGCCTACGAGCTAATGAAGCTGGGCTTCAAACCGGTTATTTACGAAGCGTCGAAAATGGGCGGGCGGCTGCGCTCGCAGGCCTTTGCTGGCACCAACGGCATTGTCGCCGAGCTGGGCGGCATGCGTTTTCCAGTGTCCTCTACCGCGTTCTATCACTACGTCGACAAACTCGGTCTGGAATCAAAACCCTTCCCGAACCCGCTGACTGCCGCGTCCGGCAGCACGGTGATCGACCTGGAAGGCACCACCTACTACGCACAAAAACTGTCGGATCTTCCTGCACTGTTCCAAGAAGTCGCTGACGCGTGGGCCGATGCGTTGGAAGCTGGCTCGCAATTCGCCGAGATCCAGCAAGCCATCCGTGACCGTGACGTCCCACGCCTTAAAAGCCTGTGGAATACGCTGGTTCCACTGTGGGACGACCGGACGTTTTACGATTTCGTCGCCACCTCCAAAGCCTTCGCCAAACTGTCCTTCACCCACCGTGAAGTGTTCGGCCAGGTAGGCTTCGGTACCGGCGGCTGGGACTCGGACTTCCCTAACTCGATGCTGGAAATCTTCCGCGTGGTCATGACCAACTGCGACGATCATCAGCACCTGATCGTTGGCGGCGTGGAACAGGTGCCACTGGGCATCTGGCGTCATGTGCCGGAGCGTTGCGTCCATTGGCCGGAAGGTACCAGCCTGGCGTCGCTGCACCGCGGCGCTCCGCGTTCCGGGGTGAAGCGTATTGCCCGCGCCGACGATGGGCGTTTCGAAGTCACCGACACGTGGGGCCACACCCTGCATTACGCCGCCGTGCTGACCACCTGCCAAAGCTGGCTTTTGACCACCCAGATTGAATGCGAAGAATCGCTGTTTTCACAGAAAATGTGGATGGCCCTGGACCGCACGCGCTACATGCAATCGTCGAAGACTTTCGTCATGGTCGACCGCCCATTCTGGAAAGACAAAGACCCGGAAACTGGCCGCGACCTGATGAGCATGACCCTCACTGACCGCCTGACCCGTGGCACCTATCTGTTTGATAACGGCGACGACCAGCCGGGCGTTATTTGCCTGTCCTACTCGTGGATGAGCGACGCGTTGAAGATGCTGCCGCACCCGGTAGAGAAACGCGTGAAGCTGGCCCTTGATGCCCTGAAGAAAATCTATCCGAAGGTGGATATCGCTTCGCGAATCATCGGCGAACCGATCACCGTGTCGTGGGAAGCCGATCCGCATTTCCTGGGGGCCTTCAAAGGCGCCCTGCCCGGCCACTACCGCTATAACCAACGGATGTTTGCGCACTTTATGCAGCAGGACATGCCCGACGAACAGCGCGGGATTTTCATCGCCGGCGATGACGTCTCATGGACCCCCGCGTGGGTCGAAGGCGCGGTACAGACGTCGCTGAATGCAGTGTGGGGCATCATGAAGCACTTCGGTGGCAGCACTCATCCCGAGAACCCAGGGCCTGGCGATGTGTTCAACGACATTGGTCCTATCGCGTTGGCAGACTGAGGAACACCTTCATGCACATTGCCTTGTACCAATGCCCGCCGCTGCCGCTGGATGTCAGCGGCAACCTTGCGCGCCTGGCACTGAAAGCGTCGCAAGCAGCGGCCCAAGGCGCAGATTTGCTTGTATTGCCAGAGATGTTTCTGACCGGTTACAACATCGGCGCCCAAGCGGCATTTTCCTTGGCCCAAGCCCGTGACGGCGAGTCGGCGCAGCAGATCATGGCGATTGCACAAGAAACCGGCATCGCGATTGTGTACGGCTACCCTGAGCGGTCTAGCCATGGGCAGATTTACAACGCGGTGCAGTTGATCGACGCGCAGGGAAGAAGTCTGTGTCACTACCGTAAGACCCATCTTTACGGTGACTTGGACACGTCGATGTTTGCGGTGGGTGGGGATGACTTTCCGGTGGTCGAGCTGAACGGCTGGCGTCTCGGGTTGTTGATCTGCTATGACCTGGAATTCCCGGAAAACACTCGACGCCTGGCCTTGGCCGGTGCTGATTTGATCGTGGTGCCGACCGCCAACATGAAACCGTACGACTTTGTAGCTGAAGTCACGGTGCGCGCTCGTGCGTTTGAAAACCAATGCTACGTCGCATACGCCAATTATTGCGGCAGTGAGGGCGCTATTCATTACTGCGGTCTGAGCAGCATTGCGGCCCCGGATGGCTGTCGAATTGCTCAGGCCGCAGAAGATGAAGCGTTGATCATCGGCGTGCTGGACCGCCAGTTGTTGAACGATTCCCGAGCCATCAACACCTACTTCAGTGATCGACGTCCAGGGTTGTACACCGTGTTGAGTCGCGGCTGATTGTCCTAAGCCGAAACATTTCCGCTAGCATGTTGGCTTGCCTCGCTAAAACGCCGGAAGCCTGAATGCCTGCGCTCACAACTCCCGATGTCGAACACCTGACGTTGCCCAACGGGTTACACGTGGTGCTTCGCCATGCGCCACGATTAAAACGCTGTGCGGCGGCGTTGCGGGTAGCGGCGGGCAGTCATGATGTACCGACGCAATGGCCGGGGCTGGCGCACTTTCTCGAGCATTTGTTTTTCCTGGGCACAGAGCGTTTTCCCGCCGACGACAGTTTGATGGCCTTCGTTCAGCGTCATGGTGGGCTGGTGAACGCCAGCACCCGGGAACGTACCACAGACTTTTTTTTCGAGCTGCCACAGTCGGTGTTCGCCCAAGGCGTGGAGCGCCTGTGCGAGATGCTCAGCCACCCGCGCCTTGCGTTAGCCGATCAACGACGGGAACGCGAAGTGCTGCATGCAGAGTTCATCGCCTGGTCGCAGGACACCGAAGCCCGATATCAAACGACATTGCTGCAACCGCTGTCAGCGCGTCATCCGTTGCGGGCATTTCATGCAGGAAATCGCTACAGCCTTCCCGTGCCGCGCCAGGCTTTTCAGCAGGCGTTGCAGGACTTTTATCGGCACTTTTATCACTCCGGACAAATGATCTTGAGCCTTACGGGTCCGCAATCATTGGATGACCTGAGGGCGTTGGCAACTGGCTATGGCAGCATCTTTGTCAGCGGAGAAAGGTCTGCTCAAACGCCCCCGCCGCCCTTGTTGGAAACAGCACCCACTGCGCAGCCCATTACCGACCCGCGCCGGCTGAACTTGATTTTTGCGTGTGAAAACCTGCCTGAGTCGGGTCTCGAAGCGTTGAGATATTTCCAGACAGGGCTGACCGACCCACAACCCGGCGGATTGCTATTCGAGCTGCGCGAACGCGACGTGATCGACTCGCTCAAGGTCGAGTCGCTGTACAGTTTTGAAGATCAGCTGCTGCTGGGTATCGAGTTCACGCTAACCGAAAACGGCGTTCACCAACGCGGCGTTGTCGCTGAATTGTTTTTTGACTGGCTGGGGTTTTTCGAATCCAACAGTGGCGATCCGAAACTGTATGAGCAATACGCGCTGCTGCAAGATCGACGACGGGCGGCCGGTGGTGCGCTGGCGATGGCGCAGTGCTTCAACAACCGCTCAAATCCCTCGCCAGACACATTGAAATCACTGCTCGCCCAATTACAGCCCGCGTACCTGCTTCATCCCCTGGCTGTGGATAACTTGAGCACTCAGCACATCGCTTGGCGCCTGCCTGCGCCCAATCCTTTTTTGCGCGCCGACATTGGCGATGGCGCGCAGGGTGCGGTTTTCCTGCGTTGGCGATTGACCTCGGCGCATTCTAGGCTGTGGCAGATGCTCAACGACAACCTGCGCTCAGTCATCACAGCGGCACAACAGGCGGGCGTCGATCTCGCCTTCAGCCAATACGGCCGCTTTTGGCAACTCAAGCTAAGCGGCACTTCGGCACCCATGCCTCTTGTCATCCGGCACGCCCTGGATGTGCTGACCGTGCCCAAGCCTGAAACCTTGGCGCGCTTGGGGCAACTTCGTCCTGAGCCTGCGTTGATTCCAATCCGCCAGTTGCTCAAGCGGCTGCCGGAGGCCTGTTTGAGCGCGGTAGATTGGGTCGACAACGATAACAACGACGTGTCGACGATTTTGGCTGGCGCGCGATGGACGACGTTTTCCGTCGGCTTATCCGAAGAAACCAAAGTCGCACTGAACGTTGAACTGCGAAGGATGCCGGGTGGAGCCGTTGATCAACTCCTTAAGGCCGCTAACGTTACCCACGGTATGCACCGAGTGAACGGTGTATCTGACGCTTGCGAAACTGCTGTGCTTTTATTCTGCCCAGCGCCTAGTCAGCGCGTGGAGGATGAAGCGGCGTGGCGGCTGTTGGCGCACCTCGGGCAAGCGCCCTTCTATCAACGGCTGCGAGTGGAATTACAATTGGGCTATGCGGTATTCAGCGGCCTGCGACAAATCGCTGGCCAAGCAGGTTGGTTGTTTGGGGTGCAGTCGCCCAGTGCGTCTACGGAAGAAATCGTGGGTCATCTACAAGCATTCATCAGGCGCCTACCCGCATTAATCCAAGCCGCGGATTTGACGTCCCAGCGCCAAGCGTTGGCCGCCCAGTTCGACATCGCCACCATGGACCCCCTTCAAGCCAGCGAATGGCTCTGGCAAGCGCACATGGCCGGGCATGGCGCCCGTTACCCAGAACAGCTGCAAACCGCGCTTCTTCGCCTTGAAAAGCACGAACTGCTCACCGCCATTTGTCGGTTAGTAGGGGCCGCCGACGGCTGGCTATACCTAAGCAATCGCCAAATCGCGCTGCAAACACCCTTCCTGTAGGAGACATCCGCCGAATCGGGGTTATGGCGAAAGCCGAGAGTGCCAGGCGGACCTATAATTACCGATCTCGCAACGGCGTTTATCGAGGATGACGGCGCAGATTAAACACGCTTTTATTAAGATAGCTGCCTAACCATCTGAACGTCTTCGCTTGGCGAGTGACTAATGTGGGTCATCAACCGCTGTATATGCCTGGAAGGAGTCTCCTATGTCGTGGACTAAACCTGCTTACACTGATCTGCGTATCGGTTTCGAAGTCACCATGTACTTCGCAAGCCGTTGATTCTGACGCGGTGCAACGCCTCGGTTCGCCGGGGCGTTTTTATTCATGGAGCGTAAATGTTCATACAGATTCTAGGTTCTGCGGCTGGCGGCGGTTTCCCTCAGTGGAACTGCAACTGCGCTAACTGCGCGGGCTTTCGCGACGGTAGTCTGCGGGCTCAAGCGCGCACCCAATCGTCCATTGCCCTGTCCGATGACGGCGTGCATTGGGTGTTGTGCAACGCCTCCCCCGATATCCGCGCACAATTGCAGGACTTTAAGCCGATGCAACCGGGCCGGGCCCTGCGGGACACAGGCATCAGCGCGATCATTTTGATGGACAGCCAGATCGACCACACCACTGGCCTGCTCAGCTTGCGCGAAGGCTGCCCGCATCAAGTGTGGTGTACCGACATGGTTCACGAAGACCTGAGCAGCGGTTTTCCGTTATTTCCGATGCTGACCCACTGGAACGGCGGCCTAAGTTGGAACCGCATCGCACTGGAAGGCAGCTTTGTCATCCCGGCCTGCCCAAACCTGCGCTTTACGCCATTCCCTTTAAGTAGCGCAGCGCCGCCGTATTCGCCGCACCGTTTCGATCCGCACCCCGGCGACAACATTGGCTTGATCGTCGAAGACCTGAAAACCGGCGGCACGCTGTTCTATGCGCCGGGGTTGGGTAAAGTCGATGGAGCCCTGATGCAGCAAATGGCCGCTGCCGACTGTCTGTTGGTGGACGGCACGATGTGGAACGACGATGAAATGCAACGTCGCGGCGTCGGCACCCGCACCGGGCGTGAGATGGGCCATATGGCGCAAAGCGGTCCCGGCGGGATGCTTGAGGTGTTGGAGCAATTGCCCGACCAACGCAAAGTGCTTATTCACATCAACAACACCAACCCGATCCTGGATGAAGACTCCCCGGAGCGCGCTGAGTTGGTCCGCCGTAACGTTGAAGTTGCCTACGACGGCATGAGTATCGAGCTTTAGGAGCCTGCATGAGCGACGCCACTGCATTGTCACCCGCTGAGTTCGAGGCCGCCCTGCGCGCCAAGGGTGCCTATTACCACATCCATCACCCGTTTCATGTGGCGATGTACGAAGGCCGTGCAACCCGTGAACAGATTCAGGGCTGGGTCGCCAACCGCTTCTATTACCAGGTCAATATCCCGTTAAAAGACGCCGCGATTTTGGCCAACTGCCCGGACCGTGAAATTCGCCGGGAGTGGATTCAACGTCTGCTCGACCACGATGGCGCCCCCGGTGAAGACGGCGGCATCGAAGCGTGGCTACGTTTGGGGCAAGCGGTAGGCCTGGACCCAGACCAATTGCGCTCGCAGGAATTGGTGCTGCCCGGTGTGCGATTTGCCGTCGATGCTTACGTCAACTTCGCCCGCCGCGCTAATTGGCAGGAAGCCGCGAGCAGCTCATTGACCGAATTGTTCGCGCCGCAGATTCACCAATCGCGCCTGGACAGTTGGCCGCAGCACTATCCGTGGATCGACCCCACTGGCTACGAGTATTTCCGTACTCGTCTGAGTCAGGCGCGACGTGATGTCGAGCATGGTCTGACCATCACCTTGCAGCACTACACCACCTACGAAGGCCAGCAGCGAATGCTGGAAATTCTTCAGTTCAAATTGGACATTCTGTGGAGCATGCTCGATGCCATGAGCATGGCCTACGAACTGAACCGTCCGCCGTACCATAGCGTTACCGATCAACGCGTCTGGCATAAGGGGATCGCCCTGTGAGCTTTAATCGACATCTGATTCCGCGCTGGCGCCAGGGTTATCGCTACCAGTTTGAACCGGCGCAAAACGGCCACGTATTGCTGTACCCGGAAGGCATGATCAAGCTCAACGAGAGTGCCAGCGCCATTGGTGGCCTGATCGATGGCGAGCGAAATGTCGAGGCGATCATCGGCGCGCTGGATCAATTGTTTCCTGGCTTTCCAGAGCTCGGTGCCGACGTCGAGCAGTTTATGGAGGTCGCCCGTGCTGAACGCTGGATCGAACTTGCCTGACACCTCTGTGCGGATTGCGCCGACACCCGAAACCGGCTTGCCGTTATGGCTGCTGGCCGAGCTGACTTACCGTTGTCCGCTGCAATGCCCGTACTGCTCTAACCCGCTGGATTTCGCGGCGCAAGGTCAGGAGCTAACCACTGAACAGTGGTTCAAGGTGATGCGTGAAGCCCGGGAAATGGGCGCGGCGCAAATCGGTTTTTCCGGCGGCGAGCCCTTGGTGCGCCAAGACCTGGCCGAGCTGATTGCCCAAGCGCGGCGACTCGGTTTCTACACCAACCTGATCACATCGGGTATCGGCCTCACCGAACAGAAAATCATCGATTTCAAAAAAGCCGGGCTGGACCATATCCAGATCAGTTTCCAAGCCAGTGACGAGCAAGTGAACAACATGCTCGCGGGGTCGAAAAAGGCCTTCGCGCAAAAGCTGGAAATGGCCCGGGCAGTGAAAGCCCATGGTTACCCGATGGTGCTGAACTTCGTCACCCATCGGCACAACATCGACAAAATCGACCGCATCATCGAGCTGTGCATCGCACTGGAAGCGGACTTCGTTGAGCTGGCCACCTGTCAGTTCTACGGCTGGGCGAAACTCAATCGCGAGGGCCTGCTGCCGACCCGCGACCAACTGGTGCGCGCCGAACGTGTCACCAATGAATACCGGGCGAAGCTCGCCGCCGAAGACCATCCATGCAAACTGATTTTCGTCACCCCGGATTATTACGAAGAACGCCCGAAAGGCTGCATGAACGGCTGGGGCAGTGTGTTTTTGACCGTGACCCCAGACGGTACCGCCCTGCCCTGCCATGGCGCGCGACAGTTACCGATTCAGTTTCCCAATGTGCGCGAGCACAGCATGCAGCACATCTGGTACGACTCGTTCGGCTTCAATCGTTTTCGCGGTTATGCCTGGATGCCCGAACCCTGCCGCTCCTGCGACGAGAAGGAAAAAGACTTCGGTGGCTGCCGCTGTCAGGCGTTTATGTTGACCGGCGATGCGAGCAATGCCGATCCGGTTTGTGGGAAGTCTCCCCATCACGGGATCATTACTCAGGCCCGCGAAGAAGCCGAGTATGCTACCCAAACCATTGAGCAGTTGGCCTTCCGTAATGAACGCAACTCCCGGCTTATCATCAAATCCTGAACCCTTTAGCGCCGCCCAGGCCGTTGCTGCGGGCGTCGATTTCGCAGAATTGGCCGTCAATGCGGCGGGCTTGTTCTGGAACGAATACCGCCCCGAAGACGCAGCCTCAAGAGTCTGGCGCTGGCATCTAGGCCGTGCGCAATGTCTGACCCCTGAGGGCTTCAGCGTGCGCAGCCGGGTTTATGAGTACGGCGGAGGTTCGTTTTGTTTGAGCGACGATGCCGTTTTGTTCGTCAACGAAGCAGATCAACAGCTGTATCGCCAAGAATTCGATGCCCCGACACCTAAACTGCTTAGCCACGGCAACCGACACTACGGTGACCTGCGGTTCGCCCAAGGTCGGGTATATGCCGTCGAAGAAGAGGGCGACGTTCACCGCTTGGTGGCGTTCGATGCACTGAACGGTCAACGCCAATTGCTGGTTGAAGGCGCCGATTTTTACGCCGCACCCACGCTCAGTCCAGATGGTCAGCGCTTGGCCTGGATCGAGTGGCAGCGCCCGCATCAGCCGTGGACCTCAACCCAATTGATGTGCGCTGAACGTCAAGCTGATGGACAGTGGGCTAAAGCGCGATGTGTCGCCGGAATGGGCGCCGAAGAGTCAGTGCTGCAACCGTGCTTTGACGCAAAAGGACAGCTGTTTTGCCTGACGGATCGCGGCGGATTTTGGCAACCCTGGGTCGAAACACCCAATGGCCTGACTGCGCTTCCCGCTGCTGTGGCGGATCATTCACCTGCGCCGTGGCAATTGGGCGGCAGCACGTGGTTACCGCTTGCAGAGCACAGTTATTTGGCAACTTGGTCCGAAGAAGGCTTTGGGCAACTTGCTCTTCGCGCTGCCGACGGCTCGACAGAGGATTTCACCGGAGACTACAGCCGCTTTCGTAGCTTGGCAGTGGACGATCAGTTCATCTATTGCGTCGCGGCCTCGGCGGTCAGTCCGTCAGCCATCCTCGTTATTGATCGGCAGAATCATCAGGTTCAACTACTGGCCGGTGGCATTGCGCCGCTCCCAGCGGAACGCATCACCCGCCCACGGGCCCTGCGTTATCCCAGTGGAAGCGGCGAAGCACACGGTTTCTTTTATCCCGCGATGAATGGAGTGGAGGTGCCGCCGTTGGTGGTGTTTATCCACGGAGGCCCAACCTCGGCGTGTTATCCGGTGCTGGACCCACGCATTCAGTATTGGAGCCAGCGCGGATTCGCCGTTGCCGATCTCAACTACCGGGGCAGCACCGGATATGGCCGCGCTTATCGCCAAGCCTTGCATCTGAACTGGGGCGATGTCGACGTAGAGGACGCCTGCTCGGTGGTGGCTTACTTGGCCGAGCGTAAGTTGATAAACCCGGATCAAGCCTTCATTCGCGGAGGCAGCGCGGGCGGCTATACCGCCTTGTGCGCGCTGGCCTACCACCAGGTATTTCGCGGCGGCGCCAGTTTGTATGGCGTCAGCGACCCCATCGCGTTGGCGCGGGCCACGCATAAATTCGAAGGTGATTACCTGGACTGGCTGATCGGCGATCCCGATAAAGACGCCGAGCGTTATAAGGCCCGCACACCGCTACTGCATGCCAACCAAATCACAGTGCCGGTTATCTTCTTCCAAGGTGAACTGGACGCGGTGGTCGTGCCGACGCAAACCCGTGACATGCTCAAAGCACTGCTCGACAACGGCATTGCCGCTGAGGGCCACTTCTACCCGGATGAACGCCACGGCTTTCGCAAAGCCAATAATCAAGCCCATGCGCTGGAACAAGAATGCAATTTCTATCGGCGGGTGATAGACAGCAAAGAGCACAGTTTTATTTGACCAGGTCGGTAAATCCACACCATCAATCGCGCTTGGCGATGATGTACACCGCGTGGATGACGCCGGGGAAGTAGCCCAGCAGTGTAAGCAGGATATTCAACCAAAAGGCACCGGCGAAGCCGACTTGTAGGAACACGCCCAGCGGTGGCAGCAAGATGGCGATGATGATGCGGATGATATCCATAAACACGACTCCCGATTAGGTTGGCTTGGTCAGCCACTCAGCTAATCGACCTGTGGCCAGTCACAGGGTTCAACGCAGTCGTCTTCAAGCCGCAACAGCGCCCCAATGTTGCGGTACGGATGCTGGAGAATGCTTGTCAGCCACACGAGTACCGCGTGACAAAACCGCCGCGCCTTTCCTACCACCTTCTGAAACACTGCTCAGCACCACAATATCGGCCCGAATGGCGTAACGGTCCTCACACAGCAACGTCTCGTAACGACCTAGACCGGTACGGGTTTCGTCGAGGATCAGCAGGATTTTCAACTCGCGGCACAGCTGCGCCACACCTTGGAAATACGTGAAGGTCGCCGCCATGTCAGCATCGCGACTAAGGCGGGGCTCAAGGACGATGGCGACCGTCCGGGAATCCACTGCGGCATGCAACGCCGCCAGATCATTGAGCGAAGCACTCACAGAGTCGTCGCACGTAGAGACGATACCCACCGCACCGTGCCGATGTTGCTGACCCCATTTCCGGGTCAAGCCGATGGCCACTTCTCTGGCCTGAGCACCCGTGTCGACGAGGTGGACCTGATCGTTGCTCGTACTCCGGCGTAGCAGCTCAGTGAGGCTTGGGCCTGCGTCATCGTCGCTAATATCCCGCTCCGAGCCGGCAGACGGGGCCGGCGCGACCACCCCGCGGCGATTGAACAGCAATTGGAACAGGCTCATGCGCGCAGCCCTTCCAGCGGCAGACCAAGCAAGCGCTCTGACCAGTCTTCAACCCGACCGGTGCGCAAACGCTTGATCGCTATGTCACGCCAGCGCGACGACAGCGCTGGGCAATCCACCAGCTTCTTCAACCCGGCATGCTCCAGCGGCTCAGTGTAAAAAGTGCGCAAGGCCCACGCCACGGTCAAGCCGGGATAGCTCCGCTGTACCAGCTCGAAGGGATCACTGTCGCTGACGAAACCGGGTTTGAGTACGCGGTAAAACCAGCCGCAACGGCCAGTGTCTTGAGCCTCTTGTGGCATATTTTCCAGGCCCCAGCGATGGGTCAGGCGATAGCAAGGAGAGCGTGGCTGACTGATCTGTACCAACGCGCCGCCCCAACGAAAGATGTCACCCAAACAGGCGTGCTCTTCGGTAATGCCGTGGGTCGAAAGGTTTTCGCCGAACGCTGGCGCACTCCAATCGATGTTCGGGTAAAGCTTGCGCCAGTAAGCGTAATGTTCAGCAGGGTAATGGTGCAGAGCGCGTTCTGGACCGGTGTGAAAGCGCGGATCACCGTGTTCGTCGCTGCCCAAGCCTTGCGGCCAGAGCCAGGTGCGACGTTCCAGTCGCTGCTTATCGATGTCAGTTACCAATCCGTGGTCGAGGTTTTTCGCTTTCCCTATGTAAACACCGTCGACACATATGCTGTTCATTACTATTTCTGGGCCTGTAAGCCTTGAGGAATAAGGCTAGACTAAGCCCTCACCATGGCCCGAGGCCATTTCGTTTTAGTAACACTTTCGATAAGATTTACTTATGGATTTTCGACAGCTGCGTTATTTTGTCGCGGTGTATGAAGAAGGCCATGTTGGACGCGCCGCAGAGCGCCTGTCGCTGTCGCAACCTGCGCTTTCGCAGCAGATTCGTCAGCTCGAACACAGCCTGGATGTCAGCCTGTTTGAACGTACTAGCAAACGTCTGTTGCCGACTTTGGCCGCTCATACGCTGTACAACCACGCACTGCCACTGCTCGACGGCATGCAACAGGCTCGCGATGCGCTGCGTAATTTCCGCGGACAGTCGGTCCGAACGCTGGCGATTGGCGTACTGCAGACCGTGCTGTATCTGGTGCCGCAGTTACTGGAGCAACTGCGCAAGGCGCAGCCGCATCTGGTGGTGCACATCTACGAATTGTCCGGGCTAGAGATTGAACGGCGTTTGCTCAATGGCGCGCTGGATATCGGCATCAGCTTTTTGCCCGCCCATCAACCCGGCCTGCACAGCTTGGTGCTGTACGAAGACGAACTGCAACTGGTGGTTCCGGTCGATCATCCACTGCGCGAATTTAAGAAGGTGTCGGTCAGTCAGGCAGCGGAGCTACCGATGCTGTTATTGGGAGAAGAGTATCAGGTGCGGCAGATCTGGCAGGCGCAGTTGGCCAACCTCGGGCGTCGCCCCCACGTGCAAGCGGAACTCAACAGTATGGCCGGCATACTCGACAGTTTGCTCAATACGTCGCTAGCAACGGTATTGCCAGGGCGGGTGCAGCGGGTTCAGGGGAGCAGTTCGTTATTGTGGAAACCGCTGACCGAGCCGCGCGTGCCGCTCAAGGTCGGGCTGGTGTATCGCGATGCGCAACGGCATCAACCGGCGCTGGAACTGTTACGGACGCTTTTAGAGGACAAAAGCGCGGGTCGTCCGGGTGTGCCAGGAGCGCTGGACGTTATCACCTGACGCACGCCAGGTTAAATCGCGCACAAAAAGAAAACCCCGCCGAAGCGGGGTTTTGCAGACTGTTTCCCTGACATCCTTTTCGCCCCACCATCCTGGCAGGCATCCCTACGTGTCCATGTTGTGTTTTTTGCGCTTCCTGCGCTACGTCCCTGTTAAGTAGATTAACCATGGACCCAGCCAAGCGATAGGGTCAAACGGCAGCACGTCATGTAAGCATATGCTTACATGACGTCGGACCGGTCCCACACCCTTTAGAACTGAGAAGCATCCAGCAAGAACAACGACTCGCTACCCGCTTTGACCGATGCACTCAACGAGTGGATGCGCGGCAGTAGCCGTGCGAAGTAGAAGCGTGCGGTGCCCAGCTTGCTGGCGTAAAAGTCTTCTTGGGATTCCTTACCCAGTGCCGCCCGGGCCATGAGCGCCCACATGTACGCATAAGCGGTGTAGCCAAACGCATGCAAGTACTCAACGGAGGCAGCGCCGATTTCATTGGCGTCGGTCCTGGATCGATCCAATACCCACGCCGTCAGTTCGTCAAGATTGTCGAGCGCTGCGTTTAACGGCCCAGTGAACTCAGCCATCTCCTTGCCAGCCGTGGCCGTGAATTGGCGAATCTCATCGGCGAACAACGCGTAGTACGCACCGCCATTCCCGACGATTTTGCGCCCAACCAAATCCAGCGCTTGAATGCCGTTGGTGCCTTCGTAGATCTGAGTGATCCGCACGTCGCGGACCAGTTGCTCCTGACCCCACTCCCGAATGTACCCGTGGCCGCCGAATATCTGCTGACCATGCACCGTGGTTTCCAGTCCAAGATCGGTGAGAAACGCTTTGGCGACAGGCGTCAGCAGCGCGACTAGATCGTCGGCCCGTTTACGCGCGGTCGGGTCTTCACTGAATTTCGCAGTGTCCAGTTGCATCGCCACGTAGGTGGAAAACGCGCGACCGCCTTCGTTGGACGCTTTCATGGTCAACAGCATGCGACGCACGTCTGGGTGAACGATGATCGGATCGGCCACTTTGTCCTTGGCCTGCGGCCCGGTCGGCGAACGGCTTTGCAAACGATCCCGCGCGTATTCGATAGCGTTCTGATACGAGCGCTCGCCAGACGCCAGACCCTGGATGCCCACCCCCAGACGCTCGTAGTTCATCATGGTGAACATCGCAGCCAAGCCACGGTTGGGTTCGCCAACCAGATAACCTACCGCCTCGTCGAAGTTCATGACGCAGGTTGCCGATGCCTGGATGCCCATTTTGTGTTCGATGGACCCACAGGTGACCGGGTTGCGCGCGCCCAGACTGCCATCGGCATTGACCATAAACTTGGGCACCAGGAACAGCGAAATACCCTTCGGTCCCGCAGGCGCATCCGGGAGTTTCGCCAGTACCAGGTGAATAATGTTTTCGGTCAGGTCGTGCTCGCCACCGGTGATAAAAATCTTGGTGCCGCTGACTTTGTAAGAACCATCGGTTTGCGGTTCGGCCCTGGTGCGAATAATCCCCAGGTCGGTGCCGGCGTGGGATTCAGTCAAGCACATGGAGCCCGCCCAAAGGCCAGAGTACATGTTGGGCAAATAGGTTGCCTTCAACGCTTCGCTGGCGTGGGTGTTGATCGACACACAGGCGCCGGAGGTCAGCATGGGGTACAAGCCAAATGCCAGGCTGGAGGAGTTGATCATTTCCTCGACTTGAGCCGAAACAGCCTTGGGCATGCCCATCCCGCCAAACTCGGGATCGCCGCCCACGCCAACCCAACCGCCGTCGGCATAGGTCTGGTAAGCCTGTGGGAAACCTGCCGGTGTGGTGACGACGCCATCGCTCCAATGGCACCCTTCTTCATCGGCGCTACGGCTGAGCGGGGCGATGCTCTTACTGGTGACTTTGCCCGCCTCTTCGAGGATTGCCTCTACGGTCTGGGCATCGACTGTTTCGGCCAGCGCCGGCAGTTGAGCCCAGAGTTTGGCCACCTCAAAAACCTCATTGAGGACGAAACGCATATCGCGCAGGGGCGCTTTATAGTCAGCCATGGCAAACCTCGGAAATTGAGTCGTAGAACGAAGATTCCGAGTGTACCCGAACATCATTTGCGACACATAGGGTCAGTACGTGACTATAAACATATTTATAGTCACGGTAAGATTTAGAAATTCGCTACAGCGCGAACATCTCTGCAGGCAACTGCATCAGGCAATCACTGCCCGCCTCAATGGCTGCCTGATGCGCGGTGGTGCGCGGCAGCAGGCGCTTGAAATAGAACTCACACGTGGCCAGTTTGCCTTGGCAATACGCCGAATCGCCGCTGCCATCCTCCAATTGGGCTTGAGCGACCAACGCCATGCGCAACCACAGGTACCCGAGAATGATGTAGCCGCTGTACATCAGGTAATCCAACGCCGCCGCGCCCACTTCGTCAGGGTTTTTCATCGCGGCCATGCCGATCTTAGTAGTCAGTTCACCCCATTGCTTATTCAAGGCATCAAGCTGACTGACGAACCCCTTGAGCTGCGGATGCTGGGCATTGGCTTCACAAAACTTATGCACGATTTTGGTAAAGCCTCGCAGCAACTTACCTTGGCTACCCAGTACTTTGCGGCCAAGTAAATCCAGCGCCTGGATGCCGTTGGTGCCTTCATAAATCGGCGCGATACGGCAGTCACGCACTAATTGCTCCATACCCCACTCACGAATAAAACCGTGCCCGCCAAAAACCTGCATCCCGAGGTTGGTCACCTCCAGACCCGTTTCGGTCATGAATGCCTTGCAGATCGGCGTGAGGAACGCCAAGAGGTTTTCCGCCTCTTCGCGTTGACCCGCGTCACTGCTCATGTGAACGGTGTCGAGCATCTGCGCGGTGAAGTAGGTCAATGCGCGATTGCCTTCGTTGAAGGCTTTCATGGTCAGCAACATGCGACGCACATCGGGGTGAACGATGATCGGGTCAGCCACCTTGTCCGGCGCCTTGGGACCCGTCAGTGAACGCATTTGAAGGCGCTCATTAGCGTATTTGATTGCGCCCTGAAAACTGGCTTCGCCCAGACACAAACCCTGCATGCCGGTGCCCAGGCGTGCGTGATTCATCATGGTGAACATGCAATTGAGGCCCTTGTTGGCCTCGCCAATCAGGTAACCGGTGGCGTTATCGAAGTTGATCACGCAGGTCGCTGAAGCCTTGATGCCCATCTTGTGTTCGATGGAGCCACACGACACACCGTTGCGCTGGCCGGCATTGCCCGCCGCATCAGGTAGAAACTTGGGCACG
This sequence comes from Pseudomonas sp. CCI4.2, assembly GCF_034350045.1. Taxonomy (NCBI): domain Bacteria; kingdom Pseudomonadati; phylum Pseudomonadota; class Gammaproteobacteria; order Pseudomonadales; family Pseudomonadaceae; genus Pseudomonas; species Pseudomonas sp. CCI4.2. The sequence continues at coordinate 1,828,831 of NZ_CP133781.1, read as the reverse complement.
ATAAACAGCGAGATGCCTCGGGTTCCAGCCGGCGCATCCGGCAGTTTGGCCAAGACCAAATGGACGATGTTCTGGCTCATGTCGTGCTCGCCAGCAGAAATGAAAATCTTGCTGCCCGAAATGCCGTAGCTGCCATCGGCTTGCGGCACTGCGCGGGTTTTGATGATCCCAAGGTCGGTACCGCAATGGGCTTCGGTCAGGCACATGGTGCCGGTCCATTCGCCTTCGGTGAGTTTGGTCAGGTACGTCTGCTTCTGGTCTTCGGTGCCGTGGGTATGAATGGCCGACATCGCGCCGTGGGTCAGCCCTGGGTACATGCCCCACGAGGTGTTGCTGGAGGCGATCATTTCGCTGATGACCAGCCCCAACGACAGCGGCAAACCTTGTCCGCCATAGGCCGGGTCCGCCGCGAGGCCGTGCCAGCCGCCTTCGACGTATTGCGCAAACGCTGCTTTGAAACCCTTGGGCGTGGTGACGACGCCATTATCGAAATGACAGCCTTCCTCATCACCGGAACGGTTCAGTGGCGACAGCACTTGCTCGCAGAATTTGGCGCCTTCTTCCAAGATCGCACTGACCATGTCTGGACTGGCGTCATGGGCACCGAGCGCTTGGTAATGGGCAGGAAAGTCGAAAACGTTGTCGATCAAGAAGCGCATGTCGCGCAGGGGGGCTTTGTACTCAGGCATGGTCGTTTCTCCGGCAGCAGATGACCCAACCTACTGCGCGAAGACGGCCCGAACAATCACAGTCCAGACGCTGAATACAGGCTCATAACTTAACTGGCAGCGCCGGCCATGCGCACTGCACCGCGACGATTCTTACCATGGGCGACCACGCAATTTCGCCCTGCGCCCTTGGCACTGTAAAGCGCTTCGTCGGCTGACTTGAGCACTTCCTCGGGCGTACGTTGTTCCATCTGCCGCTCGGCGACGCCGATGCTGATAGTGACCGACACACTTGAGGCCCGTGCGCCGCTTCTGCGCTGGCGCCCTTGCTGGTCGTCATTCGGGCGATCCTGATTGCGCAGTTGAATGCTGTAGATGGCGATGGACTCGCGGACCATTTCCAGATGCGGCATACACTCCTCCAGCGTCTGCCCGGCAAATACCAGCGCGAATTCTTCGCCGCCATACCGGTAAGCTCGACCGCCGCCGGTCACTTTTGACAGCTTGCTCGCCACCAGTCGCAGCACTTGATCGCCAACATCGTGCCCGTGGGTGTCGTTGAATTTTTTGAAGTGGTCAACGTCGCCCATGGCCAGCACGTAATTGCGCCCCAACCGTTGCAGACGCTCATTAAGTGCGCGGCGTCCCGGCAGCCCGGTCAACTCATCGCGGAACGCCATTTGATACGCTTCATGAGCAACTGCGGCCGCAATCATCAGCATCACCTGACTGCACATGATGTTCAGGGTGAACGGCAGAATGAAGGTTTTCGGCAGTGCCCAAAACAGGCCAATCAAACCGACGATTTGCGCCGCGTGCAACGGCCGAGGTTTGCGTACGTACTGCACGATCAACAACAGGAAGCTGAGAAAGAAAACCGGATAAGCCAGCTGAATCAAGCTCATCCAATTGCCGTGCAAGGCTGGCCAGCGGATCTCTGCCAGCCAATTCAGTAGCGCCTTGGGGAAGCTTTGTTCCAGCGCCAGTGCGACACTGCCGAAGGCAAGTAACACGGCAAACCGGGCAATCATGTCACGGAACAAATGCGTGCGTTCCTCCCATCCTGCGAACAAGCCATAGAGCAATGGCAGCAACAGGCAGCAGAGATGGAAAACCACAGCGGCGTCTTCACGCACTTTGCCGTAATCGCGGTAATAGTCGGTTTGGGTATCGAGCAGAAAGTAGGCGGTGTATACGGTGATCATCAAAAACAGCTCGCGCTGGCGACGATAAACCGCGCAATACGCTCCGCCCAACAGCAGCACCAATGTCGGCAGGACATTGAATAGCGAGGTGAAGAAGACATTCAGGTCTTTTACATACGCGGCCGCGAGCCCCGCCAACAGCAACAGCAGCGAGGGAAGAAAATGACTGAAACGTACGCCCGAAAGAAGCTGCAAAAGGGGATGGCTCCTGCCCGACATGAAACGATACATGGCATTGTGCCTGTGCCGTTTCAGTTAAGCACTCAAATGGCTCAAATACGTGACTAATCCTCTTTAACGGCCGCAAACCCAAGAAGTTGATGGTAGGGCCCGCCCAGACGCTTAACCGTCAGGCACAAAAAAAGCCGCGTCCCAACATGGGAAGCGGCTTTTTAGAAGTGACGCGGGTTTTAGTAACCCAGCGCGAAGTTCTCTTCTTTCATGTCCATCAAGTTATTCGCGCCCGACAACATGGTCACCACGTGAGTGCGAGTGCGCGGCAAGATGCGCTGGAAGTAGAAGCGCGCTGTTTGCAGCTTGGCCGTGTAGAACGCTTCTTCGGTGGTACCGGCAGCCAGTTTTTCAGCAGCCAATCGCGCCATGTCAGCCCAGAAATAAGCCAGGCAGGCATAACCGGAGTACATCAGGTAATCCACCGAAGCGGCACCGACTTCTTCACGGTCTTTCATAGCGGCCATACCGACCTTCATGGTCAACTCGCCCCATTCTTTATTCAGCGCAGCCAAGGGTTCGACGAACTCTTTAACCGCTTCATTGCCTTCGTTGGTCTGGCAGAACTTGTGGACGATCTTGGTGAAGCCTTTCAGCGCTTCGCCTTGAGTCATCAACACTTTGCGGCCCAACAGGTCCAGCGCCTGGATACCGGTGGTGCCCTCGTACAGCATCGAAATACGGCTGTCGCGGACGTTCTGCTCCATGCCCCACTCAGCAATAAACCCGTGGCCGCCGTAGATTTGCACGCCATGGTTAGCCGCTTCGAAGCCCACTTCAGTCATGAAAGCTTTGGCGATCGGCGTCATGAACGCCAGCAGGCCGTCAGCTTGCTTCTTCTGCTCAGCGTCTTGACCGTATTTAACGATGTCGACCAGCTTGGCAGTGAAGTAAACCATTGCACGGTTGCCTTCGGCGAAGGCTTTCATGGTCAACAGCATGCGGCGTACATCAGGGTGAACAATGATCGGGTCTGCCGCTTTCTCAGGCGCTTTCGGGCCAGTCAGCGAACGCATCTGCAAGCGATCACGGGCATATTTCAAGCCACCCTGAAAGCCGATCTCGGCGTGGGCAAGGCCCTGAAGTGCAGTTCCCAAACGCGCGGTGTTCATGAAAGTGAACATGCAGTTCAGGCCTTTGTTCGGCGCGCCGATCAAGAAGCCCGTGGCTGCATCGAAGTTCATCACGCACGTTGCGTTACCGTGGATACCCATTTTGTGTTCCAGGGAACCGCAGCTGACCGCATTGCGAGCGCCAACGCTACCGTCAGCGTTTGGCATGAACTTCGGCACGATGAACAGCGAGATACCTTTAGTGCCAGCCGGTGCATCCGGCAGGCGGGCCAGCACGATATGGACGATGTTGTCGGCCATGTCGTGTTCACCAGCAGAAATGAAGATCTTGGTGCCGGTCACTTTGTAGGAGCCGTCAGCTTGCGGTTCGGCCTTGGTGCGCAGCATGCCCAAGTCGGTACCGCAGTGCGATTCGGTCAGGCACATGGTGCCGGTCCATTCGCCCGAAACCAGCTTGGTCAGGTAAGCCTGTTGCTGTTCTTCAGTACCGTGCTCGGAAATGGTGTTCATCGCGCCGTGCGACAGGCCGGGGTACATGCCCCACGACCAGTTGGCTTCGCCGACCATTTCACTGACAGCCAGGCCGAGTGACTCTGGCAGGCCTTGACCGCCATGCGCCACGTCGTGCGCCAAGCTAGGCCAGCCGCCTTCCACGAATTGCTGGTAAGCCTGCTTGAAGCCCGTCGGGGTTTTCACGCCGGACTCGCTCCAGGTGCAGCCTTCAGAGTCGCCGACACGGTTCAACGGTGCCAACACCTGCTCACAAAACTTGGCGCCTTCTTCAAGAATGGCGTCAACCATGTCTGGAGTAGCGTCCTGGCAAGCCGGCAGGCTTTGATAATGCGCTTCGTAGCCGAGCAACTCGTCACGAACGAAGCGAATATCACGCAAGGGGGCCTTGTAGTCAGGCATAGCGATAACCTCTGCTGAGAATCCTGGAGCGAATGATCGGTCGATCAAACAGTTGTTTGAAACATACGTTTACGCCTAAACCTTGTCAAGCGCAGCGCACGCGCCGTTCATCGTCAAGCACTCTACAACGCCCACGCGAACACCGCAGCCATGGCACAGAGCACGCTTTTTAGCAGATGAAGTTTAGTTGAGCGCTAGGCAGAGGCGGGGATTGAAAGGGAATCAAGGTGCGACGTTGCACACCGATCAGGCAGAAATCAGGCGTGGGTGTCGATCAAGGTGCCGAGCACTTCGTCAGAAGCTTTAGCCACTTTTACACCCAGCTCGGACTGGATTTTAGCCAGAGAAAGCTCCACCGCGCTGCCCGCCAAGTCAGTTTGCTGACTGCGATCAACAGAATGCAGGCGCTCGACTTGCTGGTTCGACGATTGACTCTTCGCGGAAGAATCACCGGTACTGGTGGATACGCTGCTGGATGAGTCGTTGGAGACACTGGCGTCGGCAATCTGTGTAGCCGCGTGGTCAAGGCGTGCGAGCCCGGCCTGAATCAGGGTAACCCCGGACACAAAAGCACTGTTGCTGGAAATTTGCATGGCATGAACCTCAGTTCATATAACGAACACGAGTCATTGAAGCAGACCAAGCCGCAAAAGACCCGACAAAAAGACTAATGGCAATTGGCCGGGTGATAGTTAGAACAGACAGCCACCTTAGAGCCCGCGTGTTGGCGAGAGGCTGGATGACTGTGCATTTCACTGTGTGGGACCGAATTTATTCGGGAAGCGGTAGACCTGACACACCGAGTCAACCCATTCGCGAATGAATTCGCTCCCACAGATTCTTGAACAATGCACACGTTTCTGTAAGAGCTGCCGAAGACTGCGATAGGTCCGAAGGACTTTCGCCAACAAGTTGGCTCTCTTATCAAACTAGTTTTTAGTCTTTTTAAAACAATGGGTTGGCGCTGGGGTTGGCGTATATATCCGGCCTTTGTGGTTGCTGAGCTTATGGTTTCGCTTTTACAGCGAGTCACCTTTTTCAAACGCGGAACGCCAAAAAGGTAACCCAAAACGCTCGCCCCACCATGCGGGCCCTCGCTTAGGCTCGGTCTTCCCTCACTCCGGCGTCGCTCCGGGGGTCGCCGTGAGCGGCCGTCCCTGGCCGCGCACGGCTTACTCGGCATCCTTGCCTCGTTACCCCCTGCGCAACACCTGCGTTCGGCCGCATGGTTTCACGGGGCCTCTTTCCGCAATTCGATATTCAATTCACTGGCGATCTACAGGGAGGCGGCCATCTGTAGATACCAACTTGTTGGCGAAGGTCCTTCGGCCCTTGTCGCAGCCTTCGGCAGCGTCTACAAATGTGTGCATTGCGCGAAAAACCGTGGGACCGAATTTATTCGGGAAGGCTTCAGTCCTGACACGCTGCAACCTCAAACCACACAAAGTGCCAACCAGTTTGCTGCGCGACAGCGCGGCTGTCGAAGACGTGGCGGACCCTCCTACAGAGTCGTGCCACGACAACGCTTACTAATCCAACAACTCCAAATGCAGAAACTCCGCCACTGCTTCCGCCGTCGGTTTCTTCAATCGTGGCACCCGGCCCAAACAGGGCGCGGGCAGGCGTTCGGCCAAGGTGGCAAGATTCTCTTCCAGACGCGACGTCTTGCCGTCAATGATGTTGGCCACCCACCCCGCCAACTGCAAACCGTCCCGGGCGATGGCTTCGGCGGTCAGCAGCGCATGGTTGATGCAGCCCAAACGGACCCCAACCACCAGAATCACCGGCAGTTGCAACGCCACCGCAAGGTCGGACAGGTTGGCCTGGTCAGCCAGCGGTACTCGCCAGCCTCCAGCACCTTCGATCAGGGTGAAGTCCGCGCTTTTATTCAGCACGTTGCGCATGGGTTCAAGTAGCGATTGAACGGTCAGCGCGACACCCGCTTCTCGCGCAGCAAGGTGCGGGGCAATGGCGGGTTCAAACGCTATTGGATTGACTTCGTTGTACGTCAGCTTCACCGAACACTCCGCCATCAGCGCCAACGCGTCGCTGTTGCGCAAGCCATCCGGTCCGGCAACGCAGTCGGAAGCGACTGGTTTACCCGCCGCCGTGCTTAAGCCGGCCTGTCGGGCCGCATGCAGCAGCCCGACTGCAATTGTGGTCTTGCCGACGTCCGTATCGGTGCCCGTGATGAAGTAAGAACTGCTCATCTCAGTGCCTGCCCTTCATGGTTTTTCCAACACCGCGTAGACCACTTGGTAAGTGGCCGGCAGCCCTTCGCTATGGCGAAACCGTTCGTAAGCGTCGATCAGCCCCATTATGCGCGCACGACCGGTCAAACCGCCGGGCCGGCCAGGATTTAGGTTGTGTGCGCCCAAGGCTTTTAATTCATGGGTCAGGCTGCGGACATCCGGGTAATGCAGCACATGGGGTTGCACGTCGATACTGCGAACCCGCAACCCACTGGCGTTACAAAGCTGGCGGTAATCGTCGAATTGACGGAAGCGATTGACGTGGATCATTCCGTCTACCGCCTGCCAACTCTCGCGCAATTCATACAACGTACCGACGCATAAACTGGCAAACACCATCACGCCGCCCGGTTCCAATACACGCCGCGCTTCGCTGAGCACCGCGCCGAAATTTTCACACCACTGGACAGCCAGGCTGGAAAAAATCAATCCGCAAGAGTGGTCTGCCAGCGGTATTTGCTCGGCATCGCCCGTTACAAAATGCTGGGCACCACCCAAAGGACGCGCATGGCGCAGCATGCCTTCGGCGATATCCAGGGCAACGCCTTCGCTCCCGTCGAACGTTTGCGCCAGAATGCGGCTGAAATAACCCGTGCCGCTGCCAAGGTCTAACCAGCGCGACGGTTTCAATTCAGCGGGCAAACGTGCCAGCAGTTCGCTTCCGACCGCGCGTTGTAACTCGGCCACGCTGTCGTAACTGGCGGCGGCGCGGGAAAAAGACGCCGCTACCTGACGCTTGTCGGGCAACGCGCCGGTCTCGACGCTGGTTTTTTTGAAGAAGGACAAATCAGTCATCACCGGACTCGTGTAAAAACGCCTGGATTGCCGCAGCAACACCGTGTGGGTTTTCCAGAATGAACGCGTGGCTGGCCTGTTCGATCAAGCCGATTTCCACATCGGGCAGCACACTCAGTAGATCGCTTGCAGCCTCGGCCGGCACCAGCGCATCAAGCCCCGCAAACAGATGCAGTTGGGGCCCGCGATAGGCTTGCAGCGCTTTACGGGTATCGAGTTGTGCCAACAATTTCAAGCCATGCAGCAGCGCGTCGGGCGAAGTGTGCGGTGCGGCAGCGTTTAACAACCGGGCCAAACCACGAGGGTCTTCGGCGCCTTGAACGCACAGCAGGCTGAAACGTTTTAGTGTGCCCTGCGGATCAACCGAGCACCCGGCGAGAAACGCATCGAATGCCTCGGGCGACATCGCATGGGGCCAGTCGCTACGAGAAACGAAGGAGCTGTTACTGGCGAACGTCAGCAGACCACAGCAACGATCGGCACGACGCGCGGCCAGTTCCGTCGCCAACATCCCACCTAAAGACCAGCCCCCGAGCCAAGCATTGTCGGGCAATGTGGCATCGAGTTCATCAAGCACTTCGCTCAGCTCGATGTCGCCGAAAGCCGACAATTGGACATCGGGCAACGGTTCGATTTCTACCCGCAAATGCTCGTCGAGACCGCGCAACGCAGCGGCCAACGGCTCTAACGGTGAGATCCCTAAACCCCAGCCTGGTAGCAAAATCAGACGATCACGCATGGTCCGCTTCCACCAATTCGTGTTCACCGAGCAGCGGATAACACTGCGCCAATGCATTCAACAATAGCTGCACTTGCGCTTCGCTGTGGGCGGCGGACAAGGTGACACGTAAACGCGCACCGCCGGCAGGGACGGTTGGCGGGCGAATAGCGGTCACCAGCAGGCCACGATCACGCAACATCTGCGACAGGCGTAAAGCGCGTCCACTGTCACCGATAAGGATTGGCTGAATCGGCGTGAAGCTGTCCACCAGTTGCAGACCGATCTGTTGGGCTCCTTGGCGGAACTGCTGAATCAGACGTTGCAGGTGCTCGCGACGCCAATGTTCGCTGCGCAGAATTTCAAGGCTTTTTAGCGTGGCGCAGGCCAGCGCAGGCGGTTGGCTAGTAGTGTAAATGTAGGGCCGGGCGAACTGGATCAGGGTTTCGATCAGCTCTTCGCTGCCCGCGACGAAAGCGCCCGCCGTGCCAAAGGCTTTACCCAGCGTGCCGACCAATACCGGTACGTCTTCTATGCTCAAGCCAAAATGCTCGACAGCCCCGGCGCCGTTGGCGCCCAGCGGGCCAAATCCGTGGGCGTCATCCACCATCAGCCAGGCGCCTTTAGCTTTTGCCGCCTGGGCCAGCGCTGGCAGGTTAGCCAAATCGCCGTCCATGCTAAACACGCCATCGGTGACCACCAACGTATTGCCGCTGGCCTTCTCTAAACGTGAGTCGAGGCTGTTGGCGTCGTTGTGCAGATAGCGAGAAAACCGTGCGCCGCTGAGCAAACCAGCGTCCAGTAAAGAAGCATGATTTAGTCGGTCTTCGATGACCGAATCACCCTTCCCGACCAGCGCCGTGACCGCACCAAGGTTGGCCATGTAGCCGTTGGAAAACAGCAACGCACGAGGACGACCGGTCAAGTCGGCCAAGGCCTCTTCAAGTTCGTGGTGCGGGCTGCTGTGGCCGATCACCAAGTGCGAAGCGCCGCCGCCCACACCCCAGCGATCCGCGCCGGCTTGCCACGCGGCAATGACTTCAGGGTGATTGGCCAAGCCGAGGTAGTCGTTGTTACAGAACGCCAACAGCGGCTGACCATCGACCACCACTTCAGGGCCTTGGGGGCTTTGCAGCAATGGACGATGACGGTAAAGCTGTTCAGCGCGACGAACAGCCAGACGCGTGCGGAGATCGAAAGACATGCAGGCCTCATGGGTGTTTGGGTAGCGTTCCTGTAGGAGCCAACGTGTTGGCGAAGGCCTTGCGCGGCGTATCAGACACGCCGCCTCGCCAACGTTGGCTCCTACAGAGGTAAAGGCAAAATCAGACCGCAGTAGCGTCGTAAAACATTTCGCTGCTCTTTTGCTCGATCAACGCCTGCTCGATAGCGGCCTGATGCACTTCGTCTGAATGTTCCACCCCGGCTTCCGGAAGGATGCCCAGACGCGAGAACAGCTGCATGTCCTTGTCGGCTTGTGGGTTGGCAGTGGTCAGCAACTTGTCGCCATAGAAAATTGAATTGGCACCGGCGAAGAACGCCAGCGCTTGCATCTGTTCATTCATCGCTTCGCGGCCAGCGGACAGGCGCACGTGGGACTGCGGCATCATGATGCGCGCCACCGCCAGCATCCGAATGAAGTCGAACGGGTCGATGTCTTCGGCGTTTTCCAGCGGTGTACCGGCCACCTTGACCAACATGTTGATCGGCACCGATTCCGGATGCTCCGCCAGGTTCGCCAGTTGCATCAGCAGCCCGGCACGGTCATCAAGGCTTTCACCCATGCCCAGAATCCCGCCGGAACAGATCTTCATCCCCGACTCACGCACATAGGCCAAGGTCTGCAGACGCTCGCTATAGGTGCGGGTGGTAATGATGCTGCCGTAGAACTCTGGCGAGGTGTCGAGGTTGTGGTTGTAGTAATCCAACCCTGCGGTGGCCAGTGCGGCGGTTTGATCCTGATCGAGACGCCCCAAGGTCATGCAGGTTTCAAGGCCCATGGCTTTAACGCCTTTCACCATTTCCAGCACATACGGCATGTCTTTGGCAGACGGATGCTTCCAGGCCGCGCCCATGCAGAAACGCGTGGAGCCGATGGATTTAGCGCGTGCGGCCTCTTCCAGGACTTTCTGCACTTCCAGCAGCTTCTCTTTCTCCAGCCCGGTGTTGTAGTGGCCGGACTGCGGGCAGTATTTGCAATCTTCCGGGCAGGCCCCGGTTTTGATCGAGAGCAGCGTCGACACCTGAACCCGGTTGGCGTCGAAATGAGCACGGTGCACGGTCTGCGCCTGAAACAACAGGTCATTGAATGGCTGTAAGAACAGCGCTCTGACCTCGGCTAAAGTCCAGTCGTGACGCAGAGTGGCGGTGATGCTGGCGCTCATTGGGCGGCTCCTTGTTTGTTCTTGGCTTGCGCGAATGAGCGCGGTTAGAACACACGGTCATTCGGACTACACGGATGTTCGGCATATTTAAGGAAGAGCCATGCGCTGTCAACCACAGAGCACGCATCAGGTTTACATCTGGTTAAAAAACAAACAAACATGTTTATTGTGCGACGAGACCACAGACGCGTTATTTCCTATCTGTACCGGCTGTGAAACTGACCTGCCTTGGCTTGGAGACAGCTGTGAACGTTGTGCGCTGCCTATGCCAATGGCAGGCCTGACGTGCGGTCAATGCCAGCGACAGCCGCCTGCGTTCAGCGAAGTCGTGGTGCCGTGGGGTTACGACTTCCCCATCGACAGCCTGGTCACACGCTTTAAACATCAAGCCAAATGGCCCATGGGTCGGCTGCTTGCGCAGTTGCTCGGGCAAGCTCTGCAACACCGCTTTGCTGAGGGCCTTGCGCGCCCGGATTGTCTGCTGCCGGTGCCGCTTGCGAGTAAACGACTACGGCAGCGAGGTTATAACCAAGCCGAGATGCTGACCCGCTGGCTAGGCACGCAACTGGACTTGGCATCCGACGAGCGTTTGTTGCTTCGGGTACTGGAAACCCCAGCGCAGCAAGGATTGGACGCCAAAGCCCGTCAAAGCAATTTGCGCAAAGCGTTTGCCATCCGTCCCGGAGCACAGATAGAGGGCAAACATTTTGCGGTGGTGGACGATGTGTTAACCACCGGCGCAACGGTGAACGCCCTGTCGCGCTTGCTCATGGACGGGGGAGCAAGGCGGGTGGATATTTATTGCCTCGCGCGAACGCCAAAGCCTCAGGACTGATGCATGGCCAAGTCCCAAACTGTTTGCGGGGCTGACTTCTTCGCCAACACGTTGGCTCCTGCAGCCTCGGGCAAATCAGCGAATGTGTCAGGCGCAGCCTCATTGCGCTAACATATCGGGCCCGACGCGGCAGCCTGCTGCGCGCAGGAGTAAGCATGGCCCACCCGTTTGCAACACTCACGCCTGACTTGGTGCTCGATGCTGTCGAAAGCATTGGCTTTCTCAGCGACGCCCGCATCCTTGCGCTCAACAGTTACGAAAACCGTGTGTATCAAGTCGGCATCGAAGACGGCGAGCCGCTGATCGCCAAGTTCTACCGGCCGCAACGCTGGACCAATGAAGCCATTCTCGAAGAACACAGCTTCACCTTTGAGCTGGCTGAAGTTGATGTGCCAGTGGTTGCCCCCCTCGTACACAACGGCGAAACCCTGCACGAACATGCCGGCTTTCGTTTCACCTTGTTCCCACGCCGTGGCGGTCGGGCGCCAGAGCCGGGAAATCTGGATCAACTGTATCGCCTCGGGCAACTGCTCGGTCGCCTGCATGCGGTAGGCGCCACCAAGCCGTTTGAGCACCGCCAAGTGCTTGGTGTTAAAAATTTCGGCCACGACTCATTGGCCTTTCTGCTGGAAAACAACTGTATTCCGCGCAGTTTGTTGCCGGCGTATGAGTCAGTCGCCCGCGACTTGCTCAAGCGCGTCGAAGACGTTTACGCCGCCACGCCGCATAAAAATATCCGCATGCACGGCGACTGCCACCCCGGCAACATGATGGCCCGGGATGAAATGTTCCACATCGTCGACCTTGATGACTGCCGCATGGGTCCTGCGGCCCAAGACATTTGGATGATGCTCGCCGGTGATCGTCAGGAATGCTTGAGCCAGTTGTCCGAGTTGATGGACGGCTACAGCGAATTCCACGACTTCAATCCCCGCGAACTGGCGTTGATCGAACCGCTGCGCGCCCTACGCCTGATGCACTACAGCGCATGGCTCGCCCGGCGCTGGGACGACCCGGCCTTCCCGCACAGCTTTCCGTGGTTCGGTACCGAGCGTTACTGGGGCGATCAAGTGCTGGCATTGCGCGAACAATTGTCGGCACTCAACGAAGAACCACTAAAGCTGTTTTAGCCCTCGACCCAAGCGCCGCAGCCTCTGAGCAACGGCGCTCGCTTAAAGAAACTTCGCCTGATCATTCGCTGCGTAAGGAACATGCATGCACGCCGTTAACCCGCGTCGCGGGTACATTCTTGGCCTCACCGCCTACATCACTTGGGGCTTGTTCCCGCTTTATTTCAAAGCCATCGCCGCCGTCCCGTCAGTGGAGATTATTGTCCATCGGGTGCTGTGGTCAGCGTTGTGCGGCTCGTTGCTGCTGATGGTGTGGAAACATCCCGGTTGGTGGCGTGAGCTGCGCGACAACCCAGGTCGTTTGGCCATCCTCACGTTGAGCGGAAGCCTGATCGCAATCAACTGGCTGACCTACGTGTGGGCGGTGAATAACGGGCGGATGCTTGAAGCCAGTCTCGGCTACTACATCAACCCGCTGGTCAATGTGTTGCTGGGCATGCTGCTGTTGCGCGAACGCTTGCGTCCCTTGCAGTGGATGGCAGTAGGTCTGGCGGCGGTGGGCGTTGCCCAGCAAGTGTGGCAAGTCGGTAGTCTGCCGTGGGTTTCGCTGGTGCTGGCGTTGAGTTTTGCCTTCTACGGGCTGATCCGTAAACAGGCGCCAGTCGCCGCATTGCCGGGGTTGGTGGTGGAAACCTGGTTGTTGGTGCCACTGGCCATGGGCTGGATGTTGTTCAACCCGGCAGCCGCCAGCGCGCAAGCCAGCTTTTGGACCACCTCCGAAGCCTGGTGGTTGGCCGCTGCCGGGCCGATAACGGTCATGCCGCTGATTTGCTTCAACGCTGCCGCGCGGCATTTGCCTTACACCACACTGGGCTTCCTGCAATACGTAGCCCCCACGTTGGTATTGGCGTTAGCCGTGATGGTTTACGGTGAACAACTTTCGAGCACCACGTTGCTCGCGTTTGCGTTTATTTGGGCGGGATTGGCGGTCTACAGCGTCGATATCTGGCTGAGGTCTCGACGAAGCGCGCTACAGAACAACTGATCAAAAAACGCACAACTTGCTGTAAGCCACGTCGCCCGTGGCTTACAGCAATCTCTCCAGAGGTTATCCACAGCCTCGTTCAACCTATTTGTGCACAACCTATTGAAACTGTTGGTTTTTTGATCGTTTGCCAGCAAGCCTTTACCCACATGGCCCGCAGCACTGTCTCCCCAGGTTATCCACAGGCAGGTGCAGGTATAACGTGGATAACCTTTTCCGCTTGAGCGCGCTTGCCCGCGATCGGCTGCGCAGCAGTCGTCAATCGAACAGCTCAGTTCTTCAGCTGAAATAGCCTCGGCAATTGGGAACGCTTCGCGCTCCATCGCGGGCAAGCGCGCTCCCACAGGTCAAACATCGATGTGCCTGAAAGGCCGCGTCTTTATTTTTCGGTTTTCAGCACCAGCTCTACCATCAGATCGTCTGCCAAGGTTTCCAAGCGCTTTTGCAGCACTTCCAGCGACAACGTCAGCGGCACACCTAGAATCGCTTCGGCATGGAACAGCAACTCGCTGCTCATGGGTGCCGGGCTCACGCTGGTGACCAATCGCTCAAGGTTGACGCCTTGCTCTGCCAACACCCGAGTAATGTCACGGACGATGCCGGGGCGGTCGTTACCCACCAACTCCATCGCAATAGGTTTCCAGACGCAGGACTGCTCGATTTCACTTTGAGCGACCAGCACCCGAATGCCGTGAGCCGACAAGGCTTGTAAGGCGTCCAGCATTGCATCGTGGGATTCGGCAGGCACGCCGACTCTGACTACCCCGGCAAATTGCCCAGCTAAACGTGACATCCGGCTTTCCAGCCAATTACCACCATGCCCAGCGATGCACTCGGCGATGCGTTCAACCTGGCCCGGCTGATCCGGGGCAAATACGGTGATGACGAGATGATCCACGGTCAATCCTCTTATTCTGAAGGCGCCCACACGGTGATAGATGCAAACCGCTGGGGGGTCGGATCAGTATAGGCACGTGGCATACCCAGCAGGGTGAAACTAATCGTGTACCGTTTTAAGAATTATCTGGAACAATCCTCGTTATTTTTGAGAACATCTTGTTCCCCTAGTGACCGGCACTTAATTGTGGGTCGCCCAATGACGTTATTAGCCAGATTTTCACAACCCAATGCTTCATGTAGTATGCCGCAGCGCGCACTACATAACGTTTGATCGATGAAAAGCTAACCGCTGAGCAGAGTGAGGCAAGCAATGACTGAACACGTTCAAGTCGGTGGCCTTCAGGTCGCCAAAGTCCTGTTGGACTTCGTCAATAACGAAGCCATCCCAGGAACCGGCCTTGATGCCGCCACGTTCTGGACCGGCACCGAAAAGCTCATCAACGAGCTTGCGCCGAAGAACAAAGCCCTACTCGCCAAACGTGACGATTTCCAGGCGCAGATCGATGCCTGGCACCAATCCCAAGCAGGCGCTGCCCACAACGCAGCGGCTTATAAAGCCTTCCTGCAAGAAATAGGTTACCTGTTGCCAGAAGCAGCGGATTTCCAGATCACCACGCAAAACGTCGACGATGAAGTTGCCCGCATGGCGGGTCCACAGTTAGTGGTCCCGGTCATGAACGCGCGCTTCGCACTCAACGCCTCCAACGCACGTTGGGGTTCGTTGTACGACGCTTTGTACGGCACCGACGCCATCAGCGAAGCCGATGGCGCGGAAAAAACCAAGGGCTACAACAAAGTTCGCGGCGACAAGGTCATCGCATTCGCCCGCGCCTTCCTCAACGAAGCCGCGCCATTGGCTGCGGGCTCTCACGTCGACTCAACCGGCTATAAGGTGATTGACGGCAAGCTGGTCGTCGCCCTTAAGGGCGGGAGCAATTCTGGCCTGGCTGACGACGCGCAATTGATCGGCTTTCATGGCGAAGCGTCGGCGCCCACCACCCTTGTGCTTAAACACAACGGCCTGCATTTCGAGATCCAGATCGACGCCGACAGCCCCGTCGGCAAGACCGATGCGGCGGGCGTCAAAGACGTGCTGATGGAAGCCGCGCTGACCACCATCATGGACTGCGAAGATTCTATTGCCGCTGTCGATGCTGACGACAAAGTCGTGGTGTACCGCAACTGGCTGGGCCTGATGAAAGGCGACTTGGCCGAGCAAGTATCAAAAGGCGGCGAAACTTTCACCCGCACCATGAACGCCGACCGAACCTACACCACACCCAACGGTGGCGAGGTCAGCCTGCATGGCCGTTCATTGTTGTTCATCCGCAACGTCGGTCACCTGATGACCATCGACGCGATTCTCGACAAGGACGGCAACGAAGTCCCAGAAGGGATTCTCGACGGCTTGCTTACCAGCCTGGCCGCTATCCACAGCCTCAACGGCAAAAGCCAGCGCACCAACAGCCGCACGGGCTCGGTCTATATCGTTAAACCGAAAATGCACGGCCCGCAAGAAGCAGCGTTCACTAACGAGCTGTTTGGTCGCGTTGAAGACGTGCTGAACCTGCCGCGCAACACGCTCAAAGTCGGGATCATGGACGAAGAGCGCCGCACCACGGTCAACCTTAAGGCCTGTATCAAGGCTGCGAGTGAGCGCGTGGTGTTCATCAATACCGGTTTCCTTGATCGCACGGGCGATGAAATTCATACGTCCATGGAAGCAGGCCCGGTTGTGCGCAAAGCACAGATGAAAGCCGAGAAGTGGATCAGCGCCTACGAAAACTCAAATGTCGATATCGGCTTGAGCTGCGGCCTGCAAGGCCGTGCGCAAATCGGTAAGGGCATGTGGGCCATGCCTGATCTGATGGCCGCGATGCTTGAGCAGAAAATTGCTCACCCACTGGCGGGTGCAAACACGGCGTGGGTGCCTTCGCCAACGGCTGCTGCGCTGCACGCGTTGCACTATCACAAAGTCGATGTGTTCGCCCGCCAGGCCGAATTGGCCAAACGCGCTCCCGCTTCGGTCGACGACATCCTGACCATTCCGTTGGCGCCGAACACTGACTGGACGCCCGAAGAGATCCAGAACGAACTGGACAACAACGCTCAGGGCATCTTGGG
This sequence comes from Pseudomonas sp. CCI4.2, assembly GCF_034350045.1. Taxonomy (NCBI): domain Bacteria; kingdom Pseudomonadati; phylum Pseudomonadota; class Gammaproteobacteria; order Pseudomonadales; family Pseudomonadaceae; genus Pseudomonas; species Pseudomonas sp. CCI4.2. The sequence goes on along the minus strand of NZ_CP133781.1, from coordinate 1,812,619 downwards.
TTACGTGGTGCGCTGGATCGATCAGGGCGTTGGTTGCTCGAAGGTGCCGGACATCAACGACATTGGCCTGATGGAAGACCGCGCCACGCTACGGATTTCCAGCCAGCACATCGCCAACTGGTTGCGCCATGGTGTGGTCAACGAAACCCAGGTGGTCGAAAGCCTCAAGCGCATGGCACCGGTAGTCGACCGGCAGAATGCCAACGACCCGCTGTACCGCCCGCTGGCGCCGGATTTCGACAGCAACATTGCGTTCCAGGCGGCGCTTGAATTGGTGATCGAGGGGACTAAACAACCCAACGGCTACACCGAACCCGTGCTGCACCGTCGACGTCGTGAGTTCAAGGCAAAAAACGGGCTGTAGGTAAACGACCCTCGCGGTCTATCGTGATCCCGAGGTGCTGCATTCGCGAATGAATTCGCTCCCACTGAGATTTCTGTGGGGGCGAATTCATTCGCGAAACCTTTCAACTGATCCTCAACTCCCGCCGGACCAGTTCCAGCACCCGCTGGGTATCAATCGGCTTTAGCAAAAAATCCACCACGCTCAAATGCATCGCCTCAATAGCGTCTTCAACCTCGGCATCGCCCGATACGATGATGATGGGCAAGGCTGCCATCGGCGATTCCCGCACTTGACGAATCAGATCCAAACCGTTGCACGGTGCCATGCGCAAGTCAGTGATCAATAGCCCGATGGACCTGCGGTGCTCAAGCAAACTCATTGCCGAAACGCAATCTGAAGCCGTGATGCAACTGACGCCATTCGAACTGAGAAATTCGGCCAACAGCTCTCGTGCGTCTTTATTGTCATCGACGATAAGTACTCGTTGTTGCTCAAGCGGATCGGACGTTTGCATCGCGTCGTTGATCGCTTCGCGCTCTTCATCACTTAACAGGTCAAGCTCAGTCATACAGGTCTCATTGATTCCCCACACTGGTAGGACAGCGAATCAAACATCATGCGCTGTACGCTTCGTCGGCTTTGTACCTGATCCTCGCGCAAAACTCACGCGAAAATCCGAGCACTTGAGTCGGGTATTTTCACTCTAGTTCATTAACGCGATCCTAGACTTACGTCCAATGGGCACTTTCTCGTTAGCGGCCGACCATGACTCTCGAAAACCGACTCTAAAAATTGTTCTACATAAGCGGTCATGGTCATGCGTAAGGCAGATGCTTTCAATCAGGCAGGCAAGACAGCGGTGCTGCAAAACATACACGGCACTATTCAATTCCTGCAAAAGTTCCCACCTTTCAACCAGATGGAAAACGCGCACCTCGCGTATCTGGTCGAACAGTGCCAACTGCGTTTTTACGCGGCCGACGAATGCATCATCAAACCTGCCGACGGCCCGGTAGAACATTTTTACATCGTCAAAACCGGCCGAGTCGTGGGCGAACGTACGCACCCTGCGAAAAGCGAAACCGAGACCACGTTCGAAATTTCCACCGGAGAGTGTTTTCCGCTGGCTGCGCTGCTGGGCGAACGCGCCACGCGCACCGAACATCTCGCGGCCGAAGACACCTTTTGCCTGCAGTTGAACAAATTAGCGTTCATCAAACTGTTCGCGCTCTCCAGCGAGTTTCGTGACTTCGCCTTACGGGGTGTCAGCAGCCTGCTGGAGCAGGTCAACCAACAAGTCCAGCAACGCGCCGCAGAAGCACTCGGCACTCAGTATTCGTTGAATACTCGCCTCGGCGAACTGGCGATGCGTCACCCCGTGACCTGCAGCCCGGACACTCCGTTGCGCGAAGCGGTCAAGCTGATGCATGAGCAACAGGTCGGCAGCATTGTGATCGTCGATGAGCGCAAGGCGCCGCTGGGCATTTTCACCCTGCGCGACCTGCGCCAGGTCGTGGCCGATGGCACGGGAGACTTCGGTTTGCCCATCGAAAAAAACATGATTCAGAAACCATTTTTTCTCAGCCCCGATGCCAGCGCATTTGATGCCGCTATCGCGATGACCGAACGGCATATCGCTCATGTCTGTCTGGTGAAAGACCAGCGTCTGTGTGGCGTGGTGTCCGAACGCGATTTGTTTTCTTTGCAGCGCGTGGACCTGGTTCATTTGGCGCGGACCATTCGCAGCGCGACGAAAATTGAAAGCCTGGCCAACCTGCGCGGCGAAATTGTGCAACTGGTCGATCGGATGCTGGCCCACGGTGCTTCGTCGACGCAGATTACCCAGATCATCACCCTGCTCAACGACCATACGGTGTGCCGGGTCATCGAACTGACGGTGTTGGAAAAAGGCGACCCCGGTATTCCATTCAGCTGGCTGTGTTTTGGCAGCGAAGGTCGCCGCGAGCAAACGCTGTATACCGATCAGGACAACGGCATCTTGTTCGAGGCCAATGACGCAGCCGAAGCCGCGGCCATCCGGGCGAAGTTGCTGCCCTTGGCGCAACAGATCAATCAAAGTTTGGCGCAGTGCGGATTTACCCTGTGCAAAGGCAACATCATGGCCGGCAACCCCGACTTGTGCCTGTCGCGCTTGGAATGGTCGCGACGTTTTGCTGCCTTCATTCGAGAAGCCACGCCGGAAAATCTTCTGGCTTCCAGCATCTACTTTGATTTGCGGGTGGTGTGGGGCGATGAGCGCAGCGTTGATCAACTGCGGCGCGGGATTCTCGACCAAGTGGCTGACAACCGATTGTTTCAACGCATGATGGCCGATAACGCGCTTCGTCAGCGGCCGCCAGTCGGGCGCTTTCGAGATTTTGTACTCGCTCGCAAAGGCGGCGAAAAAGCCACGTTGGACTTGAAAGTCCAGGGCCTGACGCCGTTTGTTGATGGCGCACGCCTGCTCGCCCTGGCCAATGGCGTTGAAGCCAACAACACCCTTGAACGCTTGCGCCAGTTGGTCGACAAAGAAGTTATCGAGCCGCTGGACGGCGCCGCTTATGAAGAGGCGTACCATTTCATTCAGCAAACCCGGATGCAGCAACACCAATTGCAAAGTCGACAAAACCTGCCCTATTCAAATCGCGTCGACCCGGACATTCTCAACCACTTGGATCGGCGTATTTTGCGCGAGTCACTGCGTCAGGCTCAACGCCTGCAAAGCAGCCTGACATTGCGCTATCAGTTATGAATTTATTCGCCTGGTTACGCAGTGCTAGACCCACCCTCGACGCCCGCCAACAGCAGCGCCTGGACAATCTGGCGACCTGCGCGTCCGTCAATGACGACCCCTTGCGTCAACAGCGATGGGTGGTGCTTGACCTGGAAACCAGTGGCCTGAACCTTAACCGTGACGTGGTGTTATCCATCGGCGCGGTGGTGATCGAGGACGGTGGCATCGACTTTGGCCAACAATTCGAACGCACGCTGCTGCGCCCGGATCACAAACTCAGCCCCAGCGTGTTGTTGCATGGTTTGGGCCCCAGCGCCATTGCCGCTGGCAGCGAACCGGTGGATGCCTTGTTGGACCTGATGGAATTTGTCGGCAACAGTCCGCTGATGGCTTTTCACGCTTCGTTCGACCAACACATGCTGAGTCGTGCGTTGAAAGACAGCCTTGGGTATCGCTTACAGCACCGCTTTTTCGACGTGGCGCAGATGGCACCGATGCTGTTTCCTAACGCAAATATTCGACACGCCGGCCTTGATGACTGGACCGCGTTTTTTGGCTTGCACGCGGACGAGCGCCATCATGCCAGCGCCGACGCCTTGGTCACTGCCGAATTGGCACTGATCCTGTTCAGCCATGCCCGCAAGCAGCAAATAGACAGTTCAGCGCGCCTGGAACAAAGCCTCTGCCACTGGCGCCGTCGCCAGCAGTCACATTCGTTCTGACCTTCCCGCCGCTTTCAAATTTGTCTCTGGGCAATCCATACAAACTGGGTGGCACTTTGTTTAGTTTGAGGCTGCAGCGTGTCAGGAATGAAGCCTTCCCGAATGAATTCGGCCCCACAGTTTTTCGAGCAATGCACACATTTTGTAGGAGCTGCCGACGGCTGCGAAGCCGGTACGGCGCTTGGATTTTACTGATACCCGTTGCTAGCAAGCAGCCGTAGATTTCTGTGGGAGCAGGCTTGCCTGCGAAGAGGCCCGTCATCGAGCCGCTGAGCCGCTGAGGTCGACCTGAAATTTGGGTCGCCTGCAATGACGCTTTCGTTGGCAAGCCAACGGAGGAGACTTCGGCAGACAGGAAAGGGTAGGCACGGAAAGTCTTATCGCAGCCTTCGACAACTCCTGCAGGAGCCAAATTGTTGGTCCCTACAGAGTTCTGAGCTGCGATGTCGCGTTATCAGAAATCGATTGAGCCCGACAACTTCACCAGACGCGGGTCGCCTTGGGTCAGGTAGCCACCCAGTGCTGAAGCCCAGTAATCCTTGTTCGCAACGTTCTCGACAGTGGCACGTACGGTGACATCACGCTGATCGACTTTGAAGTTGTAACGAGCACCAACATCGAAGCGGTTCCATGTCGGTAGGCTGAGGTTGTTGGCCGCATCGGCGTATTGACCGCCAGTGCGCAGCATCAGCCCGTTCAGGGAAACACCCTGCAAACCAGGCACGTCCCAATCAACTGAGGCGTTGAACTGGAAGGTTGGAACACCGATGGCGCGATGGCCGTCGTTGGTCCCGCCCTGAGTGTCCTGCAACTCGGTTTCCATGCGCGTCAAACCGGTGAGCAAACGCAGCCCTTCAATCGGCTCGCCGAACACATTCAGCTCAACCCCTTTGTTGATCTGCTCACCGTCATGAACATAGACAGCGGTAGTGGGGTTAACCAGTTGAGAATAACCGGCGCTCGGCTGGGAGATTCGGTAAACACCCAGGCTTGCCCCATAGGTGCCCATGTCCAGTTTTACGCCCGCTTCCGTCTGTTTCGAACGTGCCGGGGCGAATACTTGGGTGCCATTGATAACCTTCGCCCCACCTGCCGATGTCGGCGCAGTAGGCCCTTGCGCCAACCCTTCGATATGGTTGGCATAGAGGGACACATGCTCCCACGGCTTGATCACAATCCCGTAAACCGGCGTGGTAATCGATTCATCGTAGAACGCTGTGCGACTGCTGTCGCCGTAGCTATAACCTTCTACGATCAGCTCTTGGCGGCGCACGCCAAGCGTCAGCAGTACCCGATCATCGATAAAGCCCAACGTGTCGGACACCGCACCACTGCGAACGATGGTTTTGCCAACAACATTTGGATCGCCCAGATCGCCTCCGGCGAAGTTGCCCACTGGCTCAGGTGGATTAACCGGGTCATAGATATTGGTGGCGTGTGCCGTCAGGTCAAAATTGTAGGCGCTGCGCTGTGAAGTCCAGATGCCTGCCAGGCCGAAGTTGAGCTTGTGGCTAACAGAGCCGGTCTGAAACGCACCGTTCAAGCCAGCCATGGCACTGGTGTTGTCTTCGATGTGCGGGATGAACGACCCGGTGACCTTGGCATTGCCGTTGTTGCCAATCAAGGTGACCGAAGAGTAGTCCCCCGTTTCACGGGTATGTTTCTGGCCGGCTGCGGCGTACGCCGTCCAGTTATCGTTCAAGTCGTATTCGGCGCGCATCATGCCGAAGGTGTCTTGGATCTCGGTGTAACCCCATTTAGGGTTGTAATTGGTGGTGGACGAAGGGGCGTCAGGTATATGGGTCGCAGTGCCCAGAAACACTGTGTTTCGGCCTCCGTTGACGCGCTCGCTCTGGTAGGCGAAGTCGCCGGAGACACGCAGTGCGTCGCCGCGATAATCCAGGCCAATGGAGAACAGTTTGGCGCGATTGCTTTCGTCGTCGATGGCGGTGTCGCCTTCGCGCTGCGCCAAATTCACCCGTGCGCCAAATTGATTGCCCTCACCAAAGCGCTGACCCAAATCCAAGTGTTCGCCAATCCGACCGTCAGAGCTGATGTCCGTGCTCAGGCGGCGCAACGGAACATCGTCCGCGCGTTTAGGTTGCAAGTTCACACCGCCGCCGATACCGGAGCCGGTCGGGGTTACGCCATTGATAAACGCGTTGGGGCCTTTGAACACTTCTACGCGCTCTAGCGCATCGGTGGAGATGATCTGACGCGGCAGCACGCCATACAAACCGTTGTAAGAGATGTCGTCGGAGTTCAGCGGTAAACCACGAATCACGAACACCTGCGCCTGGTTGGCATAGCCGCTGGCCTGACGAACCGATGAGTCGTTCAACAGAACGTCGCCCACTGTTTCGGCTTGCTGGTCGCGGATCAGTTTTTCGGTGTAGGACGTCGTGCTGAACGGGACGTCCATGATGTCCTGGTTACCCAAAACACCCAATTGCGCGCCACGGGCGACTTGCCCGCCTGCATACACCGCAGGGAGGTCGGTCGTCGGCGCAGTGGCCTGCGCATCAATGTTTACGTCACCCAACACAACTGCGCCGCTCCCTTGAGTAGTGCCCGCATCCTGCGTCTTGTCGGTAGTCGCACCTTGAGCACTGATCGTTAGCGAGCAGAGCAAGGCAAGTAAGGTCGGGCGCAAGGGAAAGCCTGGTTGAGCGGGAGTGAGCATGGTCGATCCTGAGGGAGGGGCCGTTGAGCATTTAGGGGAGAGGACGACGAGCAGTGAGAATGACTGAGCAGCGTGAGCGGGACAGTAATGAGAATGATAAGTTCTATCATTATCTCTTGCAAACATTTTGTAATACTTAACCCCCTGCAAGACCCTCCGATGAGCGCTAATTGCTTCCCACACCGCGCTCTGACACAATCGCGAAATATTCTCGTTAGTATTAGAGTTATCATCCGGGGCCGTACGTGTCGCCAGTCCAAAGCCGTCATACCGAGCGTGTCAGCACGCTGTATCGCGATCATCGAAGCTGGCTGCTGTCTAGGCTGAAGCACAACATCGCCTGCCCCCATCGCGCCGAAGATTTAAGCCAAATTTCGATGGCTTCGGCATGGGCGCTGGCGTGCGTTATGTCGGCGACACCTTCGGCAACGCTGCCAATACCTCCAACGCCCACGTCAGCTCGTACACCCTCTACGACGCTGCGGTGCATTGCGACCTCGGCCGTTTGAACAACAGCCTCAAGGCGTCTCGGTGGCAGTCAACGCAAACACTGTGTTTAACAAAGATCACCTGTCGACCTGCGATGGCACGTGGTGTTACTACGGCGACCAACGCAACGTGCTGACCAGCCTCAACTACAAGTGGTAACGATCCTCGGGCTTTAAACCGAGCGCGTAAAACAGGGCCACTTAAGGCAGTGGCTCTTCGCTTTTGGAAAAAACATGAAAAGCCAAACCATCCGCCGCTGGTCTACCGTCCACACCTGGACCAGCCTGATCTGCACCGTGTTTCTGCTGATGCTGGCAGTCACCGGGTTGCCACTGATTTTTCACCATGAAATTGATCATTTATTAGGCAACACCCCCGAATTCAAACAGATGCCGGCCAATACGCCGTCGCTGAGTCTGCAACAGCTGGTCCTCGCCGCCGAAGCGCATCGCCCGGGCGAAGTCTTGCAATATTTTGGCTGGGACGATGACACCCCTAACGCCGTGACCGCGATCATGGCCACCACCGCCGGGACTGAACCGAACGCGTCCCACACCTTTGTGCTCGATGCCCGCACCGGCGAAGCCTTCGAAAAAGCCTCGGCCAACGGCGGCTTCATGATGATCATGCTGCGCCTGCACACCGACATGTACGCAGGCCCGTGGGGCATGCTGTTTCTCGGCGCGATGGGGTTGATGTTCATCGCCGCCATTGTCTCGGGCGTGGTGCTGTATGCGCCGTTCATGCGCCGCTTGAAATTTGCCAGCGTGCGCCAGAACAAATCCAGCCGCGTGCGCTGGCTCGACCTGCATAACCTGATTGGCGTCGTCACCCTGACCTGGGCATTGGTGGTCGGAGTGACGGGCGTGTTCAACGCCTGTGCCGACCTGGTGATCACCGCATGGCGCAACGACAGCCTGGCCGCCATGATCGCGCCCTACCGCGACGCCCCGCCCTTGCTGAGTCGCGCGCCCGCCACCCGCTTGCTGGACATCGCCGAAGCGGCTGTTCCCGGCATGCAAGCAGATTTCATTGCGTTCCCCGGCACTCGTTTTTCCAGCGAACACCACTACGCGGTGTTCATGAAAGGCGCCAGCCACCTGACATCGCACCTGTTGACCCCGGTGCTGATCGACGCCTGCGACTTGCACGTCACCGCCATCGTCGACCGCCCGTGGTACATGGACGCCCTCCTCATGTCCCAACCGCTGCACTTCGGCGACTACGGCGGCATGCCGATGAAAGTGTTGTGGGCCGTGCTGGATGTGCTGACCATCATCGTCCTCGGCAGCGGCGTGTACCTGTGGTGGGTTCGACGCCGGGCTACGACCTTGGTTCGTGTCGACACGTCTCAGGCGGAGACTGCCCGATGAAGGCTAAACGTACGAGCAACTGGAGCGTGTTTGCGCACCCGATCTGGATGGGTTTACTGATGGCGGCGGGGCTTTTTGCTGCGTTGCTCGGCAACGGGGCGTGGGACATGTTGTCGTGGGTCGGGATGGGGATTCCGGCGGTGTTGAGTGTACGAGGGTTGTTTTCCCGGTATGGGAAGGTTCGCTCGCGCTAGAAATCCAGTACTTGGGTTTCGGCTTAATAGGGTTGTCTTAGCCCCCGAACGTTAAGCGTGGGCAACCACCTACAAGATGACCGGAGGCGTCCTACACCAACTGTGGGATGCGCCCGATATACATCGCCGACATCGCCTCGCAAAGTTGCCGCATCTTTTGATGCGGAGAATCTGCCAATGCCTCAGGCCGCCGTCCCAACCTTCACGCTGAGTGTGAAAGGTCTTGAAAATCCTTCTTTGCAAGTGCTCGCGTTTGATGGCGCGGAAGCCGTCAGCACGCCTTACGCCATCACCGTCGAACTGGTCAGTCGGTCGTCTGGTATTGAGCTGTCGGACCTGCTGCACAAGGCGGCTTTCCTTGGTTTTGGCCCGGACGGCGAAGGCATTCACGGGCATATTCACTCCATCCACAAAAGCGATTCCAACGCCCGGCTGACCCACTACGTCGCGGTGCTCAAACCCTCTCTCGCGTACTTGGAACACAGCAGCCACCGCCGCTCGTTCCAGCAGATGAGCGTGCCGGCGATCATTCTTGAAGTGCTGAAAGAGCACGGCCTGTTTGACGGCCTGGACGTGCAATTCGACAGTGGCGTGACCCGCGCTCCGGTCCGTGACTATTGCGTGCAGTACGACGAAAGCGACCTGCACTTCGTCAATCGGCTGTGCGAAGAAGACGGCTGGTTTTACCGTTTTGAGCATTCGGCTGACGGCCATCGGTTGATTTTCGCCGATGACGAAATAATGTTTCCCCACGCGGCGCGGTTGGCGCTGCCGTTCAAACCGTTGAACGGCATGGTGCCCGAGGACTATTCGATTCAGTCCTTCGGCGTGCGCCTGGCGGCACGCACCAGCCACGTGGTGCATCGCGATTATGATTTTCAGAAAGCCGGTTATTTGCTGGAAAGCGTTAGAAGTCCGCAGGCGACCCCAGCCCAAGTCCAAAGGGGTGAGGCCCTGCATGTCGATCCCAAGCTTGAGCATTACGTGTATCCCGGCCGCTTTCTGGAGGACGATCACGGCAGACGATTATCCAACCGAGACCTGGAACGGCACCGCACGGATTTCCAACTGGCCGACGGCGGCAGCGATCACCCGGTGTTGCGCAGCGGGACGGTGATCCAGCTGGAAGACCATCCGCAGCTGAAATGGAATAACCCGTGGGTGCTGATTTCGATCAAGCACGAAGGGCGGCAGCCGCAGGTGTTGGAAGAATTGGGCGCTGACGCTCTGGTCGCCGCCGGAAAAATCGCTCAGGGTTATCGGAACTCCTTCACCGCCATCCCGGAAACGATCCAGTTTCGCCCCGCCTTGAGGCACCCCAAACCGCTGATTCACAGCACCCAAACCGCCAAGGTCACTGGCCCGGAAGGCGAAGAAATTCACTGCGATAAATTCGGTCGGGTGAAGGTCAAGTTTCACTGGGATCGCCGCGAACTCAACGACGACACCAGCAGTTGCTGGGTGCGGGTGGCGTCGAGTTGGGCGGGCAACAGTCATGGCGCCGTGACCTTGCCTCGGGTCGGCATGGAAGTGTTGATTTCCTACCTGGAAGGCGACGCGGACCGGCCGATGGTCATGGGCTGTTTGCCGAACAGTCTGAATCCGGTGCCGTATGAGTTACCGGCGAACAAGACCAAAAGCGTGTTCCGCAGTCGCAGCTCCAAGGCCAGCCAGGGCTTCAACGAAGTCTCTTTTGAAGATCGCGATGGCGCTGAACGGGTCTACCTGCGTGCCCAGCGCGACATGGAACAACTGATCCAGAACGACAGCCGTCTTGAGGTGCGCGGTCAGCGGCTGGAAACGGTCAAGGGCAACAGCGTTTCAGTGCTAGAAGCTGAGCACCATCAAGCCATCACGGGCGACCGCAAGGTGCAGTTATCGGCGGGGAGTCATTTGCAGGTGGCGGGGTCCAGTCATACCCGCGTGACCGGCGCCTTGGTGATCGAAGCCGGGCAAGACGTGCACTACAAATCCAGCGCGAACTTCATCGTCAACGCTGGCGTCACCCTGACCTTGGCGGCGGGTGGGCAACATCTGGTTATTACGCCTGCGGGGATATTTTCCAGCGTACCGATCTTGCTGGGAGGTGCGCCGCTGCCGGGTATGCCCGCAATGCCGCTGGCACCGGCCGGTGTTGATGGGCTGGAGGCTGAAATGCTCGCCCCAGTCGTTCAGACCGATCCGGCTGTTCAGCAGAAGCTTTCTGGCAACGACACGATTATCGAATTGTGCCAAAAGCCTAAAAACGGCACGCCTATGGACTGCCCGCTTTCAGATTGTCCTTGCCGAGAGGCCATGAGCAAGGGGGCGCACGCATGAGCATCTGGATGCTGCTGGAACCTAGAAAATCGCTGCTGGCCGAGCTTTTTCAGCACGTCGACCATCCGGAATTTACGCCGCTATTTGCATCGACAGAGATGGCTGCATACGTGGAATTTAGTCCGTTGTTAGTCGCGGACGACAGTGGACAGGCGCTCTCGCGCTCAGTACGACTGGCGCCTGGTGACTGGCCGGGGCTGATTATCGAAAGCGAGCATTCTTGCGAAGCGTTGCTTGCACACTTGCGACACATCCTCATCGTCCGCTTTGATCAGACCCGCACCGGGATGCTGCGCTACTGGAATCCCGCTGTTGCAGAACGGCTCTTTTCAGCCTGTACCGAGGAAAATATTGCCAGCTGGCTTGGCCCGATTGACCGCGTGCATTGGTACTCGGCCGACGCGACTGAATGGCAAACCCGCAACACCCCCCATGCAGCTTCATGGCTCCCGACCGGCACCCCCTCTTTGTTATCGATCAGCGTCGAGCAAAGCCGATCACTCAATCAGCCACTTCAATCAACGATTTCCAACGGACAGGAGTCCTGACATGACGCAGAGCACACTGAGCAGCGGCCCTTGCTGCGAAGTCAACAAGCTGATCGTGCAGGTCACCGGCAACGGCCATCCAGATACCCAGCGGTTGGCGTTTTATGAGCACGACAGTTTGAAACGACTGGATGCCCTGACTGATTCGGACCGCCCTGAAACCTTAACCGGCGAGTACTTACTGAACAGCGCCTTGCATGTCTGGGCCTGGTCCAACACCTTCAAACACCGCTTGTGGCTAGAGATCGCCAGCGTCGACGGCGCACCGATTCGGGTGCCGCTCCCTGAAGTCTCGATCACCCCGCGTCAGTTCGACGGTCAATGGAATCAGATCGTCCCGGTCGTGCCCTTCGTCGCGCTGCCCGGTGTCAACAGCACCCACGATAACGGCACCCCGGTGTTGTGCCGCGCTGGTTTCATCTACGTGTTCCTCAACGGTCGAGTGTGGCGCGAGCTGGAAGTGCGGGTCGACGATGAACGGACCACCTACCACGACGTCGATTTCAATGAATACCGCATGGGGGACGAAATCGAACCCCGTTCACGGCTCGCGACCGGGCAAGCACTGGAAGATATCTGGCTGCCGTCTAGCTGGAATAACCTGCCGGTAGCGCCCCAACTGTGCTTCAGCGAAATCCAATTGTCCGGTCCGCGATTGCGCTGTCTGGAGAACGACTCGGCGCTGCGCAGACAACGCTGCCAAAGCCCGAACCTGCGAAGTTCTCTTGCCACGTTCGAACGGCTTTTTCACAACAAACCTGATGGCACTGCAATGCTTGAGGCATTTGGTGCACTTAACGCTCACGATAAAGTGCGCCCTCAAGCCGCCGCCGATGCTCACGTCAGTTGGCTAAATTACGACACTCACGCATTTCCAGTCAGCAGGGTCGCGCCACAACGAGCACGCCAGCCAGGTTATGAGTGGCTGCTGGACCAACCGGCCCGTTATCTGTGCGACTTGAGTGGACAGTTTCCGGTTCGGGCGCTGAGCGAAGCGCATGCCCACGTCACCCGCTCTGAGCGCGGCGAGACGGCCTACCAAGCGACGCCCCTTGAAACCGGCGCGTGGGCGCATTGGATAGGAGAACTGTGTACGCCGCAGCTTGGCGACGAGCTCTGGCACGAACAGCCAGAAGCCCCGGACGTGCTGCACCGCGCACGCCAACGCAATCTGTACGGCGTTATGCTGCAAGACTCACATTATCGGCTGCGCCACCTGCACACCCGGGTCAATGATCAACAGAACCTGCTGCAACTTTGCGCCGCCCGCGCCAGCCGCCACGCGCATCACGCCAGTGCCTTGCTGGTGCAACAACTGGTCGTACCAAGCACCTTGGGCGGCGGTACCAATCCGCTGCATAAACAGCTCAATGCACTGAAGCTTCAAGGTCGGATCGACGTCAATCGGTTCACCGCCAGCGGTGAACGCCAGCAGCTCTGGCGGTCGCTGGAGATGAGCCAGGCACTGCTGAGCGAATGCCTGACAACCCGACGAACCCAACAGACCCTTGCCGATCACCTGAGCTTGGAAGGCTTCGATTATGTCGCCGCGCTGCATTTTGTCAGTCAACTGTTTGCCAGCTTGGCGACCCGGCCCTCTCAGACCGACCCCCTGGCAGTCAATGGTGAGGTCGGCGACGCCGTGACGGGTCTGAGTAAAAGCGGCTCAGACCCCAGCGACGGACAACGGCTAATTCAACACATTGCCAACGATGAAACCCATCCGCTGCATCGGATGTTATGGCCAGCGCTTGAGTCCCAGGATACGAACGCACCCTATGTTCAATCCGCCGTCCCAGACATCAACGGTGGCGATGGGCTGTTTCGGCCCAATGCACTGCTGGCCGCTGTCAGTTGTGAGGTCATTGACCCGAAGCAACTCAATACGCTCGACGCTTATTTACTGGCCGGTTTGGTGGAAAGCGGCAGCCTCAACAACACCTTCACCGGCACCCTAAAAGCAGCGGCCGCCGCGCTGGGAAATCTTTTTGAAAACCTGCAAGGCTCGGTGGATACCGCAGAGCGCGCGGTGCAGGCAGCACGAAATATTCCAATATCGACCACATCCCCAGCCCCAGTAGTAAACCTGACGCAGCAAAAGCGAGCCGTGGCGCAATTGCGCAGCATGCTGCCGGGTGGTTTCGGTGCCCTGCACTTCCTCACCCATCAAGAGGCCAGAAACAAGAATCTGTACATCTTTGGCTTGACCGACCTGCCGGAAATCCCGGAGCGCCTGCGCAGGCCGAGCCTTGACTATCGATCCGCGTCCGACATATCGATGGTTGAACCTCAGCACTATCGCAACGGCGGCGACCTACGCCCCAACACGATCGTCATTGCCATGCCCCGCGAGCATCGGGTTGCCCAGCTGGTTAGTAGCGTGAACCAACGAGTAAATGCGGCGTGGCAGGAGAATATGGCCGAACAAGAAAAGGTCAGGGGCAATGCGATTCAGCAGGCGGTTAAACACCAACAGGCATTGAAGAGCGAGTGGATGTACAAGGCGCTGAACTCCACACCGTTTGCCGCGATGGTGGGGATGTTGGAGGTTTGGAATTTGAGGAATGAGTGGGTAGCGTGGGATGCCGTCGAGCGAGAAAAGGGACAGTTGAGGGCTGTAGGTGGCGCAGCCGGAGCGGGATTGGATTTATTAATCGCTATGGAGGCGTTAACTGTAAAGTTAGCAGGTAGCCAACCCATTCTCGCAACGGCTCGAAAAGTGTTGTTTACAATTCCAGAGACTACCGCGAAACGAGTACTCGGTTCGTTGAGTGAGTATTTAGTAAAAGAGTTCTCTGCCCGATTGATAGCTCAAATGGTGGTTGGATCGGTTTTCGTCGGCCTCAATCTTTACGACGCGTGGTATGCCCATCAATGGGGCGATGATGCCAAGTGGGGCCACCTGCTTATGGCCGCGGGCGGCCTGACCGGCATCGCAAGCACGATGATGGTCGGAGGATCTACTCTCTTAGGCATGGGCCCCTTGGGCTGGATTACCCTAATATTTGTCAGCATCGGGGTAGGGCTGGTGTACTGGCTGACTTCGACCCCCATCGAAGACTGGTTAAGCGCAGGCCCCTTCGGTCCAAATGCCAATCGCGCACCCCATCTCCAATCGCCGGAACCGGCCTTCTACTACCTCGTCAGCCTAATCGCCGACATTCGTATCACCGTTGAACGCAACCCGGAATACACCGTCCCCGCCTACAGCGAACACTACAATCCGGTACCCAAATATGTGCGTGAAGCAGACACGCGCATTCGAATAGAAAGTAACTTGCCCGGCCTCCTGACGGGACCTGGCGACCTCAGCACCAAAGCATCGTGTGCGCTGATGATGGTCCGTCGATTCCAGACTCGCTTTGATGGCTCCCCTCGCGTAGAAACCCAGCTATATCCCGAGACCAAACCTATTACGTATCGGCGGACAATTAACGGCTTAGAAATATTCATCGTGACACCGTGGGAGAGGTACGCCGAAACAGCTCGCTCTAACGATGCAGTCTCGGCGCATATCGAATGGCAAGTCCGTGCACAATTGACATTAAGCGATGGCGATTCGTCGTGGGTATTCCCGGCGCCAAAGCCTAAAGACCCGACGCCCTTCAATTCCACCCACGCAGCACCTAACTTCAAGGAAGTTGGACAACTCTACTGGGCAGATGAAACCACCCATAAGGCAAGGGGCGACAAATGAAGTCGCTCAACTCGCCTTACTATGCGGCGACAGCGTATCGAGCAGATTGCATCCCCAAGCAACAACCATCATCTGAGCGTTCGTGGATACGGCGCTTTTCCAAGGTGCGCTTGCCGTGGGGGTTTACCCAGAAAATCGCACCCGATGACTTTCTGCTTCGGCTTAAACCCAGCACTTTACGATTTCAGGAGGATATGAATAAGGAGCGGGAGGAAAAGCAAAAATCGGGCACTTATATTCCGGCCCCATATGAACACGTGGACTTCCATGACCGGCATGATCATGAGCGCTTCAGGTTTTCGTTGTGGTCAAAAAGATCTCAGTTTTGGATCTATCTAAACCTATTCGGAAAGTGGGGATTCATTATCATACTTCCCGTGTATTTAATGACTATCTTCGCTGGTGCCACTAAATCTAGACAACCCTATCTAGACGCATTAGTTTCGTTATTCGAAGCATCAGCGCATGTACTTCTACTGCCGCAACTTTTCTGCTGGGCAATCGCAGCCCTAGTCATCCGCTTCCTCCCCCACCTCTGGGTCAAACCCTCCCGAGGCCCCATCTGGGAAATCAATCGCCGCACCGGTCTTGTCACTCTCTTCGATTACAACAACAACGGCGAGTACAAAAAGAACGGCACCATCGGTGAACTCACCGCACCGTTTTACGAGTTCGACGCCTACATCGCGACCATCCCGGACCGCCAAGGCTTGTCGATGAATGTGCTGTACATCGCCCACCGCTACCGCGATATCGTCATCAACTTCCGCCCCTTATTCGCTCCCGGCGAAGGCCAGCTGTGCTGCGCCCTGTGGGATTTTCTGCAGAACTACATGGACACCAGCCGCCCGCTGCCAGACTTACCGCGCTACGAACAATACCGACACCTCGACCCAACAACAGCTGAATACGACCGCAAAATCGGCCGCGACCCAAGGTTTTGGATCGATATGGACGATGCCGCATTCAAGCAAGCACTCTACGACATGCGCGGCAAGATCGATCAGATCGACACCTTCCAGCGCCCGAACTTGATGGCGCGGTATGTGGAGTATGTGGATTGAGTCCCTCGAATGCCATGTGGATTAGTGCTTGGCTTAGTGCGGGGCCCTTCGGCCCTAACAGTGACCAAGCGCCCCATCTGCAAGCCCCGGAAAATGCGTTCTACTACTTGGTCAGCCTGTTTGCCAACATCCGCATCACTGTTGAAGCCAACCCCGAATACTGCCTGCCGGCCTGCATCGAGAGCTTTAATCCGGTGCCCATGGATATACGCGCATCCGATACGCGCATCCGAATCGAGAGCAACCTGCCCGGCCTATTGACCGGACTGGGCGACCTCAGCACCAAAGCCTCGTGTGCGCTGCTTAAAGTTCGCCGATCCCGCGTTCGCTTGGATGGGCCGCCTCGCGAAGAAACCCACCTATTTCCCGAGGCCAAGCCTAAGGCGTACCGGCCGAAGCCCGATGGAATGGAAATATTCTTGCAAACACCTTGGGAAACGCTGGTTGAAGTTTCACGCTCAAACGACACCGTGTCGGTTCACACACAATGGCAAGTCCGTGCCCAACTGACACTAAGCGATGGCAGTTCATCCTGGGTATTTCCCGCACCGAAGCCCAGAGACCCAACCCCTTTCGGCGCAGCCCACGCCGCACCCAACTTCAAAGAGGTCGAACAACCTTTTTGGGCAGATGAAACTACCCATAAAGCGCTGGGTGAAAAATGAACGGCCTTGATTCGCATTACTACGCAGACACGGCTTACCGCTCTGACCGTATTTCCAAACAACCACCTTCAGCAGAGCGCCCATGGATACGGCGCTTCGCAAAAATGCGTTTGCCGTGGGGGTCGGCGCAAGAAGTCGCGCCTGATGACTTTTTAATTCGGCGCAAACCCAGCAGCTTGCGATTTCAGGAGGAAATGAACAAAGAGCGTGAAGAAAAGCAAAAATTGGGCACCTACATTCCGGCTCCATATGAACATGTGGACTTTCATGACAGGCATGATCACGAACGTTTCAGGTTTTCGTTATGGTCAAAACAATCACAATTTTGGATATACACGCTACTGTTCGGAAAGTGGGGGGCGATAATGCTATCGCCGCTTATTGTTTTGGTGTGTATTTTTGCCGAAACCAAATCTAATTCTGCCTCGCTCATAAGTTTTTTCAGCGGGATATGGGATATGGCGTATATAAGCGTAGCCCCCCTTAGCATTGCCTGGGGGGTAAGTTCGGTCGTAATCAATTACATTCCTAAACTCTGGGTCAAACCCTCCCGAGGCCCCATCTGGGAAATCAACCGCCGCACCGGCCTGGTCACCCTTTTCGATTACGACAACAACGGCGAATACAAAAAGAACGGCACCATCGGTGAACTCACCGCCCCGTTTTATGAGTTCGACGCCTACATCGCGACCATCCCGGACCGCCAAGGCTTGTCGATGAATGTGCTGTACATCGCCCATCGCTACCGCGATATCGTCATCAACTTCCGGCCCTTATTCGCTCCCGGTGAAGGTCAGTTGTGCTGCGCGTTATGGGACTTTTTACAAAACTACATGGACACCAGCCGCCCGCTGCCAGACCTGCCGCGCTACGAACAATACCGACATCTCGACCCAGCAACGGCTGAATACGACCGCAAAACCCGCCGCAATCCAAGGTTCTGGATCGATATGGACGATGCTACCTTCGAGCAAGAACTCTACGACATGCGCGGCAAGATCGATCAAATCGACACCTTCCAGCGCCCGAACCTGATGGCGCGGTATGTGGAGTATGTGGATTGAAATTCTGCGCTTTGGAAACGACTTACTACGCCGATACGGCTTATCGCTCAGATCGGATTCCCAAGCAAAAACCATCTGCTGAGCGTTCATGGATACGGCGCTTTTCCAAGGTGCGTTTGCCGTGGGGACTAACTCAACAAGTCGCACCCGATGATTTTTTGACAGAGGCGTCACCTGAGGATCTCCGACGGGTAGAAAAAGGTTTGCAGGAGAAAAAAGAAAAGTTGGTTTTAGGTACTTATGTACCAGCGCCATACGAGCACGTGGACTTCCATGATAGGCACGATCAAGAACGCTTTAGGCTTTCGTTATGGTCTAAACGATCACATTTTTGGATATATTTAACCGGAGGAGGTCGGGCGCTATTTTATCTAGCATTAGTAGTATCTGTTATGACTTATTTCATGGCGCTATATGCAAGCAGTGATACATGGCAGCAAATAACAGAAGATAGCCTTCAAATATTTTCTATATGGGTAGGCGCTCCTCTTCTTTGCTGGGTTCTCGGCTCATTAGTCATTCGCTTCCTCCCCCACCTCTGGGTCAAACCCTCCCGAGGCCCCATCTGGGAAATCAACCGTCGCACCGGCCTTGTCACCCTTTTCGATTACGACAACAACGGCGAATACAAAAAGAACGGCACCATCGGTGAACTCACTGCGCCGTTTTATGAGTTCGATGCTTACATCGCCACCATCCCGGATCGTCAGGGTTTAGTGACTAACGTGCTTTACATCGCCCATCGCTACCGCGATATCGTCATCAACTTCCGCCCCTTATTCGCTCCCGGCGAAGGCCAGCTGTGCTGCGCCCTGTGGGATTTTCTGCAGAACTACATGGACACCAGCCGCCCGCTGCCAGACTTACCGCGCTACGAACAATACCGACACCTCGACCCAACAACAGCTGAATACGACCGCAAAACCCGCCGCAATCCAAGGTTCTGGATCGATATGGACGATGCTACCTTCAAGCAAGAACTCTACGACATGCGCGGCAAGATCGATCAGATCGACACCTTCCAGCGCCCGAACCTGATGGCGCGGCATGTGGAGTATGTCGATTGAAATCCTGTGCTTTGGAAACGACTTATTACGCCGCCACCGCTTATCGCTCTAATCGGATTCCCAACCAACCACCTTCGGCAGAGCGCTCATGGATACGGCGCTTTTCCAAGGTGCGTTTGCCGTGGGGACTAACTCAACAAGTCGCACCCGATGATTTTTTGACAGAGGCGTCACCTGAGGATCTCCGACGGGTAGAAAAAGGCTTGCAGGAAAAAAAGGAAAAGGTGGCTTTAGGGAAGGTCTGAAATAAGACCTTCTTTTTCTGGCAAATCGGGCGTCAAGCGCTCCGAAAGAAAGTACTTCACTGAAATTTCGAAAATATCGGCTTTTATTGATGAATAAGCCGGTTTTAAGCACTTATTAACCCTTAATTTCCATACTGCGGACGCACCTGTCCTATAGGCTCCATCAAATGTCGGCGCGCCATCCACAGATTCGACAGTGCAAACAGTGTCACCAACTGCGCCGTGTTCTTTACCAACCCGCGAAACCGCACCTTGGTGTAACCAAACTGGCGCTTGATCACCCGAAACGGGTGCTCAACCTTGGCCCGAGTTTGCGATTTGGCGTATTCAATCTTGCGCAACGCACGGCCAATGACGCTTTTTTCTCCATGTTTGCGGCGGCTGCTGGGCCTGGCGGAGATCGACCAGATCATCTCGCGCCCCTCATGTTCAAGCCGCTTTTCTACGCCGGTGTAGCCCGCGTCGCCACAGAGATGGGTCTCTTCGCCGTGCAGCAACTGATCGACTTGAGTGACGTCCGCGACATTGGCTGCCGTGCCCACCACGCTGTGCGTCAGACCCGTATCAGCGTCTACTCCGATGTGCGCTTTCATCCCGAAAAAATATTGATTACCTTTCTTGGTCTGATGCATTTCGGGGTCGCGTTTACCCTCTTTATTCTTGGTCGACGTCGGCGCATGAATGATCGTGGCATCAACAATTGTGCCCTGACGAAGCATCAAACCTCGGTCTCCCAGGTAGCCATTAATGACCTCCAGGATTCCCCCGGCAAGATGGTTTTTCTCCAGCAGGCGACGGAAGTTGAGAATCGTGGTTTCGTCGGGAATGCGTTCCAGATTCAACCCCGCGAACTGGCGCAGAATCGTGGTCTCATAAAGAGACTCTTCCATTGCTGGATCGCTATAGCCGAACCAGTTCTGCATCAGGTGCACACGCAACATGGCCATCAAGGGATACGCCGGGCGGCCCCCTTCGCCTTTTGGATAATGCGGCTCGATCAAAGCGATCAACCCCTTCCAGGGGACGACCTTGTCCATCTCGCTCAGGAAAATCTCACGGCGGGTTCGCTTACGTTTACCGGCGTACTCGGCATCGGCGAAAGAAATTTGCTTCATGGGGGGCAACCGCTCGGCTCATGTGATGGGGGACATTTCACCAGATTTGAAAACCTTTTTCAGAGTTTCCTTAGGTACTTATGTACCAGCGCCATACGAACACGTGGACTTCCATGACCGGCATGATCATGAGCGCTTCAGGTTTTCGTTGTGGTCAAAAAGATCTCAGTTTTGGATCTATCTAAACCTATTCGGAAAGTGGGGATTTATTATCGTACTTCCCGTGTATTTAATGACTATCTTCGCTGGTGCCACTAAATCTAGACACCCCTATCTAGACGCATTAGTTTCGTTATTCGAAGCATCAGCGCATGTACTTCTACTGCCGCAACTTTTCTGCTGGGCAATCGCCGCCCTAGTCATTCGCTTCCTCCCCCACCTCTGGGTCAAACCCTCCCGAGGCCCCATCTGGGAAATTAACCGCCGTACCGGTCTCGTCACACTCTTCGATTACGACAACAACGGCGAATACAAAAAGAACGGCACCATCGGTGAACTCACTGCGCCGTTTTACGAGTTCGACGCCTACATCGCCACCATCCCGGACCGCCAAGGCTTAGTGACGAACGTGCTGTATATCGCCCACCGCTACCGCGACATCGTGATTAACTTTCGTCCTTTGCTGGCACCCGGCGAAGGTCAGTTGTGCTGCGCGTTATGGGACTTTTTACAAAACTACATGGACACCAGCCGGCCGCTACCGGACTTGCCGCGCTATGAACAATACCGCCACCTCGATCCAACAACGGCTGAATACGACCGCAAAATCGGCCGCGACCCAAGGTTTTGGATCGATATGGACGATGCCGCATTCAAGCAAGCACTCTACGACATGCGCGGCAAGATCGATCAGATCGACACCTTCCAGCGCCCGAACTTGATGGCGCGGTATGTGGAGTATGTGGATTGAGTCCCTCGAATGCCATGTGGATTAGTGCTTGGCTTAGTGCGGGGCCCTTCGGCCCTAACAGTGACCAAGCGCCCCATCTGCAAGCCCCGGAAAATGCGTTCTACTACTTGGTCAGCCTGTTTGCCAACATCCGCATCACTGTTGAAGCCAACCCCGAATACTGCCTCCCGGCCTGCATCGAGAGCTTTAATCCGGTGCCCATGGATATACGCGCATCCGATACGCGCATCCGAGTCGAGAGCAACCTGCCCGGCCTATTGACCGGACTGGGCGACCTCAGCACCAAAGCCTCGTGTGCGCTGCTGAAAGTTCGCCGATCCCGCGTTCGCTTTGATGGGCCGCCTCGCGAAGAAACCCACCTATTTCCCGAGGCCAAGCCTAAGGCGTACCGGCCGAAGCCCGATGGAATGGAAATATTCTTGCAAACACCTTGGGAAACGCTGGTTGAAGTTTCACGCTCAAACGACACCGTGTCGGTTCACACACAATGGCAAGTCCGTGCCCAACTGACACTAAGCGATGGCAGTTCATCCTGGGTATTTCCCGCACCGAAGCCCAGAGACCCAACCCCTTTCGGCGCAGCCCACGCCGCACCCAACTTCAAAGAAATCGAACAACCGTTCTGGGCAGATGAAACCACCCATAAAGCGCAGGACGACCAATGACTGCAATAAATTCGTCCTATTACGCCGTCACCGCATACCGCTCTGACCGGATGCCCAAACAACCACCTTCGGCAGAACGCTCGTGGATACGGCGCTTTGCTAAATTTCGCCTCCCATGGGGGCTAACCCAAGAAGTTGCGCTGGATGACTTTCTAATTCGGCGCAAACCCAGCAGCTTGCGATTTCAGGAGGAAATGAACAAAGAGCGTGAAGAAAAGCAAAAGTTGGGCACTTACATTCCGGCTCCATATGAACATGTAGACTTTCATGACCGACATGATCATGAAAGTTTCAGATTTTCTTTGTGGTCTAATAGATCACAGTTCTGGGCATACTTACTCATATTCGGAAAAGGGTCTTTCTGGTTCTTAATCCTACCAAGCTTATTTGCATTTACTGTTGCGGGTTTTTCACTTAAAGAGTCTTGGGGTGACTTAGCAGATGATCTAATTCTCGGATTTTATTCTTGGTTATTAGGCGTCCCTCTTTTCTGCTGGGCACTCGCTTCAATAGTCATGCGCTATTTCCCTAAACTCTGGGTCAAACCCTCCCGAGGCCCCATCTGGGAAATCAACCGCCGCACCGGCCTGGTCACTCTCTTCGATTACGACAACAACGGCGAATACAAAAAGAACGGCACCATCGGTGAACTCACCGCCCCGTTTTATGAGTTCGACGCCTACATCGCGACCATCCCGGACCGCCAAGGCTTGTCGATGAATGTGCTGTACATCGCCCATCGCTACCGCGATATCGTCATCAACTTCCGGCCCTTATTCGCTCCCGGTGAAGGTCAGTTGTGCTGCGCGTTATGGGACTTTTTACAAAACTACATGGACACCAGCCGCCCGCTGCCAGACCTGCCGCGCTACGAACAATACCGACATCTCGACCCAGCAACGGCTGAATACGACCGCAAAACCCGCCGCAATCCAAGGTTCTGGATCGATATGGACGATGCTACCTTCGAGCAAGAACTCTACGACATGCGCGGCAAGATCGATCAAATCGACACCTTCCAGCGCCCGAACTTGATGGCGCGGTATGTGGAGTATGCAGATTAATTACGGGCAGACCACTCGCCCAGATTGCCACCCAGCAAAGCGCCGACTAGTCTACTCACCTGATTCTTCCGAGGATTTTCCATGCCCGCTCCCAGCTGCACGCTGTTCTACAACATGGCATCGCCCTTCGCCCGCAAGGTTTTGATCTTTTTGCATGAGACCGGGCAATTTGATCGGGTGACGTTGCAGCAGACCCTTCCCACTCCAGTAAGCCCGGATGCAGCCCTCTGTGATGAAAACCCGGCGGGCAAGCTGCCGGCGTTGCGCTTGGCGGACGGCAATGTGATTGATGACAGTCGGGTGATTCTTGATTACTTCGATTATCAACATACTGGCAACCCGTTGATTCCCCGTGAAGGCTCTGCGCGCTGGAGACGTTTGACCTTGGCGTCGCTGGCGGATGCAGTGCTGGATGCAGCGCTGTTGATTCGCTATGAAACATTCTTGCGCCCCCCGGAAAAGCACTGGGATTTGTGGCTGGATAATCAGGCAGAAAAGATCCAGCGGACCCTCGCCTATTTTGAGCAGGATGCGGTTGCCGAACTCAACGCGCAGTTCGATATCGCCAGCATCAGCGTGGCAGCGGCGTTGGGTTATCTGGATTTCCGTCAGCCTGATTTGAACTGGCGCAGCAGTTACCCGCGTTTGGCCAATTGGTATGCCGACGTGAGCACGCGGCCGTCGATGTTGAGCACACAACCGCCTGCGTAAAATCTCAACCTGCTAGACCGCACTGCCGCGCAGCAAATTGGGGGTGCACTTCGTTTGGCTTGAGGTTGCAGCGTGTCAGGACTGCAGCCTTCCGAATAAATTCGGTCCCACCGTTTTCTCGGGCAACGCACACAGTTGTATGAGCTGCTGAAGGACCTTCGCCAACAAGTTGGCTCTAAAGACTGCGGAGCGTGTCGTTACACCTCAACAATCAGGCTTATCCGCTGTGTAACGCCGAGCCGGGTTCACCGCCGCGCCGAACTCGCGCAGGGCTTTGGCGCCGATCAGCAGTGGGTAGTTGAAGTGGCTGCGGTCTACAAGATTGACCTCTACTGTCCGTTTGGAATTGCCCAGGCACAGCTCAAGGTCCACAACCGGGCGCTTGGCCGGATCGACCAACTCGTCTTCATCGTCACCATCAAGGCGGCCTTTGATTCGGCTGATTCGCGAGACTTTATGTTCGTAAACCTTGTCGCTGGCATCTTTAGTGGCCAAGCGAAAACGCACCCAGTCTTCGCCGTCACGCTTGAACAGCTCGATATCTTTGGCCGACAGCGAAGCCGTCAGCGCACCGGTGTCCATTTTGGCCTTGAAGACTTCGCCGATTTCCGGCACACCGATGTACTCATAACGACCATACAACGTTGGCTCTGAAGCCATCACAGGCAGCGCGAGCACAGTCAACAAGGCCAGGATCGATTTCACGTAGGGGGTTCCTCAGAATGGATGAAGCCTGCAAGCCGCCAGTGCTAATGGACGCCAGCATAAACATTTTTGCGTGAAACATTCGTAAATGACCGCATCGCCGCGGTGCACGGCGATGCGTTAAACAGAGCGACTGGCTGCCCCCTAGCTTCCGACACCCCAGATACTGCTCAGGCTCTTCAGCACGGTGCCGCTGGTGCCTTGGTCGCCCAGGTACTTCAGGATCAGGGGCGCAAACTGGCTCGCGGTATCGCCGCTGATGCCCAACTTGCTGAACGCCGAGTTCACGTCGGTCATGCTCTGGACGTTGCCCAACGCGCCTGCAGCAGATGAACCGCCCGCATTGCCCATCAGACTGCTGAGTGCGCCAGCACCGGAAAGTTGATCAAGGCCCGGAACCGACTTGGTCAGCGATGAATAGTCACCGCCGCTCAACTTGTTTTTGGCTAACCCCATCAAAGCGCCCGTACCGCCGACCGCTTGCGTCGGAGTTACGTTCAATTGACTGCCCAATGTACTGAGCAAACCAGACGCTTGAGGCGTGGAGGCCGCGTTCTGATTAACCCCAGAGGAGCCGGAAACAGCGCCAGCCACGTCACTGAGGCTGAAGGCGAATACCGGGGCCGCGACCACGGTCATAAGGGTAGCGAGTGCAACAGCGCGTTTGATTTGCATCGATGTAACTCCTTGATTCATGCCCGGTCATCGCCGGTAGAAAACTGCCGTTTTGACCGCAGCAGTCCCAAAATTGTTCCCCAGGGCGTTAGCGACGCTCCATTCCTTGGGAACATAAAAAAATATAGTTCATGGGCGTGCATCCACAACGGCAGGTGCTGCGTATATCAAGCACGGACAGATGCTCTGGCCGACTTTTTCTAACCAATAAGGAACACCCCAATGACACGCACTTCGATTAAGGCGCCAATGATTGCCAGCCTCCTGACGCTGGCGTTGTCCACCGGTTTTATGTTTTCAACCGTGCAAGCAGCTGATATGTCGCACATGGTAATGGTCGGCGGTATGGGGATGTCACCCAGCAAAACTATTGTCGACAACGCCGTTAACTCTGCAGACCACACCACCTTGGTCGCTGCCGTGAAAGCCGCAGGCCTTGTGGATACGCTGAAAAGCAAAGGCCCGTTCACCGTGTTCGCCCCGGTCAACTCGGCGTTTGCCGCGCTGCCCGCCGGTACGGTAGACACCCTGCTCAAGCCTGAAAACAAGGCCATGCTGGCCCACATCCTGACCTATCACGTAGTTGCCGGTAACCTGGACATGGATGAACTGAGCAAGCGTATCCAGGCCGGTGGCGGTAAAACTGAATTGACCACCGTCAGCGGCGGCAAGCTGTGGCTGATGATGAACGGCCCGCACAACATCATCATCAAGGATGAAAAAGGCGGTGTTGCCGACATCAGCACCTACGACGTTATGCAGTCCAATGGCGTGATTCACGTCATCGACAAAGTGCTGATGCCGAAGAGCTGATGCCGCCACTCTGTAGGAGCGCGCTTGCCCGCGATGGATCGCGAAGCGGTCCCAATGGATTCACTCGGTTTTAACTGAAAGAACTGAGTCGTTGGTTTTACGACTGCTTCGCAGCCGATCGCGGGCAAGCGCGCTCCCACAGTTGTTGTTAGATGTGCAGCGTCGCAGACGTGGCGGCCCGTTCCCCAGATCATGGATGCTAAACCACAGCGCAAACTCTCCTATGAAGTGAGCATTAAGGTGAATGGAACAGCGAAAAAGCCTGAACTACCCTGCCATGGAGTTGCCAAAGAGCATGGTCAGCACCTTTATCTTGTCTGGAGATCCACTATTTCTTCTGTCGATGCCGATGAACTCAGGCACCTATTGGCCGAATGCTCGCTGGGCAGTCGCCGATCCTTTGAGAACCTGTACCGCCGTTCTTCCGGGCGTTTATTCGCTGTCGCCTTGCGTTGCATGAACCGCAACGACCTGGCTGAAGAGGTCCTGCAAGAAGCCTTCGTCCGTATTTGGCATAACGCCTCACGTTACGACTCTAATGTGTCGGCGCCGATGACGTGGATGGTCAATATCACCCGCAATATGGCGATCGACCAGTTGCGCAAACACCGGGAAGTACCGTTGACCGATGATCAGGCCGCCGCGCTGATAGACGAAGGCCCGACGGCTCACGAACAGCTCGACAGCCAGCGCGATGCCAATGCGTTGCAGCGCTGCCTGGACACCCTTGATGGGATGCAGCGCAAATCGATCATTACGGCGTATTTCCATGGAGTGTCCCACGCTGATCTCGCCTCGCAATTAGCTGCGCCCCTTGGCTCGGTTAAGTCGTGGATTCGCCGAGGCATGGAGCGCCTGCGCAGGTGCCTTGAATCATGAATTATCAACAACCCGCACTGCGGCGCGCCCTCGCTGCGGACTACGCCATCGGTTTGATGTCCACCGCCGCGCGCCTTCGTTTCGAAAAGTTGCTGCTGGAGGATCCGGCGTTACGTGCGGAATTGGGGAATTGGCAGACCACTCTTGCCAGCCTTACTGATCCGTTGCCCGAGCAGCCCGCGCCCGCACACGTCTGGCAGGCCATCGTGGCGCGAATCGACCCGCAAACGCTGCACGTGCCGGAGAAGCGCCCGTTCTGGAGTTGGCTGCGGATCGCGGCCATCGCCTGTTCGTTGATGGTCGCGATCATTGTCGGTGTGCTCTACAACCGCGACACCCTCACGTACAACGCCACCTTGACGGCCGCCAACCAACAACCAGCGATCAGTGTTCATGCTTACAACCGACACCTGGAAATCGAGCCGTTGGCGTTGGCCTCCGTTGAACCGGGCCGCAGCCTTGAGCTATGGGCCATCCCGGCAGACGGCAAACCGGTTTCCCTCGGTGTCTTGCCCGCTAACGTCAAAGGTCGGCTTAACTTGAGCGAAAGCCAACAGCAACTGCTGAGTAAGCCAGTCACATTGGCGGTCAGTCTTGAACCCACCGGAGGTTCGCCGACCGGGCAACCGACCGGACCGGTCTTGTATCAAGGGGCATTGGCGGGGCTTTGATAGCCGTGAGGTCAAGGAAGCGAGATCTGCGGGCACAAAAAAGGGCGCCATCAGGCGCCCTTTTTGTTACCGGTGAAACCTTACGCCGCGCTGAACAGCTTGTGCGGATCGATCACGAATTTCTTCGGTACACCTGCATCGAACTCGCCGTAACCGCGTGGGGCTTCGTCGAGGCTGATGACTTCAACACCCACGATGTCAGCGATTTTGATGCGGTCCCACATGATGGCTTGCATCAGTTGGCGGTTGTACTTCATGACCGGAGTTTGGCCAGTGTGGAAGCTGTGAGACTTAGCCCAACCCAAGCCCAGACGAATGCTCAGGCTGCCCATTTTTGCAGCGGCATCCACAGCGCCTGGATCTTCCGTCACGTACAGGCCCGGAATACCGATTTTGCCGGCAACGCGAACCACGCCCATCAATGAGTTCAGTACGGTTGCTGGCGCTTCGTGTTTGGCACCGGCATGACCGTGACCCCGCGCTTCAAAGCCCACGGCGTCAACGGCGCAATCCACTTCAGGCTCGCCCAGCAGGGCGGCAATTTGTTCGTGCAGCGGAGTGTCCAACGACAGGTCAGCGATTTCAAAGCCCTGAGCCTTGGCGTGAATAAGGCGAATAGGGTTCACGTCGCCGATGATTACCACCGCAGCACCCAGCAACCGCGCCGAGGCAGCAGCCGCCAGACCGACAGGACCGGCACCGGCGACATACACCGTGCTGCCCGGACCAACGCCGGCAGTGACTGCGCCGTGATAACCGGTCGGCAGAATGTCGGACAAGCACGTCAGGTCGCGGATTTTTTCCATCGCAGCGTCGCGATCTGGCAGTTTCAGCAGATTGAAATCGGCGTACGGCACCAGCACGAACTCAGCTTGGCCTCCGACCCAATCACCCATGTCGACGTAACCGTAAGCACCGCCCGGACGCGCCGGGTTAACGGTCAGGCACACGCCAGTGTTCTGTTCTTTACAGCTGCGGCAACGGCCACACGCCACGTTGAACGGAACCGACACCAAATCGCCGACTTTGAGGTTTTCAACGTCGCGACCGGCTTCGATCACTTCGCCAGTGATTTCATGACCCAGCACCAGACCAGTCTGCGCCGTGGTCCGGCCGCGAACCATGTGTTGGTCTGAGCCGCAAATGTTGGTCGATACCACACGCAAAATCACACCATGGTCGATACGTTTGCCTTGCGGGTTTTCCATTTTCGGGAAAGGGATTGTTTGTACTTCGACTTTGCCGCCGCCGAGATACACCACACCACGATTACCAGACATGCTTTCACCTCGCTATTGTTGTTATGTAGCGGTGTAAATGCGTTGCCAATCCTGACAGCGCATTCATGACACTTAGGCGGCGCGGCCTTCGCAGGCAAGCCTGCTCCCACAGGAGCAGGTTTGCCTGCGAAGGCCCCACCTCGGTGTTACAAGACTACTGTCCTATTGGCGTTCAAAAACACCCTTCGTTCGATGTGATAACCCACTGCCTTGGCCAATGTCTGGGCCTCGACGTCTCGGCCTTTGGCGATGAGGTCTTCGGGATAGTGGCTGTGATCGACCGCTTCGACGCCCTGGGCAATGATCGGGCCTTCGTCGAGGTCGTTGTTGATGTAATGCGCGGTTGCACCGACCAGTTTCACGCCCTTGTTGTAAGCCTGATGGTACGGTTTTGCGCCTTTGAAACCGGGCAGTAACGAGTGGTGAATATTGATCGCCCAGCCGTCGAGACGACGGCACAGCTCAGGCGATAGCACCTGCATGTAACGCGCGAGCACCACCAATTCGGCGCCTGTTTCCTGAATCACCCGCCACACCTGACGCTCTTGCGCGGCCTTGTCATGGGGATCGAGGGCGAAGTGGTGATAAGGCACATCGTGCCAGCGGGCCAAGGGTTCCAGGTCAGGATGGTTGGACACTACGGCAACGACGTCCATTGACAATTGCCCGATGCGTTGACGGTAAAGCAGATCGTTCAGGCAGTGATCAGCCTTGGAAACCATGATCACCACTTTGGGCCGATAGTTCGGCGCCGTCAGTTCGAACGCCATCCCGAAAGCCTCACCCCGCGCGGCCAACCCTGCGCGGAATGCTTCCTCATCGAAGCCATCCGGCTGGCGAAACTCAACGCGGATGAAGAACCGGCTCGACAGCCGGTCATCGAAGGAGTGGTGCTCGGTGACGTAGCAATTCTGCTCGTACAGATAGCGGGTCACCGCGTCCACCGTGCCTAAAACGCTCGGGCAGTCGGCAGTCAGAATCCATGTGTCGGGGGCGCGGCTCATTGTCTGTTCCTTGTTTGCAATTGACCCGTGGGATCGAATTCATTCGGGAGTGGAGCGCCGCGGTGCATCAGTCAAACCAGTTGCCCGCTTCCCGAATGAATTCGGTCCTACAGTGATTAGCCTTGAATACTCAACCCATACTCAGCGCTGGCATCTTGCAGCCACATCCACCAGTAATCGGAGAACGAGCGGCGGATGACCAATTCCCAGGTGTCTTCGCCGGTATGACGAATCACCAATTGCGACTTGGCGAACACGGTGCCTACAGCTTTACCCACCGGGAAGTTATTCGGGTGCACGTCGTAGCTGGTGGATTTCATCAGCAGTTCGCGAACTTTCGGCCCAGTGAGTTCCAGCAAGCTTTGCCCACCGCTGACGTTGATCACGGCGATGTGATGCCCGACCAATGCTTCGCGCAGACGCTGCTCAGCGCCCAGCTCTTCACCGCCGGGAACAATCAGCAGCCATTCATCTGGACCCAGCCATTGCAGCGAGCTTTCGCCGCTGATAACGACTTTTAGCGGACCCGGCAATTCCATACCCAAAGCTTGGTGTACGCCTGCGGCGAACGCTGCGTCGTGGCCATCGCCACGGAGGGTCAGGTGACCCAGCAATTTTTTCTCGCGCAGGATCACCCCAGGGTTATTACGACCCTTGCCGACCAGGCTGCCGAGGTCGGCATGAAACAACGGTGACTCGGCTTTTTCACCGGTCGTTGGCCGTTGTTGGTAAACGTTGGCTGTGGTCATAGAGCACCTTTTCAATACTTTCCGCTGTTGAACACGACGTCTGTGTTGTGGCTAATGCCCCTTCGCAGGCAAGCCTGCTCCCACAGAGGTGGTGTCAGACATAACATGTGTGAATGCCTGCGATCCTGTGGGAGCAGGCTTGCCTGCGAATCAGACACGAGGTGTCCCAGACAAGCCGCCCCACCGAAATCGTCAAACGTTCTGCTGTTCGCCTTTGGGATCGAAGAACACCGAGGAGCAAATTTCGGCTTCAATCACGCTGCCATCGGCCAACGGTGCGAACACCCTTTCACCCATGCGTTTGAGGCCGCCGGTCACAACACCCAGTGCAAACGAATAACCCAGCGTGCCATTGGTGTAACTCGAGGTCACGTGTCCAACCATGGTCATCGGGATCGACTGTTTAGTGTCGAACACCAACTGCGCACCTTCTGGCAGCCATTTGGTCGGATCGATCGGCTTGAGCCCCACCAACTGCTTACGTTGATCACGCACGCAATCTTCGCGGTTCATGCCACGCCAGCCCAGCCACGAGAACGGTTTGGTCCGACCCACACACCAGCCCATGTTCAAGTCGTCCGGGGTCATCGAGCCGTCGGTGTCTTGGCCGACGATGATGAAACCCTTCTCGGCCCGCAGCACGTGCATGGTTTCGGTGCCATACGGGGTCAGGTTGTACTGCTTGCCCGCTTCGATGATTTTTTCCAGAACGCCCATGGCGTAGTCGGCCTGGATGTTTACTTCGTAAGACAGCTCACCGGTGAACGAGATACGGAACACCCGAGCCGGTACGCCACCGACCAAGCCTTCTTTCCAGGTCATGAACGGGAAAGCGTCCTTCTCCAGATCGATGTCGGTGACTTCGCTGAGCAGCTTGCGGCTGTTCGGGCCAGACAAGGTCAGGGTTGCCCAATGGTCAGTTACGGACGTGAAGTACACCTTCAGGTCTGGCCATTCGGTCTGCTGATAGATTTCCAGCCATTGCAGTACGCGTGCAGCGCCGCCGGTGGTGGTGGTCATCAGGAAGTGGTTATCGGCGAGGCAAGCGGTAACGCCGTCGTCGAAGACCATGCCGTCTTCTTTACACATCAGTCCATAACGCGCCTTGCCCACGTCGAGCTTGGTCCAAGCGTTAGTGTAGATGCGATTGAGAAACTCACGAGCATCCGGTCCTTGAATGTCGATTTTGCCCAGAGTAGACGCATCCAGCAGGCCAACGCTGGCGCGCACGGCCTTGCATTCACGGCTAACCGCTGCGTGCAGGTCTTCACCGTTTTTCGGGAAATACCACGGACGCTTCCATTGACCGACGTCTTCGAATTCGGCGCCATTTTTAACGTGCCAGGCGTGCAGCGCGGTGAAGCGAACAGGCTCGAAGATGTGGCCGGCGTGACGGCCGGCGATGGCGCCGAAGGTCACCGGGGTGTAGTTCGGGCGGAACATCGTGGTGCCCATTTCGGTGATCGACATGTTCAACGAGCGGGCCGCAATGGCCAGGCCGTTTACGTTGCCGAGCTTGCCTTGGTCGGTACCGAAACCCAGTGCGGTGTAGCGTTTGACGTGTTCAACCGACTCGAAGCCTTCGCGGGTCGCCAGTTCAATGGCGGCGGCGGTGACGTCGTTTTGCAGGTCGACGAATTGCTTCGGCGCCCGTGCAGTGGCTTTTTCATGCGGGACCTGGAACAGCGCCAGTGTCGGCTCTTCCAACCGGGTCAGCGCTTTGGGCAGTGTGCCTTCAACGATCTTGAAGCCCGCTTCATTGGCTGCGCGAGCGCCGCCTTCAAAGCCATCGGCCAAGGCATCAGCCAAGCCGAACACGCCGTTGATGCCGCCAACGCACACGCGTTTTTGCGGTGCTTCGCCCGGTACGAAACCGAGGATGTCTTCACGCCAGATCGGCTTGCCGCCCAAATGGGAGGCCAAGTGCACGATGGGGCTGTAGCCACCTGAGCTGCCGACCAAGTCGCAATCAAGCCACTCGCCAGGGCTGGCCACGCGATGGCCTTTGACGTCGATGGCGGCAATCCGCGCTGCAGTCACCCGCTTAGTACCACGCACTTCAATCACGGCGCTGGAGGTCAGAATCCGAATGCCTTTGGCCCGTGCTTCTTCAACCAACGCGCCACGTGGATTGCTCCGGGCGTCAGCGATGGCCACCACTTGCAGGCTGGCGTCGAGCCAATCCAATGCAACGCGGTAGGCGTAATCGTTGTTGGTCGACAGCACCAGTTTTTTGCCCGGTGCCACGCCGTAACGACGCACGTAGGTGGAAACAGCGCCAGCCAGCATGTTGCCCGGCACGTCGTTGTTGCCGTAAACCAGTGGACGCTCGTGAGTACCGGTCGCCAACACAACGCGTTTGGCGCGAACCCGGTGCATACGCTGACGTACTTGGCCGATGGGCGCACGGTCACCGAGGTGATCGGCCAAGCGTTCGTGAATGGTCAGGAAGTTATGGTCGTGGTAGCCGTTGACGGTGGCGCGTGGCAACAGGATCACGTCCGGCAGGCTTTTCAGCTCAGCCAGTACGGTGGCGACCCATTCGGCTGCGGGTTTGCCATCCAGGCTTTCACGGCTGTCGAGCAGACTGCCACCGAATTCTTCCTGTTCATCAGCGAGGATGACCCGAGCGCCGCTGCGACCGGCAGCCAACGCAGCAGCCAGACCGGCAGGTCCCGCGCCCACAATCAGCACGTCGCAATGATGGTTCATCGCATCGTAGGTGTCAGGGTCGTTTTCGGTCGGCGAACGGCCAAGACCTGCGGCCTTACGAATGTACTTCTCGTAGGTCATCCAGAACGATTGCGGGTACATGAAGGTTTTGTAGTAGAAGCCCGGCGGCATCAGCTTGCCGCCGACTTTACCGAGAATCCCCATCACGTCGGTGTTTACGCTTGGCCAGCCGTTGGTGCTGGTGGCGACCAAACCCTGGTACAGCGCTTGTTGTGTGGCGCGCACGTTGGGGATTTGCGTGGCTTCGGTCGAACCGATCTGCAACACCGCGTTCGGCTCTTCGGAGCCGGCGGCGAAAATCCCGCGAGGACGCGAATATTTGAAGCTACGGCCAACGATGTCGACGCCATTTGCCAGCAATGCTGCGGCCAGTGTGTCGCCTTCGAAACCCTGATAACTCTGACCGTTGAAGGTGAAGTTCAGCACCTTGCTACGGTCGATACGGCCACCGTTAGGCAGGCGATTGTTCTGGCTCATGCCTTGTCTCCCAATACCGGAGTAGCCGCTTTAGCGGTGAACTGCGGTTTCTCGCCGATCAGGTAAGTCTCGAGAATTTCGTAGGTCACGGTGTCACGGGTCGCATTGAAGTACTGACGGCAACCGGCAACGTGATCCCACAGCTCGTGGTGTAAGCCGCGTGGGTTATCGCGGAAAAACATGTAATCGCCCCACTCAGCATCGGTGCAGGTGTTTGGGTCCAACGGACGCGGGATATGAGCCTGGCCCGAGGCGTGGAATTCCTCTTCAGAGCGCAGTTCGCCACAGTGAGGACAGAAGATGTGCAACATAGGTATTTCTCCTGTTAGTGGGCGACTGCCGCGGCGCCGTGTTCGTCGATCAGCGCACCGTTATGGAAACGGTCGATGGAAAATGGTTTTGCCAATGGGTGCATTTCGCCTTTCGCGAGGCTGGCAGCGAACACGTTGCCTGAACCTGGCGTGGCTTTGAAACCACCAGTGCCCCAACCGCAGTTGAAAAACATGTTGCCCACCGGGGTTTTCGAAATGATCGGGCAAGCGTCCGGCGTGGTATCGACGATGCCGCCCCACTGACGGTTCATGCGCACACGGGACAACACCGGGAACATCTCGACGATGGCCTGAATCGTGTGTTCGATCACCGGGTATGAACCGCGTTGACCATAGCCAACCCAACCGTCGATACCGGCACCGATCACCAAGTCACCCTTGTCGGACTGGCTGATGTAGCCGTGAACCGCGTTGGACATGATCACGCTGTCGATAATCGGTTTGATCGGCTCAGACACCAACGCTTGCAGCGGGTGAGATTCGATTGGCAGGCGGAAGCCCGCGAGTTTGGCCATGTGTCCGGAGTTACCGGCGGTCACCACACCGACGCGCTTGGCGCCGATGAAGCCTTTGTTGGTTTCTACGCCGATGCACACGCCGTTTTCCTTACGGAAACCGATGACTTCGGTTTGTTGAATCAGGTCGACACCCAAGGCGTCAGCGGCACGGGCAAAACCCCAGGCTACGGCGTCGTGACGGGCAACGCCGCCACGGCGCTGAACGGTGGCGCCGATGATCGGATAACGGGTGTTTTTCGAGCAGTCCAGGTAAGGAATTTCTTCCGCGACTTGTTTCTGGTTCAGCAACTCGCCGTCCACGCCGTTCAGACGGTTAGCGCTGACTCGGCGTTCCGAGTCGCGCATGTCTTGCAAGGTGTGGCACAGGTTGTAGACGCCGCGCTGGGAGAACATCACGTTGTAGTTGATGTCCTGCGACAGACCTTCCCACAACTTCATGGCGTGTTCGTACAAATGCGCCGATTCATCCCACAAGTAATTGGAGCGAACGATGGTGGTGTTGCGCGCGGTGTTGCCGCCACCCAACCAACCTTTTTCGACCACAGCCACGTTAGTAATGCCGTGCTCTTTGGCCAGGTAGTAAGCCGTGGCCAGACCGTGCCCGCCGCCGCCGACGATAACCACGTCGTAGACTTTTTTCGGGGTCGGCGTGCGCCACATTTTCTGCCAGTTTTCATGATGGCTGAGGGAGTGCTTGAAGAGGCCGAAGCCTGAGTAATGCTGCATGGATCTACTCCTGACTCAGCGATAAACCGGGAAATCGGTGCACAGCGCTGCAACCTGGCTGGCAACATTGGCCTCGACATCGGCATCGCCGAGGTTGTCGAGAATGTCACAAATCCAGCCGGCCAACTCGACGCACTGGGTCACTTTGAAGCCGCGCGTGGTCACCGCCGGGGTGCCAATACGAAGACCTGAGGTGACGAACGGCGATTGTGGATCATTCGGTACCGAGTTTTTGTTCACGGTAATGTGCGCGCGGCCCAAGGCTGCGTCGGCTTCTTTACCGGTGAGGCCCTGACGAATCAGGCTGACCAAAAACAGGTGGTTGTCGGTGCCGTCGGAAACGACATCGTAGCCACGGTCCATGAACACTTGCGCCATGGCTTGGGCGTTGTCGATCACTTGTTGTTGATAGACCTTGAAGCTGGGCTCCATGGCTTCTTTAAAGCACACGGCTTTGGCCGCGATGACGTGCATCAGCGGGCCGCCTTGGCCACCTGGGAATACCGCCGAGTTGAATTTTTTCTCAAGTTCTTCATTGGCTTTAGCCAGGATCAAACCGCCACGTGGACCGCGCAGGGTTTTGTGCGTGGTGGTGGTCACGACGTCAGCGTACGGCAGCGGGTTCGGGTACAGACCCGCAGCCACCAGACCGGCCACGTGGGCCATGTCAACGAACAGGTAAGCGCCCACTTTGTCGGCGATGGCGCGGAAACGTGGGAAATCCAGGGTTTTAGAGTAGGCCGAGAAGCCTGCGATGATCATTTTCGGTTTGCTTTCGACCGCAATCCGCTCGACTTCGTCGTAATCGATCAAGCCGGTCGTGGTATCGATGCCGTATTGCACAGCGTTATACAGTTTGCCGGAGAAGCTGACTTTGGCGCCGTGGGTCAAGTGACCGCCGTGGGCCAGGCTCATGCCCAGCACGGTATCGCCTGCATTCAACAGGGCCAGATAAACAGCGGCGTTGGCCTGGCTACCGGAGTGCGGCTGAACGTTGGCGTAATCGGCGCCGAACAATTGCTTGGCGCGTTCGATGGCCAGCAGCTCAACTTTGTCGACGTGTTCACAGCCGCCGTAGTAACGCTTGCCGGGGTAGCCTTCTGCGTATTTGTTGGTCAGGCCGCTGCCTTGGGCTTCCATCACACGCTTGCTGGTGTAGTTTTCCGAAGCGATCAGCTCAATATGGTCTTCCTGGCGCTGCTCCTCGGCATTCATCGCTGCCAACAGTGCATCGTCATAACCTTGGATTTGGTCTAGCTTGCTGAACATCGCGGTTCTCCCAGCGGCGGCGCTGCGCCTGGCTTATCGATAGGGCTTGTAGAGCGCCCTTTGGATGCGATGGTAGGTCCGACGCAGACAGGCCAAATGCCTATGGACGCCACGCAAAGGTGCGTTTACGACATGAGTTGGCGCGCAGAGATAATTGGCAACTAAAGATGTAGGGGCACCTGCCCCCGATGGATCGCTAAGCGGTCCCAAATGCTGAATTCAAGGTTTACGACCGCTTCGCAGCCGATCGCGAACACTTTCGCTCCTACGTCCCAATCTGCAGGAACTGCCGAAGACTGCGATGAATATCAGGTGCCTACTCTTCCAGATCCGCCGAAGCCCCCCGTGGGAGTTGGCTTGCCAACGAAAGCGTCATTGCGCGCGACCCAGGTTTTTCGGCTGAAATCGGCGGCGTGATGATGGGCCTGTTCGCAGGCAAGCCTGCTCCCACACATTCGGCCATCGCTGAGTTCGTGCGGACCCAAATCACCCTGTGGGAATTGGCTTGCCAACGAAAGCGTCATTGCGCGCGACCCAGGTTTTCCGGCTGAAATCGACGGCGTGATGATGGGCCTCTTCGCAGGCAAGCCTGCTCCCACACATTCGGCCATCGCTGAGCTCGTGCGGACCCAAATCACCCCGTGGGAGTTGGCTTGCCAACGAAAGCGTCATTGCGCGCGACCCAGGTTTTCCGGCTGAAATCGACGGCGTGATGATGGGTCTGTTCGCAGGCAAGCCTGCTCCCACAGAATGTACGGCGGCCCCACCTACAGCTCTGCTAGTCGCCGCACGGCCAATAACACTAAAAAATGCACAGGATAGATCGCATATGCCCAGCGGCGCATGGGCCAAATCGCGATAGGTGGGTGGGAACGCAAGATCGCCAGCCCCATCAGCGGTGCAAATAAGCACGCGATAATCCCGCCAATCGATACCGGGTCACCCCAACTGGCGCCGGCAAACATTTCCGGCCAGGCATTGCTCGCCAGACATACCGCCCCCGGCAACAGCGCGGCGTACCAAGGCCGGTGCAGGACCCATAAAACCGACAACGGCAACAGTGCACCATAAAAGCCGAACATCAACTGCTCGCGAAAAACCCACCCCAGCAGCAATGCCAAGCCTGCCAGCACCGACGCCGAAACCGTGCGATCAATCCAGCCCCGCGCCACCAGCAGCCCTACGGCCAACGTCGGCATCACGCTCAACGTCGTTGCATCAGCCGACATGTACAGGCGATAGGGCAGTTCCGCCACACAGGCAAACACCACCATCCATCCCAAATAACGCCACTGCATGCCCTGCCCCGGACCTTTACGCGCAAGATTGACGGCAATCGCCAGGCAAAACAACGCAAAGGCCATCCGTCCGGGCACATACAGAACGTTCAGCGACCAGCCCAAGTAGCGCAGATGATCGAGCACCATGCTCAGCATCGCCAGCCACTTCAAAAGGTCCAGCGCAGCGTCTCTTGGCTCCGTTTTCGACAGCTTCATAACACTCCAGGGTCCAGCTAAACAGAACAACCCATGACCTGAGCCCGCAATCTTCGTTAAAGTGCGCACCATCTTCGATCACAGGGAATCGGCCATGACAGATAAAAGCCAGCAGTTTGCCAGCGACAACTACTCAGGGATTTGCCCCGAGGCCTGGGCTGCCATGGAACAGGCCAACCACGGCCATCAACGAGCGTACGGCGATGATGAGTGGACCGCTCGCGCGTCGGATCATTTCCGTCAATTGTTCGAAACCGACTGCGAAGTGTTTTTCGCCTTTAACGGCACCGCCGCTAACTCCCTGGCGTTGTCGTCGTTGTGCCAGAGTTACCACAGCGTCATCTGCTCGGAAACCGCCCACGTCGAAACCGACGAATGCGGCGCGCCGGAGTTCTTCTCTAACGGTTCCAAGCTGCTGACTGCCCGCAGCGAGAACGGCAAGCTGACCCCGGAATCGATTCGCGAAGTCGCACTCAAGCGTCAGGACATTCACTACCCCAAGCCCCGCGTCGTGACATTGACCCAAGCGACTGAAGTCGGCAGCGTTTATCAAATCGAAGAACTCAAGGCCATCAGCGCCACCTGCAAAGAACTCGGTCTGCACCTGCACATGGACGGCGCGCGGTTTTCCAATGCCTGCGCCTTCCTTAACTGCACGCCTGCCGAGCTGACGTGGAAAGCCGGGATTGATGTGCTGTGTTTTGGCGGGACTAAAAACGGTATGGCGGTGGGCGAAGCCATTCTGTTTTTTAACCACACGCTGGCTGAAGACTTTGACTACCGTTGTAAACAAGCCGGGCAGCTAGCGTCGAAGATGCGCTTCCTTTCAGCTCCGTGGGTCGGCCTGCTGGAAAACGACGCATGGCTCAAACACGCGCGTCATGCCAACCAGTGCGCGCAACTGCTCGCGGAGTTGGTGAAAGACATTCCCGGCGTGGAATTGATGTTCCCGGTGCAGGCCAATGGCGTGTTCTTGCAGATGTCAGAGCCGACGATCAAGGCGTTGACCAACAAGGGCTGGCGCTTCTACACGTTTATAGGCGACGGCGGCGCAAGGTTCATGTGTTCGTGGGACACCGAAGAAGACCGCGTACGTGAATTGGCGGCGGACATTCGGTTAGTGATGCAGGCGGGATAAATGCAGATTGGTGGCTTTTCTGTGGGACCGAATTTATTCGGGAATTGGGCGGCGCGGACTGTCGGTAACACCGCGTTGTTTCCTTCCCGAATGAATTCGGTCCCACAGAGTTGCACCGCACTACCGGCTCGATTCAGCCTTGGGCAATGGTCTTGGAAATCACTTCAACCGTGGCGCTGACTTGCTCTTGATAACGGTTGAGTTCCTTTTTGTGCCGCTGCTTGAGTTCGACTTGCTGCGAACACAGGTTCAACGCGGCCAGCACCAGCAGCTTGTCACCGATCAAGCTCGGGTATTTGCGCTTGGTGTCTGCCAGCGCTTGCTTGAGCATAACGGCGGCTTCCAGCAGGGTCTGCTCTTCTCCAATGGGTGCTTTGATCGAATAATCGTTGCCCAGAATCGAGACGACTTTGATCCCGTCCCTGTCGGTACTCATGCGCTGACAGCGGTAACGCGGGTGGCACGGTCAACCAGTGCCTGAATCCGGGCGGCAGTTGCGCCCTGTTTTTCTTCTTGCTCCAGCATATTCAATTGAAGACTGTCGTTCTCATCCTTCACTTGCGCCAGCGCTGCATTTAATTGCGAATTAGCAGTTTGTAGTGCCTGATTCTGCTGCACCAGGTCACCGACCAGTTGTTCCAATTGACTCAGGGATGCTTCCAACATTTTGATTTCTCGAGCAAATTTCAAGGGGCGCACACGATAAAGAAAACTTACCCCACCGTATACGCATAACGAGTGTTACTGACTGCATTTTTGCGGTCTGGTTCCTGCGAATCGCCGGACCTATTCGAAAGACAACAAATACTCGGTTAATACCCTCAAGACTTTAGTCTTGTGTCCGATAGGTGATACAGGCTGCTCTCTATTTGCTCTCGCTGCGCGGAATGCGCGCCTCCTGGAAATCCTATGTCCCTTCGAAATATCAATATCGCACCGCGCGCATTTCTCGGGTTTTCCTTGATCGGCGCACTGATGCTGATCCTGGGTGTTTTCGCCCTGACGCAAATGAGCAGAATCCGCGTGGCGGGCGAGGTCGTCACCCACAACACCCTGCCCAGTATCAGAAACCTGGACAAGCTGATTGAGCACAGCGTCCGTTTGCGCGTGCTGTCTTATCGCCTGGCGCAAAACCGCGATCCTGCCACCCAAGATAAAATCTTAGACTCGATGACCAAACGCGATCAGATGGTCACCGAAGCCCAAGCCAGTTATGAAAAACTGATCAACGGCGCTGAAGAGCAAGGCATCTATAACCAGTTTCTGCAGTTGGTCTCTCAGTACCGCCAGCTTGAAGACCGCATGCGAGCCCTGAGCCGGGCCGACAAGCTCGAAGAACTGAATGTTCTGCTCAGTGTTGACCTTCAAAACAACTCGGACCAGATGAACGTCGTGCTGACGAAACTGGTTGATATCAATACCCAGCAAATGGCCACCGCCAATCAGGAAGGGGCCGATCAATATTCGCTGGCGTTCAATATGGTGGTCGGGCTGCTCATCATCGCGACTGTCCTGACGATACTGTTCGCCTGGCTGCTGACCAACAGCATTACGCACCCGGTCTCGGAAGCTTTATTGGTCGCCGAAGACATCGCGGAAGGTAATCTGACGCGTCAAATCAAGGTTGAAGGCAGTGACGAAATCGGTCGCCTGCTGAAAGCCATGCAAAAGATGCAGGCCAAACTGCGGGACACGCTGAACCACATTTCAGGCTCCGCCACCCAGTTGGCGTCGGCGGCAGAAGAGCTAAACACCGTGACCGATGAAAGCGCTCGGGGTTTGGCACAGCAAAACAAAGAAATTGAACAAGCGGCGACGGCAGTCAACCAAATGACCACCGCCGTGGAAGAAGTCGCGCGTAATGCCGTCAGCACCTCCGACGCCTCGAAAGATGCCACCACGTCGGCAAGCGATGGCCGTGAATTGGTCATGGAAACCGTGGGCGCTATCGAGCGCATGAGCGGCGACGTGCAAAGCACCGCAGAACTGATCGGCAACCTGGCCAATGAATCCCGTGACATCGGCAAGGTGCTGGACGTTATTCGCGGCTTGGCCGACCAGACCAATTTGCTGGCGCTCAACGCCGCCATCGAAGCCGCACGCGCCGGTGAGGCCGGTCGTGGTTTTGCGGTAGTAGCCGACGAAGTTCGCGCATTGGCG
This sequence comes from Pseudomonas sp. CCI4.2, assembly GCF_034350045.1. Lineage (NCBI taxonomy): Bacteria > Pseudomonadati > Pseudomonadota > Gammaproteobacteria > Pseudomonadales > Pseudomonadaceae > Pseudomonas > Pseudomonas sp. CCI4.2. The sequence goes on along the minus strand of NZ_CP133781.1, from coordinate 1,771,319 downwards.
CACCGCACGCAGCAGTCCACCAGCGAAATCGAACGGATGATCGGCAGCATTCAGGGCGGTACGGAGCAGGCGGTGAACTCCATGCGCAACAGCACCGAGCGTGCCGAGTCAACGCTGAACATCGCTAAAGGCGCAGGCCTGGCGCTGGACACCATCAACGCCGCCATCGTGCAGATTAACGAGCGCAACCTGGTGATCGCCAGCGCGGCGGAAGAGCAGGCACAAGTCGCCCGCGAAGTGGACCGTAATCTGGTGAACATCCGCGACCTGTCAGTGCAATCGGCCACCGGTGCGACCCAGACCAGCTCCGCCAGCAGCGAGCTGTCGCGTCTGGCCATCGACCTGAGCAGCATGGTTCAGCGCTTCAGGCTGTAAAAATCTGTAGAAGCCAACGTGTTGGCGAGGCGGTTTAGTATGTTTAACCGCATCAAGCCTTCGCCAACACGTTGGCTCCTACAGAGGTGTGCTTCCGATCAGAAATCGATCCGCACATCGCCCTTTGGCACGCTACAGCACGACAAGATGTAGCCTTCGGCCACGTCTTCGTCGGTGATACCGCCGTTGTGTTCCATTTCCACTTCTCCGCCAAGTTTCATTACCTTGCACGTCCCGCAGATGCCCATGCCACAGGCTTTCGGGATCAGCAGGCCGAGTTTGGCAGCCGCGGCGTGGACGGTTTCGCCTGGCGCAACACGAATGCTTTTGCCGGACGAAAGGAATTCCACCTGATGCAGGTCCGCCACATCGAGTTCCGGCGCATCGGCGGCAATTTCGGCTTGCTCAACCGCATCGGCACGGGCTTCCGGTGGCGTCGCACCGAATGACTCTTCGTGATACTGAGCCATGTTGAAGCCGTTGGCTTCCAGCAGTCGCTTGACGGCGCTCATGTAGGGCGTAGGCCCGCAACAGAACACTTCACGATCCAGAAAGTCAGGAACCATCAATTCCAGCATCTTCTGGTTCAAATAACCGCGATAACCGGCCCACGGCTCGCCCAGACCGTGCTTTTCACAAATCAGGTGCAGGCTGAAGTTGTCGATCCGCGACGCCATGTGTTCCAGTTCACGGTGGTAGATGATGTCTTTCGGCGTGCGGGCGCTGTGGACGAAGACCATGTCGACATTGGCGTTGGTGTCGTAGAACCAGCGGGCCATGGACATCACCGGGGTAATACCGACCCCGCCGCTGAGGTAAAGAATTTTCGGGTTCGGGAAGTCCATGGCATTGAACAGCCCCACCGGACCGTGTACTGCCAACTCCTGACCTTCGTGCAGCGTGTCGTGCAGGTAATTGGAGACCTTGCCGCCGGGCACGCGCTTGATGGTGATCGAGAAGCTGTAGGGCACCGACGGTGAGCTGGAAATGGTGTAGGAACGCATCACCGGCACACCGTCTATCTCCAACTCCAATGTCACGAACTGACCGGGCTTGAAAAAGAACATGATCGGCTGATCAGCCATAAAGCAGAAGGTTCGCACGTCCCAGGTTTCCTGGATCACCTTGACGACGCGCACAGGGTGGCGGCCATTAGCCCATGTCTGGGTATTTACCGGATTAAGGAAAGTGTTGGACATGCTTATCTCCACGGTCGAATGTCGACCTTATGGTGCGGATTCTGCGTAAGGCGCCGTGTGGCCACTTACCTATCTGCGACATCGACGTACTTATCGCAACCAGCCCCCAACGACTGGGGTTAGCGCGTCGGAAACGGATTCGGCCATGTCGCCCATGGATAAGGATCAGTCAGCGACCGACTGCACACTCGGCGTTAAGAATTTGTGAGTTTTTTTATAAGAAACCTGTAAGAACGCCATTCATAAAGCATGGGCGGCAATCGTACCGACACCCTGCGTGCTACTGCTACAAACAACCGTATTAGCCCTATTCGCCGACCGCTCGAAAACGGTCATGAGGACTTGAAAGATGGACGTCACCGCAACCTTGAGCTTGGGCGATCCGCTGGAACCCGCACGTAAGGCCACCGCCGAAATGCTGCAGAACCGCGAACGCACGTTTTCGCTACCGCAGCCTTTCTACAGCGATGAACGGCTTTATGAAATCGACATGCAGGAAATCTTTCAAAAAGAGTGGTTGATCGCGGGCATGACCTGCGAGATCCCGACCAAGGGTAATTACCTGACTTTGCAGATCGGCAAGAACCCGATCATCGTGATTCGTGGCGCTGAGGGGCAGGTGTACGCGTTTCACAACGTCTGCCGTCACCGCGGCTCGCGTTTGTGTACCGCGGAAAAAGGCAAGGTTGCCAAGTTGGTATGCCAATACCACCAGTGGACGTACGAGCTTGATGGGCGCCTGTTGTTCGCCGGCTCCGAAATGGGCGACGACTTCGACATGAAGCAGTACGGCCTCAAGCCAGTGCACGTGAAAACAGCGGGCGGTTATATCTTCATCAGCCTGGCTGAAAAGCCATCAGCTATTGACGACTTCCTGCAGACGCTGACTCATTACATGGAACCGTATGACATGGAGAACACCAAGGTGGCGGTGCAAACCACCTTGATGGAGAAGGCCAACTGGAAACTGGTGCTGGAAAACAACCGCGAGTGCTACCACTGCAACGCGGCGCACCCAGAGCTGCTGAAAACCCTGCTGGAGTGGGACGACGTCACCGACCCGCGCGCCAACCAAGCGTTTAAGGATCACGTTGCTACGTCTGCCGCCGCGTGGGAAGCCGAGAAGATTCCTTTCGCCCACGCCAGCTTCGGCCTGCGTAACCGCATCGTGCGCATGCCATTGCTCAAAGGCACGGTGTCGATGACCTTGGACGGCAAACAGGGCAGCAAAAAGTTAATGGGCCGGATCCAGAATCCTGACTTGGGCTCGATGCGCATCTTGCACCTGCCGCACTCGTGGAACCACTGCATGGGCGATCACATCATCGTCTTTACCGTATGGCCACTGGGCGCGCAGGAAACCATGGTCACCACCAAGTGGCTGGTCCACAAAGACGCAGTAGAAGGCGAGGATTACGACGTCGCACGCATGCGCGAAGTCTGGGACGCCACCAATGACCAGGACCGTCGTCTGGCCGAAGAAAACCAACGCGGTATTAACTCCACCGCTTACCAACCAGGCCCGTACTCGCAAACGTATGAGTTTGGTGTGATCAACTTTATCGACTGGTACAGCGCCCGGATGCTCGAGAACCTCGGCGCAGCACCCGCACCGTATTTGAAAGGTGTTGCGGTTAATCACGAGTAAGTCCACAAACTCTGTAGGAACCAACGTGTTGGCGAAAATTTTTTCGCGGCGAGTCAGCTTTGAGGCTTCGCCAACAGGTTGGCTCTTACAGAGTCCCGTATTGATCAAAGATCAACCACTGCCCGCCAACACCAACCCCGCCGCCCTCCGCAGCCTTTAGCCAACAACTTATCCACAGACCCACCCACAGCAATTGTGGGCAAGTAGGATTTTGCCTGTGGAAAAACTCAAGAAAAACCGTGACTTATCCAAAAGTATAGTTAGGGAACACTATTGGTCATTTTTTGATCATGCGACGCTAAGCCACATGGGACGTGGCCTAGAGAGGACCGTGAACATGTTATCCACAGAAGCGCCAACAGAGATTGTGGGCAAGTATTTCCATACCGACCGTTGTTTTGCAGGCAACCCTCGCCTGCGCAACTTTTACACGGGGTTTCCATCAACAATAACGCCGCTCTAACCCGCATTTACGATAATGTTGCGCCTATTCCAACGCCGGCCACCGCTCACGGAGCAACCGAATGAAGACCTGCAAAAAGTTCCTCCTGGCCGCCATCGCCACGCTGGCGTTCGCGACCGGTGCGGTTGCTGCGGACAAAATGAAAATGGGCGTACAGGCCGCCTACCCACCCTTCAACAGCAAAGACGCCAGCGGCCAGGTCGTGGGCTTTGACGTCGATATCGGCAATGCCCTGTGCGCAAAAATGAAAGTCGAGTGCGACGTGGTGACTTCCGATTGGGACGCCATCATTCCGGCTCTGAACGCTGATCAGTTCAATTTCTTGGTGTCGTCGATGTCGATCACCGAGGAGCGCAAGCAACTCGTCGATTTCACCGACCCGTATTACTCCAACAAGCTGCAATTCATCGGCCCCAAGGCCGCTGAATTGAACATCGAAAAAACCACCCTCAAAGACACCCTGAACGGCAAAACCATCGGCGCCGCACGCGGTACGGTGGCGGCGGTCTGGCTAAACGACAACCTCGGCGTTGGTGCCACCATCACGTTGTATGACACCCAGGCAGACGCCTACGCCGACCTGAGTGCCGGCAACCTGGACGCCGTGCTTGCGGACAAATTCGTCAGCTATGAATGGCTCAAAAGCGAAGCGGGGGCATCCTATGAGTTCAAAGGCGCGCCCGTCGTCGATAACGACAAGATTGGCATTGCCGTGCGCAAAGGCGACCCGCTACGCGAACAATTGAACGCCGCGCTGAAAGACATCATCAACGACGGCACCTACAAGAAAATCAACGACCGCTATTTCCCCTTTAGCATTCTTTGATCGGCGTACTTCAGGGCGACCAGATTCGTAAGCGGTTTCGCGAACTTGACGATTTTCTGGTGGCCCATCAAACCCTCTGGCGGCCACGTCCGTTTACTCACCGCGAGCTGCCGTGGGAGTCTGAGCACGCCGAGTTGGCGGCATGGCTGCGTTCGCGCTCACTGGAAGACGCCGAAGCCGCTCACAACCATCCACAACGTCTCCTCGCCCCGGCCCCGTTCGCACAACTGGCCGCTCAATCCATTGCGCTGGGCGACATTGGCGAATTGCCGACCACCGCGCTGGTTCCGGTTCCAGCGCATAGCGGCGCCGACGTGCCGGGGCGTAAGTGGCAGCAGATCCAGGCGTTCGCCGACGCCCTGAGTTTTCGAAACGCCCCGGAGCATTGGCTCGACTGGTGCGCGGGCAAAGGCCATCTCGGACGGCACTTGGCACATCGCGGCCAAGCGTTGACCTGCCTGGAACACGATCCGCTGCTGGTGGACGCTGGCCATCAACTCAGCCAGCGGCTGGGGATCGATGCCGAGCATCGGCAACAAAACGTCCTGGCCGCCGATGCCGCTGATCATGTTCACCGTCGGCATACGCCCGTGGCCCTGCACGCGTGTGGCGACCTGCACGTGCAACTGATGCGCCTCGCCGCCGACGCCGGTTGCGGGCAACTCGCCATTGCGCCGTGCTGTTACAACCGCATCAGCACCCCTGAATATCAAGCGCTGTCAGCCCAGGGCAAGGCGTCGGCGTTGCGTCTTTCCCTTGCGGACCTGAGCCTTCCGCTCAGCGAAACTGTCACCGCCGGTGCGCGCGTACGCCGACAGCGCGACACATCAATGGCCCGCCGCCTAGCCTTTGACCTGCTTCAACGAAAGCTGCGCGGCATCGATGCTTACCTGTCGACGCCATCACTGCCGGTCGCGTGGCTGGATAAGCCGTTCTCCGACTACTGCCGCGAGCTGGCTGCACTGAGGCATTTACCGGCAGTGGGTCAGCACGATTGGGCAGCGTTGGAAGCGGCTGGATGGCAACGCTTGGCCAACGTGCGCAACCTTGAACTGGTTCGCGGATTGTTTCGCCGACCGCTGGAGTTGTGGTTAGTGCTCGACCGCGCTGGCTATTTGCAAGATCGCGACTACGCTGTGCAGCTTGGGACTTTCTGCGAGACCCGCATCACCCCCCGCAACCTGATGCTTCTCGCCGAACGCCACTAGGGTGAAATTAAACACATCATCCTGTGGATAACTCTGTTGATGAAAATTTGACCTTTGGAAAAAAAACATAGCTAGCTCGCTAATTTTTTTGCTGCCCACATTTTGACCGCCGAATAAATTCGCGCAAAAACAGCAGGTTGCGGCTGTTCCAATCCGGCTGGGGAAATAACCCGTTTTTGGCGTCAATTCTTACTTCGCTTGTGCATAAAGATTGGAGCTAAACCGAATAGCGCCCTCGTGCTGACGTGCTTGAACAAAGCGGACGCTTCGCCGCTAGCCATTTCGGTCCCCACGGGCTTAAGAATGGGCGTCGCGCAGGACATCCAGGGTGAAAACCAAACGCAAAATGCCGATCCTGTATTTTTCTATGCGAATCAGTCAGCTAGGGGTTTACAACCCTAAAAAACTGGATATACTCTGCGCCCATCACGCCGGTATAGCTCAGTTGGTAGAGCAACTGACTTGTAATCAGTAGGTCCCGAGTTCGACTCTTGGTGCCGGCACCATTACTACATAAATCACTGATTTCCTTACGGATTTCGGTGATTTTTTGTTTATAGGTCACGTAGGTCCTACAAAGGGCTACAACGTGTCTCAACGTGACAACCTCTACCGCAGGCAAAGCGGTATCTATGTCCTTCGCATCATCGTCCCGACTCGCCACCGCGATCAGATCGGGCAACGTGAAATCCATATTTCCACCCGCACCACTGATCGGAGCACAGCGAAGGCTGTAGCATGCCGGTTTCAGTGTCATTGGCACTCTTGTCTTAGCGAGTTGGAAGTGGACAATAAAAAGCTTGTTGAAATCGGCCCCCTGCTGACCGGAAAGGGACTTATCAGCATCAACGAATTGAGTAATGGATCCGGGCTAGATGTCGGATTCTTGCTTCGTGAAATGCTGATCAACAAACTTTTGTTCGTCTATGAGGCAAGCTCACAACCCGGTTTTCTGGTCCACGATTTCTTCGAGGTCGAACGCGAAAGCGGGACCAGCGAGTTTATCCTCAACAGTGCGATGGAGGTTGGAGAGCCGCATACCTTTGACCGCCTCTTAAAGCCGTTCTCTACCCGCAGAATAATTCTAAGCATCATAGATATCGGCTTTTGCGATGAAACAGTCTTTCGGGTATCGGGCCTGAATCGAGCGACTGCCTTTTTCGATCTACCCGGCATCCGCCTCACGGCAAGCACAATATTGATATCAAAGGTGCAGGCCGAGAGACTGATAAGTGGACCGGTGTCAGCCGCCCTAAGCTCGGCAGCCGCTCTTCCTCGCGTCTTGGAACCGTCGCCGTCGTCTTTCACTGCAACCCTACCTCCTGAATGCTGCCGACCAGAAAGGGCAAAGCAAGTAACGTCGTCATTGATGGAAATGTTCCTCGATAGCAAGAAGGTCCGTTGGGGGCCGGGACAACAAAAGAAGATGGCGGGTCACTGCCGAACTTTCGTAGAGCTAATGAGCGACCCACTACTCGGCACGCTGAGCCGAGAGTTGATTCGGGAATACACGCTGAAGCTAAACAATATGCCCGCTGATCGGAATGCCGCCAGCCTGCGCCACGGAACAAAAGACACAAACCAATTACTAATATTGGCAGAGCAGAACAACGAGGTCCGACTATCACCGACTAGCGTAGACGACTACATGAAGGCGCTGTCAAGCATGTTTACGTGGGCTGTGGATGAGATGATCCTCACCCATAATCCCGCGAAGAAAATATTAGAGCGACCGAGGAGTGAAATACGAGACCAAGACCAACGTTCACGGTTTGAGAGGGAACATCTAACACAAATCTTTTCGGTCAGTTGGTTCACAACAGGGACCGGTGAGCGGAACAAGCAGGAGCGGTTTCATCACTTTAGGCCGCATCATTATTGGCTACCTTTGCTTGGGCTCTATACTGGAGCTCGGCTTAACGAAATCGCACAGCTGAACTTGGAAGACATTAAAATAAGCGATACCGGAGTTTACTATTTCGACATCACATTAGAGGCTTCCGGAGAAAAAATCGTCGCCAATGGTAATACGCAGGCTCCAGAGAAATCGCTCAAGAATAAAAACTCCAAGCGGACCGTTCCCATGCACCCACACTTAGTTGAACTCGGGTTGCCCGAATATGTAACCGCTCTTGTAAGCGCTGGTTATGACCGGCTATTTCCCGAACTCGCCCACGACGCCATCAAAGGCTATGGAAAACCGGCTGGAACTTGGTTCAACGGACGCTTTCTTGGACAAAAACTTAAGATACCCCGCGATGGGAAGCTTAGCTTCCATTCGTTCCGCCATGGATTTATTACTGCACTAGACGAACTCGATACCCCGCCGGCGATTCAGGCTCAGCTCGCTGGCCACGTCAGAGGAAGCACGGAAACTGCGAACCGCTATCGAAAAGATCGAGACGCAGATAAATTAAAACAATATGTAGATCCGCTGGACTTTGCGCTTCCTTCGATCAAACGATTTATGGTCGCGGATGGCCTTGATGCTATTCGCGATGCATTGTTTCAAAAAGAGAAAATCGCTATACAACAAACCAGAGTTTAGGTAACTGGTAATCAAGCATGCTCCGCGCAGAAGAACTCTGCGCTCCTAGACGGCAAGATACTACTGCCAATAGCAATGGGGCGGGCTAGGCTCGCTGAAGCTCTCTGTGATTAAAGGTGACTGAGAAGTCCACCTACCAACAATTGGCCGCTAGACGCCTACGACGACGCGCAGTCAACGGATCCATCCGCCTCGTTGACTGATCTTCTACCAAGACATGAAATTTAGAACCGTCCACTACAGCCCCATGAATACCGATCATTTATTTATTTTGATTTGACTCAAAATATATGGAACCATTTTCTCTGCAAGCTTACCTGTTAACACTCGCACTTGCTCGTCAGTCAAGACCTGGCCTTCTTCAGCTCCGCAGTTTTTGAATGCAAAGTTAACAGCATCTGAAATCACACGGTTTTGTTCTCTCTCAAAAGATGCTTTTAAAGCGCGAGGCATCACTTGGTGGAAGCAGTTTACAACTGAGCCGGAGTCACATTTCTCATAATTATAAGCAGCGGCAATCTCCTCAATAGTTAGCGAGATATCTACGTCGGTTTTTTGCTCTGTGCCGGTTGTGGGATCGAATGAATAACTAGCCGCAATTTTAGAGCCTGAGTATTTTTCCGAAAGGCAAACTACCATTTTTCGAATTCCGTAATACTCCAGATAGCCTAACAACAATCCTGTTTCAGGATCTCCTGATATTGCCACGCAATGTAACGGCACATTAGGAGGCCTATTAATTAACAAATCACGTTCATAGTAGTAACCGAAGCATGGCACGCCGTCATGTCTTAGGTAGCTAATCGCATGCTCGCAGATGCCGGGCGAAATCCCGGAATGAGAGGCTAACGCAAGGACCGTTTTGACCACCGACCTACCTGCTTCAGGTCCGCCGAACTCTAAGTTCATTTTCAACATACCATCTAAATATCGGTATTCCACTGCTGCGTCATTCAAAAATTTATCCGTGTCTGCCGATGGATACTTTTTCTTAACACCCCTCAGCATTCTTTTCGCCTCCTCTGCATCCCTTGCAATAATACTAATAGCAGTTTTGTTATCCCGCATTTCCTCCTTAAACTCTGGTTTTGATGGAGACATTCCACCTTGATGATGTAGGGTGAGCTTCTCTCCACTGGTAGTGTCAAATGTCTGAGAGGGCGGTTGACCACGTTCTCTTTTTATGTGAAATATCAGGCTTAGTGGGTTTAGCTGTCTGGCCAGTTCTGTATCCCATTGACCGCCACTTTGGTTATTGCATGGGTTACATATAAACCCTTTAACTTTCTTTCGCCCGCCAATACTGTTTGGAATGATGTGTTCTCTTGAATCATTTTCTTCGGTGATTTCCACATCGCAAAGAGCACATAGAGCCATTCGTCCTACCCATCCTGCCGTCCGATAAAATCCAAACGAAGAAAAATCATTATTTCACATGCCATAAAACGACCGTTTTCTGGCAGCCCTCAAAAGCAGTCTGGCGAACTGTCAGGAAAATAGCCTTGGCTTTTCTGACAGGCCATCCTATTTTCGACACCGTATTCCTACAGGAGAAAATAGCAGATGGCCACCTTCGCATACGGACGCGTATCAACTTCCCTTCAGGAAACGGAAAATCAGCGGCTGGAGCTCGCTAATGCTGGATGGGCAATCGACTATTGGTTCGCAGACATCATCAGCGGCAAATCAGCATCTGCGCAGCGCCCTGCGTTCAAGGAGTTGCTGACCAAGATTCGTCACGGTGAAACCTTGTTGGTTTCCAAACTCGACCGACTGGGTCGGGATGCTATCGATGTGCTTCAGACGGTTCGGGATCTTGGGAAAAGAGACATCAAGGTAGTCGTCCACCAGCTCGGTTCAACCGACCTAACCTCACCGGCTGGCAAGCTTTTGTTGTCGATGCTGGCGGCTGTGGCAGAAATGGAAAGGGATCTTTTGATCGAGAGGACTCAAGCCGGATTGGCCCGCGCTAAGGCAGAAGGGAAGATACTTGGCAGGCCGCCCAAGCTCGCACAGGCGCAACGATCTGAAATTTTAAAGGCCGTATCAGAGGGCGCGAGCGTCAGCTCCCTAGCGCGAACCCACAAGGTTTCAAGAGCTACAATCAGCGCGATACGTGACAGCTCAACGTGAGTAGCGCTGCATCAAATGAGCAGCAGGGAAACGCCTCGTATGAGGCGCTTCCCGATTTACGGGCAAAACACATTAGAAAAACGTAATACCGGCAACCTTTGCTGTCTTTGTGCGCTCCTCAATTACGGGCGCCTCAAATGACCAAGTGACACCCGGTTCAAGGTTGTTGACGTTAGCTAAGGTGCTTCCAATCTGCCCTTTGTTTTTATCGTAGAGATTAATCTCCACTTGGACATACGATAACTTCTTGCCCGTGGTATTAATAATTTCTCCGGTGTAGGTCAATACCCCGTATTGCCCTCTCTTAAACTTCTCATTGCTAGCTGTGAGCTCCGACGAGTAGCTAGAAGCTGCGGAGGATGTAGACGGCGTATAGCTCGCCGTGGGATAGGCTACGCTAGGAACGGAGAGACCCGATTTTTGCACCACCAAACTTACAACAAAAAAGCAAAAAGAAATCACACCAATCACTTTAAGTGGAGAGGCTTTCTTTTTAATCTCCACGCCGCAGTTAGGGCACAACTTTGCTTGATTGCTTACTTCTTTACCGCATTCTGCACACTTTGTCATTGCCATAGTATTCCCTTCCATAAAGCAATCGCCATGATTCATAGATGGCTAATGATGGTAACCATATTTGCTTAGATCATGACGTGTGGTTTGGCGCTCTACCTACCGCTTCGTTTTTTCTCGAAAACGGCTATGTCGGCGATGGCTCACAATGCCTCGAAAACGACAATAGCCCGCCCGCGGGAAAGATGATGCATCAGTCGCAAACGAAGCCGAACGACGAGTTCTCCCAATCCTCAGCCCCCCATTTGACAGGAGCATCACCGGGGGCTACCTGATAGAACCGGGTGAAACCTGTATAGCCGCCATAGCTATTTTTGGCATTCACCTCGCCACATACAGATACCAATGCAGCAAGGTTGGGACGTGGTGGATTACCGGTGAAACTTTTAGTGTAGAGATTGCGAAACTGTGCGCTTTCCGGGTCTTTTAGAGTGGCCTTGACGGCATTCTTGGCCTGCTCAGCTCTCGCTTCTGGGACAGGGAATTTATCTGCTGCAAAACATACACCTGACGCGGCTGTCCAAATTGTAATAGCGCAGAAGCACTGGAGTCCTTTCAATCGGAAAGCCTGAACCGATCTGATCATGATTACTCCTTGATAGGTTTGAAATGGCACGACTGGAGCGTGGCCGATGAGTATACCAAGTAGGCCAAATGGCCATCATGACTATTTCTCTACGCCAACGATTTGGGCTTCGTATCAAACAGCTCCGGGTCGCCTCAGGCCTCAGCCAGGAAGCGTTCGCAGATCATGCTGGGATCGCACGCAGTTACATGAGTCGACTTGAGAGAGGTCTAGGAAACCCATCTCTTGACGCGATTGAGGGGCTTGCTGAAGCTCTCGACGTAGATCCGCAAGTTCTCTTCGAGATCGTCCAGCCAGCAAGCTCAGGCGAACCCTCAGAGCTCGTGCCATACGCATCAGATGGGTCGTTCTTCCACCGAGGACTAGCCAGCCCGAGAGATGGCACATTCCGGGTAGGAGATAAGGGCGCGGAAATTCGTCTTGGCTCATTTGAGGAAGCGCTGGCGTATCTCGAGAGAATGCCAATTGCCAAATGGCGTCGACCAAACGACGCAGGGAATCTTGGAATAGTGTCGGCGGTGCGCTGGGCGCACGCATCTAAACACAAATAGCAGCCGGAGCGGCTCGACTAGGTTTAACCAGCATGTGTAAGTTTTCAAATAGCCGTTTTTAGGGCGCGTTAGTGTAGCGAAAAAGTGCGTTACGTTTCACTCGAAACCCTACATGCCCCGTGCCATGCGGGCTACAGCCGGTCTAGCGTTAGCTCGACCCAACTACCAAAACCTTGCACGCCCCCTCTCGTTTACTTCCAGAATTCTGCCGCAACCTGCGATTTCGCCTGAGCTCGCTGGCGGGACGATCCCTGCGAGCTGAGCCCTACCTCTACCGGCAGCCTTCAAGCCCGCTTAATGACGGGCTGTAGCAGCGCGCATGCCCACCTTTAAGCGCTGATTCAAGTCAGAGATATCGCCAACGTCCGGGGCAATAAATTCCAGCGGCACCATCCCCTATCTTTGGTCAATCTCGACTTTCTGGTTCGGTTCGGTGCTGAACCTTGGGCGCTTGAGTTGTGGATCATTGGCGGCTAGACAGTAGAAGAAAATCTCCGCTTCGCCGCAACCGCCATGTAATGCACATTCGCTAGCTTGAACATGGTCGAGGAGTATTTCTCTCCCCTTTGATTCACAGAACGTGTTTGCTTCTTGTAGAGCTTGCCCCTTTGCGGAAGCAGGTCCACCAAAGGGAACTCGGGTGGAAATCGTGTAAGTGTCTGGGCCGACTTTTATCGGTCCGGTATCTGTGCACCCAGTGAGGGCAAGCATGGCCATGCAAACAACAGCGAATCTCATAGGCATATCCATTCTCATATTTTATTAACATCCTTTGTTTAGCGGCATGCTGCTGATGGTCGCCTGCTGCCCCTAGCGAAGGTCACACCCGGAAAGGGAACGAGTCGCGGTTCGACGATTTTATCTGAACCCGACTCACTCCAAGCGTGGGAGGTATTCAGGGATTTTCCCCATGGAGAATGGCTGCCGCTTTCAATGTCGATTCTGAGTAGAGGTATGACTGAAAAGAGCATGAATAAGCAACAGTTATACGGGTGCGCACCTGCCCCCACAAAGCCCTTGAACATAAGGGCTATTCCCCAATGATCTATTTTTCGATTGTCCCGGTTTCAACGGAAGCGCGACCCCAAGTGCGGGTCAAGCTTTTCAACGCATGCTGAATGCGCTCATTAGGTTTGGCTGCCCGGTCACTGGTGATGAATAGCGACCTATTAAAACCAGCGACATAGGCCCCCACCGACTCCACCCTTTCGAGCAATAATTTGTTCTTTGCTGCTTCCAGAACCTCAGCCGTCTTGGGCTGTAAACGCCTCAACTTCCTCAACAGGACGGGCCTAGCCTGCGGGCGAATCAACCGAAAATAGCTTCCGAGCTTGCGGTAGTTAAAATTCAGCAAGTCTGCGGGACGGTGGATCTGAAAGTAGGCACAGCCTAGCTGGTTAAGATTGACCTCGATCCGACAGCAATGCTTGTTTGGTGGAAGGGCTCGGCGGTTATCTGTGACCTTTCGATAGACCCGCATGAACGCGAAATTCGGTTGATCTATAGAGCCATACTTGGCGTCCTTGTGCCCAAGATAAAGAGTTTCTCGCGGATGAGGACGGCGCTCAACGTCGCCGTTGAATAGAGCCTCGACCTTATTGGCGGCTTGGGATGCGCGGCTGGAAACCTGAATTCCCGGCGCATCCCACGGGTAAAGCTGACCTATCAACCATTGGCGCACTTGCTCCAAGCGTCCATGCCGGTCGTCTAGGGCAAGTGAGCGGCCGTTTTTTGGAAGGAAATCCAGACTCACTTCCAGCTCTTCGAGAACCGCGTTTGGAGCCATTTCTGCAATGATGCGGACCTCCTCCGGCCGGGGATCATGCAGCGTAAAGATGTGCTTCCCCTGCGAATCCAGAGTTCTTTTGAGTCGACCGGAGGGCAGCTCAAAATTCATGAACGCGCAGGAAAATTTCATGAAGTCGATGCTCGGCGAAATTTGATAAAGACTGAGGTCTAGCAAGCCCAGTGGGAGAGGTGACGAGTTCATAGGGCAAGCTCAGAGTAGGATTGGTCGAGCATAAAAGATCGTGCGAAGACTTCAAGTGGCTCGACTGTGGCAGTTTTCGTGCGGCTGGTGGTTGGATCTGAATATTTGAACGCCTGGAGCGGCGCTGGCGCCTTAGTCTAAGGATTCACAGAATTGTGCGCCGAACGATGACTCCAATGCCTCCAACGTGCCCATACAAACCTAGGAGGTCGTCGTTTGGGGAACCCATTCAACGGGCAAATCTCGCACTCAAAACAGAGCTCCGCAGCTCCTACAAACACCTGCTACGATGAGCAGGCTAATCCCATCCAAAACAATGATTTACGTGACTGCTGGTGCCGAGTTCGACTCTTGGTGCCGGCACCATATCTCAAAGCCCCGCTACGCGGGGCTTTTTGGTTTCTGGGGTTTAAGAAACCCACGCTTGTTTCCGCTTAACCGTCCACAAAGTGTCCACACTTGGTAGACGCCCCAGATTAGAGGCGTCGGTTGATCAATGCCTGGCCGATCCCCATAACCTCTTTCAGACCTGTGTCCGATTCCGACCATCCGCCATTATTCTTTCTGCGAAGTTTTAGATATCGCGAGTGGATTCAGCAAAACAACATCCGCCAAATGCCCAGGGCTGAAATGTGCGTACTTCATCGTCATGGTCAACGATGCGTGCCCCAGGACGCGCTGTAGGGTCAAGATGTCTCCGCCATTCATCAGGTAATGGCTTGCGAAGGTATGTCGCAACACGTGTGCCACCCCTGACACCGCGCTGTCTGGTCCCGCTAACGCACAAAAACACTTGGCGTTGATGATCTCGGCACTCGCCGAGGACTGCGCTCGCCTGTCGGGCCTGAACTCCATGGAGGCGCGTCAGCGACTGAAACGGGACGAGCTGCTGCCCAAATACCGGGACTATGTGCAGCGCTACCGGGACTCAAAGCCGTGGCCCTGCTTGAACAGATCCACGTCCTCACCGGTAAATTCGACCTGGTGTTTGCAGGCGATGCCAAGCCCTGGAAGCCCATGCCTGAAAACCCGGTGAACAGCGCACTCAGAAAAATGGGCTATGACACCAAAACCGAAATCTGCGGGCATGGGTTTCATTCGATGGCCTGTAGTGCGCTGATTGAATCAGGACTGTGGTCCGAGACAGCTATCGAACGGCAGATGAGTCACAAGGAACGCAACAACGTCCGCGCCGCCTACATTCACAAGGCTGAGTTCATCGAGGAGCGCAGGCTGATCATGAACTGGTGGAGCCGGTATCTGGAGGCCAACCGGCAGGAGCATGTCACTCCACACGAGTTTGCAAACCAGACCGGGACGAACGTCACGCGGCTCAAGGCGAAAAGCCGCTTGAGGGAGTAGGCCGTTAGCCTACTCCTCGTCCTGCCCACCAACGTACGCTTTGTACGCCTGCCTTTCATGAGTCGGCTTGGACGGAAATGCCAACTGAATCTGCCTACTTTTCACCATTCCATTCAGGTACTGCTGACGGAGGGCATCTGGACTGCGCTTTACCAAATTAGCCAACACGTTGAACGTCAGATAGTGCTCCTTGCATAGGGTGATAATCACCTGTTGCATACGATCCTTTTGCATGCGCTCTCGATTGCGCGGCTCCTCAGCCAGTATTTCGAGCTTTTCTCGAAACCCTGCATCAAGCCTGTCCAAAGCATCGATCAGCGGCGCGTCAATATGATCGCTCAACAAGCAGCCATCATCGTTTCGCTGCATATCCAGCTCGACCTTATGTTCGGAGCTACCTGCGTTATGTTCGGAGCTAGCCCTGTTATGTTCGGAGCTGCCGGCGTAATGTTCGGAGCTCTGTAGCGGACCTGCGAACACTTGCTCCGGCGTAGGCAGTTGCTCACCTGGCAGGTGATAAATCATGCCCCGTGAGCGCCCGTCGGGCACAAGGAATCCCTCGCGTACCAACCGCGTAAGCAGTTGGCTCAAGTCATGAGCATGAGTATCACAAATCTCAAGGAGACGATTATGGCTGACCACCCGCTCAATCGCGGCCGTGGCCAAAATCAACCTGGCAGTATGTTCCAAGCTCTCGAAACGAACCCCAAATCGCTCTCGTAACTGCTCCACCACCCCTTCAGGAAGCAAGTCCAACATGCGAAGCTCAAGAAGGGTTTGCTCGGGCTCGGGCTTTTCATAAAGGGCTGGCGGTCGCCAATGCTGGCTGCGCCACCCGCTGTAGATTTTTGGAACCCCAGAACCACCACGCTCGCCAAGACCGATAAGAAGAAACATTTGGTGCATTAGCCTGTTCCGGCAATCGCTGGTACCACCTTTCAGGAAACAACTCCATCGGCAAAACTAGTCTGTGGAAAGCTATGCTACTAAGGCTTGACGAAAACATAATAAAAAACACTAAAATAATTTATACTGTTCTGCACCATGAAAAATTTCCCGACATAGAAAATAACGTCACATTAGTAATCCTTGAGGATCTTAGTCTAGACCACACTATAAGCTCAAAAGAAAAAATAAATCAGCTCATACAAAAATACCCCCAAAAGCAATTTTTACCAGTAGGTGCATACAAAGATTTTTTGGAGAGCTTCTCCCCGAGAGAGCATATACATTTAGAATCTTTGCACGCCAACGAATCTATTTTGTTTATCTTGGAGTTCCTATCAGAGAGAATGCCAAAAAATGAATTAACGAAAATCACAGCTTTCACTCAAGGAAACCTCTTTCTACTTAGATTAGTCGCTCAATATTTAAACAGCAACGCCTATAACTCGAGCGAGATCTCAGAAGTTATAAACCAAGGAATAAGCTACAAGAGTGGATTTAGTGATTCTGAATTAGCAGTTCCTACCAATTCAGAAAAACTCATTCAGCTGTCTACTGATATCCGGCTTGTAAACAAAACGATACTTGAGAGAGTTAGGCAAAATCCGGAGGGTATGTACAAACGCACCTCTCGAGAATTCGAAGAAATGGTTGCCGAACTAATGATCAAACGAGGCTTCGAGGTTAAGCTGACAAAAAAAACAAGAGATGGGGGAAAAGATCTAATTATTGCCAACCACATGGACGTAGAAATTTGATGTACTATGTTGAGTGCAAAAAATATGCACCGACCAATCCAGTTGGTGTAAATCTTGTACGCGAACTAGTTGGCGCCATGTCTGCCGATAGAGCCACGGCTGGAATAATGATCACATCATCCTATTTCTCTCCTGACGCCATCAAATTTTCAAAAATATTTCAACACCAACTAGGCTTGGTAGACTTCATACAACTGAAGGAATGGTTGAAAAAGTATGGATGAACTGGCAAGCATAAATACTATTAGATACAGCATACCAATACATCCACTCCATACATCAATATTAAGATCCAATAAATACTTCGAGACTCTTAAATTCACGAACACCTGTAAGTATCACACCCTCCCTGTCGTCAAGAACATCTTCTGCTTAGAACCAGGAAATTTAGGTTCCCAATCTTTATCTCTAGCATCTCCAACATAGTGATATTCCGTCCCGGATATTATAATCTGAACACCTGTTGCACGTGAAAACACTTTAAGCGCATCAATATAGCGTCCTAGATCAACCCCATGCATTTCATGTTGCTTTGGAGTATCGAAGATGATGAACGATACTTTCCTTCTTTTAGAAAGCTCAAAACACTCCAGAAGCGCCGCATGATACGCAAGAATCACACGGAGCCGAGTACTCCCACCTAACTGAGCTAATCTCTCGTTGCCTAAAATTGGTACGAAATCCCCCTCAAATTTTATATCGCTAGAAACATTATTTGTATCTAGGATATCCATCCACTTAAGCATATTCTCTCTCAGCACACTTCTAAACCTGATGATGAGAGGACTACCTTGCCCAGTTTTTTCGAGCTCTTCCCTTCGGTTAATAGCTTCATCTTGAGCTGATAAAGCTCTAACATAACGATTTGAAATATCTTCGATCGACTCTAAAGATTTTTTATCCTGCTCCAGACCAAATATCCTCGACGTAATTTGGGTAATAGCCTCAACCAGCGCTTTTATATCTGAAGTATTAACCAAAGAATTTCGTCGTTCAGTAAGGCTTTGAGTCTGAGCTACTAACTCACCCCGGCGCAGATTTAATTGCTCACTCCTCCCACGCCCGATGTCAACATTGCGCTCCAGATCTTTTAACTGATCCTTTAAATAAAGTAAATTTTTCCCGTAAGAGTCAGAGCTGAATGAAAACAATTGACAGCCAGCAGAGTTGCAGATCTCCTCAAAAGAAGAAAATACTCTTTTCGCTTCTTCATTCAGGCTCAATGTATTGATTTCGGTTTGAATCTCTGCATGAATTCTTTGAAAGCTGCGGTCACGCTTTGAGATATCTCCTAGCTCCCGATCTAGAGACCGGATGGTTTCGTTATTCGACCCAATCAGTTCATCAATAGCGTCTGTGGAGGCAGTTTTATCTGCAGTACCGCTTTTTAGCTCTTCAAGCCTTTGGTACAAAGACTTGAGTTCCACATCTATTCCTAACGGATCCATAGATCCGTAGACATCTTTTGCTGACTCATATTCTTTTTTTAGTGCATATACTTGCTTATCGCGCTGTTCGAGTTCACGCTTGGCGTCAATCAGTTTCTTCTTCGCATCAAATGCGTTCTTCGGCGCCACGCCCAAAATAATTCGAATAGACTCGGAAAGCTGATCCTTTATAAAGGAAGCACTAGGGCTATAATACTTACGATATCCCTCCTCCTGATCTAAATAATAGATAGGGAGCAAAGCGGAGAAGTACGGCTGTGCTGCTTTTTTTTCATCACTAGAGACCAATGTAGGTATATCGAACCCTAACAACTCAAAAAGATATTTAGAGTAGTCAAGCTCATTTGAAAATTCGTGCTTAACTCCTGCAAAATCGGTTAAAACAACATCTAGTCCCGGTTTAAAATTACGACGCACAACATAGTTAAAATTATTGATTTCAAATTCTAACTCTGCACACAGACAGTTCTCGAGTATGTCATCTCGAAACTTACTTGGGTACCCTAGACTTACCAGAGACCTTCTTTCCAATCACGAAATCGTCATGGTAATCGCAAAAAATTCTATCAACCTCACCGCCCTCCAAAATCTCTAAGGCGGCGAGCGCGGCAGCTCGTATCTGAGCCCTATATCTTAAGAAGGTATCTCTACCAACTTGTTCGCGAGGCTTTGTTGAGTAAAAATCTTCAGTACTTTTCATGAAGTATCTACGAGTCCCTTCTCAGCTGAAATATCTTTCTCAAGTTTGGCTAGCGCATTCCATCGGCCAGTTACATATCTTTTGATGACTCCGACATGCGAACAATATTACTGGCCAGTAAGCTGAAATTTTTATTAGATGAGCTGGACCTTTTTCGGCTCCAACCACAAAGCACCGCCTACTGATTAGCTCACCAGTAGTCGAAAAGTTATCATTATGCCATTACACCTATCTACCGTAAGGATTCCACCTGGCACAGCAGCATACGCGTACCCTAAGCTTGTAAATCTGCGTTCGAGATAGGAATCAAGGATCCACATCACAGGAAGGAACTCCCGAGTTTGAATCCGTTTAAGTCCATAACTAGCTGATTTATTTATGGTTACGGATTGGGGTACGCCAAATTTTCCATTGAATTCCAGTCCCGCGGAAAACCTAGCCCCGCACCTAATTACCGTTCGTCTGGTGCCGCCATCGCGTTCCACTGAATGCTACGGAGCCCCACTCCCGTAATCATGCTCGCATTTTCACACAGCCTGACTCGGCGGGCTTTTCACTTATACGTTGCGTACTCGCTAACTTAACCGCTCAGCCGCTTTGCGATAAACCTGCTCACGCTCGCGCTTATCGACGGCCACCACGAACACCATGACCTCTTGGTCGATTACTTGATAAACCAGCCGATAGCCGCTGCTGCGCAGCTTGATCTTGTAGCAGTCAGGCAAGGCATGTAGACAGTTGGATTCAATGCGCGGATTGACCAGAATCGTGGCCAGCTTCTTCTTGAGTTGCTGGCGAACGGTATCCCCCAATTTGTGCCACTCCTTTAACGCCCGCGCATCGAATTCGAGGCTATAGGTCATCTAGTGAAACCTTAACCCGCTGGGGATTAGCCAGCCGCTCGCGAACCGTTGCGATCAAGGCTTCATCGTCCTCGGTCATCAAGATGGGCTTGAACGGTAGCTGACCGCGCTCTGCTACGTACTGCAAGGCTTGGCGCATCAGCTCAGAAGGGGTGACGCCGAGTTTTTCCAGCTCGTGGTAAGCACGCGCTTTGAGGTCGTCGTCGATACGGACATTGATGGACGCCATGGGATGGCCCTCACTGTAATGACATTAGTCTTTACAGTGAGGTAAAAACCTCATTTGGGCAAGCCTACAAACGGTTGGTTTTTACACAACTCACAGGGTTACGTGTGTCGCTCGCAGCTCTACGTACCGAGCACAGCACATGCTCACAGCTTACCAGTCCCCGATTCGATTCCACTGAAAGCCATAACTAGCTGATTTATTTATAGTTACTAGTTGGGGTACGCCGAATTTTCCAGCGAATTCCAGATCCGCAGAAAACCTAGCCTCGCCGCAAGCTACCGTTCGTCTGGTACCGCATCATACGCAGTAACTAGAATGGCTCACCGCAAGGTGGGCCTTTTTTGTGTGCATCGCTTTTCCCTGCATGTATTCGCGCGCCCCAGCGAACCGCGCTTCGCCCGCTGGAGAGCCTTCAATCTTAATGGCGGCACTTGGCAGATACCAAAAACCCGACCCGCGACTCGCGACTTGGCGAGGCTCTTGGATGGAGGGATACCCTGGGGATCTATTTCCCTAATATGCTTATGCCGACGCAATTGGTGAACGTTATTGCCAATCTATGAAGGTTACAAAATCAACTTAAGTAGACGGTCATTACGCAGGCGTTCGCTGCAAATAACGGGTCCAACAGCGTCCCGAAGAGCATTTTGCTTCTCTTCGCGAGTCGGATAAATCGGATGCCGGTAAGCAAGGTCCACGATCTTTTTTGTTTCAAGTCTCAGTTTCTGATCCTGCGCTTGACTGTCCACGACTTGGTAAACGCGGGCTTTGGGCATTCCGGCTTGCCTAGCCCTCATGAAGCCAGTCATAAGCTTGTTGTTTCTGCTGCATGGATCAGTGTTTTTGACTTCGCTTGCGTGCACGGCGAATGAAATCGACAAGGCTGCCAACAGGAATATCACTCTCATTTGCTACCCTCTCGCAGATGAAGGCGTTTTAGCACCACCTTAAGATTTGGCCATCGCCCGTACGGATGACTCCGACAATAAAAAACCCGACTCAGTGGCCGGGCTTTTTGCTGAATACCCTAGATGCGTACAGGGCAGATGGCGCGGGATAACCTCGCCCTTTTGCCCATCATTGTCAACGTGAACCTCAGACGGCATCGCCGACCGGTTGCTCCCCGTCACTCCGCCCCGACAAAATAATCGGGCCGCTTCGCCGTCTGCGAAATCACTCTATAAGTCTTGTCATCCGTAGCCCCCAGCAACTTTCTGCCATCCTTCAATGTTACCCAAAACGTAATCTCGGTCTCCTCACCTGCCAGAATTACCCCCGCCGCTGCGCCGAAAGGGCCTAGCACTAATGCGCCAGCCAGCCCGAGGCTAATGGCGTCTTCTATCTTTTTGTTTGATCCGGTGGTGGCGATTTCCAGGGATTTTACGGATGAAATCGGAATCGTGATTCCGGGCCAGGGATGGAGGGAGGTTTCGACGGTGATGACGCCGGCTTGGTACTCGCCCTCACCTTGGAGGAAGTCGCCTGCCAGAACTTTGATCTTGGCCATATTTATATCTCTCCTGCAGTCAGACAGAGAATTTTTAAGCTAAATATTGGCGCCCGATTTTCGTCATGGTCAACGGATGATGGACGAACTGTAACCCGGATAAACCGACGGTCGTGACTAACCGTTTCAGCGGCGCACAGATGTGTAACGGGTTAGGACGAACGGCAGTATGAGTGAACGGTTTTGTACTAATTTGAACCTGTGTACGGATCGTTTTAAATGAATTTCCATATTGAAAACTTCAGTTGGCAGCTTCTTCCGGCAGTAGGCTGATTACTGTGAATGGAGCTTTTTATGACTGCCGCTTTTGTGTTCGACCCGAATGCCGTTTATGACGTTAAAAACCCTGACGACGCGCATCCGATATGGCGCATTCAGGATCGAAAGGTTTACGCGTACCTTGAGCATGATCCGCGGCGGGACTGGAGCGGTGATATCGGAATTTTAGTGCTGTGCTTGCCCCGGCGCTTGGTTGATCACGATGGTCGCGATCTGGCGTTTATCGAAGGGAAGAACGTGCGATGTGTGGATGGGCGGGAGTTTTCGCTGGTGGTTGCGCGGGGGTAGATGTCCGGCCTGGGATGCTCATTGTGCATGAGATGCCTAGGGCTGCAATACGGTCGGCATGATCTTCAACCAGCAGGCAGGTCGCACCCATTATCAGAGTTTTGCTCATCTGACTTTCGTCACCTCTGTATGACGTGGAAGCAGACACGACTCAAACCTGAGTCCAGCCGCCCTCTACCGGGGTATCTGCGCCATTGCGACCGGCGTCGTGAATGGTCTGTACATGCAGGCCGCAGAAGTTCTCTCGAGAATTGAATGGACATTGCCAAGGGCGCAATGGCGTTCCGGCCAACACGAATTTCACTAAACCTGTGTTCAGATGCAAGCGCTGATGTTAATGCAAGCAATTCTTATTGCTGTATGATCAGCATGCCTGAAAACAGGGAACTCCCGACAGGCGCTTTTCTAATTTTGCGGAGCTGCCTCACGATGAATTCCCGTACCCCTTCTTTTGCCAAATTGGCCTTGCTGGTGACGTCCTTAATGGCCGCCGGCAGTGTGTTTGCCGCGCCAAGCGCTGACGGCATCACGGTTTACAACGCCCAGCACGAAAGCCTGACCCAAGCGTGGGTTGACGGTTTCACCCACGACACCGGCATCAAAGTGACCGTGCGCAACGGCGACGACAGTGAATTGGGCAACCAGATTATTCAAGAAGGTGCGGTCTCCCCGGCTGATGTGTTCTTGACCGAAAACTCACCGGCCATTGTGATGGTTGATAACGCCGGCTTATTCGCGCCGATCGCGCCGACCACGTTGTCTCAAGTGGACTCGGCCTACCGCCCAGCTCATGGCAAGTGGATTGGCATCGCCGCTCGCTCGACTGTTTTCGTGTACAACAAAGACAAAATGACCGCAGCTGACATGCCTAAGTCGCTGCTTGATTTGGCAAACCCAAGCTGGAAGGGCCGTTGGGCGGCATCGCCTTCTGGTGCAGACTTCCAAGCCATCGTCAGCGCCCTGCTTGAGCAGAAAGGCGAAGCAGCGACGCTGGATTGGTTGAAAGCGATGAAAACCAACTTCACCGCGTACCGTGGAAATGGCTCGGTGCTGAAAGCAGTGAACGCCGGTCAAGTCGACAGCGGCTTGATCTATCACTACTACCCACTGGTGGACCAATCGAAAACCGGTGAGAACAGCAATAAAGTCGGCCTGTACTACTTCAAACACAAAGACCCAGGCGCGTTCGTCAGCATCTCGGGCGGCGGTGTTCTGGCGTCCAGTAAACACAAAGAAGAAGCCCAGGCTTTCTTGAAGTGGGTCACCGGCAAAGACGGTCAGGCCATTTTGAAAAACGGTAAGTCGTTTGAATACGCCGTGGGCAAAGGCGCAGAATCCAATGCCAAACTGACCCCGCTCGCCGAACTGGATGCACCCGTCATTGACGCGTCCAAACTCGACAGCAAAAAAGTGGTTGAACTGATGACTAAAGCCGGGCTGCTGTAACGTTATGGCGGAGCACATTTCAAGTGTCGCAGTCGAGGCGTCGGAAGTTGCCGGAGTGACTCTCAACGTCATTCCGGCCTGCGCCCATAAAGGACGGCCCCGCTCACCCGTCGGCCGTCCTGCTACATGGATTGTTGTGGCGTCTGTTCTGGTTTCATTGTTGGCCTTGTTGCCTCTCGGATTCGTTGTTGGCATTTCCTTCCAGACCGGCTGGGCCACTGTCGTGGAGCTGGTCTTTCGACCCAAAGTCGGTGAATTGCTGGTTAATACCGTGTTGCTGGTCGTGCTCACGGTGCCGTTATGCGTTGCGCTCGGTGTGGCGCTGGCGTGGTTGACCGAGCGCAGCGACCTGCCTTTTCGACGCGCATGGTCTTTACTCGCGGTCGCCCCCCTCGCCGTGCCAGCGTTTGTACACAGTTACGCATGGGTCAGTCTCGTGCCATCGATTCACGGGCTGTTTGCCGGGGTATTGGTTTCGGTCATCGCCTATTTTCCTTTCCTTTACCTGCCAGCTGCTGCGGCGTTACGACGCCTGGATCCAGGTATCGAGGACGTTGCGCAATCGCTGGGCTTAAAACCCTGGGCGGTGTTCTTGCGCGTCGTACTGCCGCAACTACGCCTGGCGATTTGGGGCGGGTCATTACTGGTCGGGCTGCACTTGCTGGCCGAATACGGTCTGTACGCCATGGTGCGTTTTGACACCTTCACCACGGCGATTTTCGATCAGTTCCAGTCATCCTTTAACGGCCCTGCCGCAAACATGCTGGCCGGCGTGTTAGCGCTGTGTTGCCTCGCGATGCTGACTTTTGAATCGGCAACCCGTGGCAAGGCCCGTTATGCGCGGGTCGGCTCGGGCAGCGCGCGTCCGCAACGGATCTGCACCCTGAACCGCAAAACCACTGCCTTGGCGCTGCTGTTGCCGATTGCGGCGACTGCGCTAGCGCTGGGCGTGCCACTGATTACGCTGGGTAAATGGCTGATCGCTGGCGGCGCTGGCGTATGGCGGATGGACACTCTTCTTCCGGCGCTGGAGCAAACGTTGGTGCTGGCCAGTACCGGCGCGATCCTTACCACCTGCGCGGCAATCCCCATTGCATGGCTGTCGGTTCGCTCTCCGGGACGCTTGCATCGTCTGCTGGAAAGCTGCAATTACATCACCAGTTCGTTGCCCGGCATTGTCGTCGCCTTGGCGTTGGTGACCGTTACCATCAAGTTCGCCCGACCGATTTATCAAACGGCAATCACCGTACTGCTGGCCTACGTGCTGATGTTCTTGCCAAGGGCGTTGGTCAACCTGCGCGCGGGTATCGCGCAAGCACCGGTGGAGTTGGAAAACATGGCCCGCAGTCTTGGCCGCTCACCGCTTCAAGCGCTGTG
Organism: Pseudomonas sp. CCI4.2; assembly: GCF_034350045.1. Classification (NCBI taxonomy): domain Bacteria; kingdom Pseudomonadati; phylum Pseudomonadota; class Gammaproteobacteria; order Pseudomonadales; family Pseudomonadaceae; genus Pseudomonas; species Pseudomonas sp. CCI4.2. The sequence continues at coordinate 1,746,017 of NZ_CP133781.1, read as the reverse complement.
GGTGATTACCCTGCGCCTTGCCTCACCCGGTGCCGCCGCCGGCGTCGCGCTGGTGTTTCTCGCCATCACCAATGAACTGACCGCCACCCTGCTGCTCGCACCAAACGGCACGCGCACACTGGCGACCGGTTTTTGGGCCATGACCAGCGAAATCGACTACGCGGCGGCGGCGCCGTACGCACTGATCATGGTCCTGCTGTCGCTTCCGTTGACGGCGCTTCTTTACTATCAATCCAAACGCACGGCAGGCCGATGAGCTCTCTTGAATTAAACGCTGTCAGCAAATCCTTTGGCTCGCTGCCGGCTGTGGATAACGTCAGCTTGTCGGTGCCCGAAGGCAGCCGCACCGCCATTGTCGGCCCTTCCGGCTCCGGTAAAACCACGCTGCTCAGGATGATTGCAGGCTTTGAGTTTCCCGACTCTGGCAGCATCACGCTGAACGGCACTCCGCTGGTGGACGGCCCGATTGAAGTGCCGGCTCATCAGCGTTTGATCGGCTACGTCCCACAGGACGGCGCGCTGTTTCCGCACATGACGGTCGCCGCCAACATCGGCTTCGGATTGCCCGGTAACGCCGCGTCGAAACAGCAGCGCATTCACGAGTTGATGCACATGGTTGCCCTCGACACCCGCATGCTGCCGCGCTGGCCCCACGAATTATCCGGCGGTCAACAGCAACGCGTCGCCCTCGCTCGCGCCTTGGCCCAACGACCAAAATTGATGCTGCTGGACGAACCATTTTCCGCCCTCGACACGGGCCTGCGCGCCTCCATGCGCAAGGCCGTCGCCAAGCTGCTGTCGGACGCAGGCGTGACCACCATCCTCGTGACCCACGACCAGGCCGAAGCCCTCTCTTTCGCCAACCAGTTGGCGGTCATGCGCCAAGGCAAGCTGATCCAGGTCGGCGCACCCATGGACCTTTACCTACGCCCTCGCGACGAAGAAACCGCGCATTTTCTCGGCGACGCGGTGGTATTGCCCGCCACGGTTGAAGGGGGATGGGCGACGTGTGAACTGGGTCAGGTTTCAGTGGCGAACAGCGCGTTTCGAGGTGCCGGGCGCATCATGCTGCGCCCGGAACAGATTGAACTGTCGGCGTCACATGAATCAGGCGAAGGGTGTTTGGGTGTTGTTACCGAGAGTGATTTTGGCGGCAATGCGTGCCTGCTGACGGTCCGGCTGAAAACGGCATCGCCCGCCCGTGAATTGTTAGTTCGCAGCTTGAGCGTTCATGCGCCGATGGTGGGGAGCACGGTTGAGATTAGGGTTGTCGGACGTGGGCATGTGTTGGGTGGGGTTCGGTAAATAGTAGGCGTCTCAGTTATCAGGAAAATTATCGAATTGAGCAACACGCGATTGCGAATGTGCTGATATGCCACTATCGTGGCGGCCTGTTTTAGCCAGTCAACAACAAAGGAGTTGTATATGAGCATGGTGCGCTGTCATGGCTGCAATAAGGAAATTCACACGTCGGCACTGGCCTGCCCAAACTGTGGCGCCCAGCAGGCGAATCCATACAGCATTGGCACAGCCAATCTTGAAATAAGTGCTGCGGACAGAAAACGCGGCTTCTTTGATTGGTATCTGGACTGCCTAAAGCAATACGCAGTATTCAGCGGCCGAGCAACTCGCCAAGAGTATTGGATGTTCATTTTGGTGAACATCATCATCAGCATCGCAGTAATGGTCGTCGCACGTTTTTTACATGCCCCGTTATTGGCGACCCTCTATGACCTCGCCTTGTTTATTCCCGGTTTGGCAATTGCCGTCCGCCGACTTCACGACACGGATCGAAGCGGCTGGTGGATTCTTCTGCCTTTCGTCAATATCGTCTTCCTGGCGTTGGCGGGACACCCGGAAAACAATCGATTCGGTCCAGGTCGCAAGATGGTTGCCTGACCTTTAGCCCGAAACACCTGAACAAGGCCCACCAACTACGGGGCCTTGTTTCTGGCTCAGTTACTTCAAAACACAAACACCACCTTATCCGCACCGCCCTTATTCACTTCCTCATACCGTGCCAATCCTTCGCTCAACGACGACTCAAAAATCCCGGTAGGCAACGGCATTAAGCCCTCATCAAAGAACCGCCCGAACTGATTGAGCATCCCGGCGCAGGCTTCAGTTCCGTAGAGCAGCGTGTTGATCCCCACTACTGAACCACCTTTGCGATACAGCGCCAGGGTCGGCATCTGCACCTGACCGTCCACCGGGGCCGCGATGATGGCTATACGGCCTAAAGTGGCCAAGGCAGCAACGGCAGCAGGAAGCCAAAAACCCGTGGTGTCGAAGATGACGTCGGCACCGCCGGGGAAGACCGCGTTGACTTGGGCGCCGAGGTCTTCAGGTTTGTCCAAGAGGATGGCGTCGAAACCGTCGGCTTTCAGTACGCAGATCTGCTCAGGTCGACGCACCGCACCGAGTACTTGAGCGCCGAGAACTTTACCCAACGCCAGGGCGGCGCTGCCTACTGCGCCATTGGCACCAATCACTAACAGCCGAGTGCCAGTCTCGACGAGGCTGCGCTCTAGGGCGTTCCACGCAGTGGTCAATGGCACGCCGAGGCTGGCGGCCTGAACGAAACTCAGGGCTTTAGGTTTTGGCGCAACGCCTTTGGCCGGTAGGGTCAGGTATTCAGCGTGGGAGCCGTCGCGAAAGAAGCCCGGTTCTTTGCCGGTGCCCCAAACTTCCTGGCCGAGCATTTCCTGCGGGCCTTCGATAACGACGCCCGCAAAGTCACGGCCGGGAATGCGCGGCATCGTGGTGTAGGGAAAACGACCGAGGACGTTTTTCACATCACTGGGATTGAGCCCGGCAGCCTTTACCTGGACCAACACTTCGTTTTCAGCAGGCACGGGCTGGGGAACATCTATGTACTGCAAGGCGGAAAGGTCGCCGGTCTTGGCAAATTGCAGGGCTTTCATGATGACTCCGGGGACCAAGCGCCCGTAAAGGACGCCACTGTGGTGAGAATCCCAGAGTGTAGGTATTGCCTTGAAAGCCTGTCGGCCAAGTGCTTTCGAATCTCTGCCAAAAAGGCGCCGGCCCGGCGCTATGCCATGCGCTCGCCGATTGGGTACTGAGATGGGCTGACCCCGAGTTCACGTCGAAACATGTCGCTAAAGCTACTGGGCGAATACCCTAGCTGACGCGCAATCACGCTAATCGGCACGCCTTGAATCAGCTCGGCCACCGCAGTTGCCAGTTGCACCTGTCGCCGCCATTCAGCGAAACCCATGCCTAGCGCGCTCTGAAACAACCGAGCCAATGTGCGCACGCTGGCGCCAGCATTTTCAGCATGTTGCTCGAAAGGGACGTCCAGCGATGGTGAACTCATGACCGCCTGGCACAGGTTGATCAAGCGCCGATCAGAGCTGTCCGGCAGGGGAATTTTCAGCAACGTCCGCTTGGCGCGCTGCAACTCCAGCAGCGCAAGGCCAACCACGGCTTCGTAGTAATCAAGGCCTTGTTGGTCAGGGCCTTGCTCCACCAAATTGAGGATCAGCTCACGCAACAGCCGTCCGACTTCGATGACCTGCACGGTATTCTCCAGCGTCGCGGCAATCGCTGGGCGCAGGTAGATGTTGCGCATCTCAAGGTCCGACACCACACGAATTCCATGCACCACCCCCGGCGGCAACCAGACCGCGCGCTGCGGCGGCACCACCAAGGCTTCGTTGGGAGTTTCGACCCACATCACCCCGGACATCGCGTACAACACCTGTCCCCAAACATGCTCATGCGGCTCGATGTAAAGACCACGCGGATACGTCCGCGCCAACGGCTGCACCGGCACGGCGATGTCACTGAGATCAGGGGGCGTAGCAAGGGCCATTGCGGTGACTGGCGAATGAGAGGTCAGCGCATGGTAGCGATGGCAGGCAGAGAAGCCAATGCGGGGCGTACGCCAAACAACTGTAGTAGCCAACTTGTTGGCGAGACTGACATTGCCTCGCCAACAAGTTGGCTCCTACAGGGATTGGTTTAACTCACTCACACATCAAAAAATGCTGATCGGATAGTCCACGAAGACACGGGTTTCGTTACCTTCGCTGTTGTAGGCACTGGCGTTGTCAGAGACGCGCAAGAACGAGTTCCGCAAACGTACTGACAGGTTTTTCGCCGGGCCGCTTTGCACGACGTATTTCAATTGGCTGTAGATTTCGCGCTCTTCGCCGTTGCCTCGGCCGGTGCCGTCGTCGATGTTGGTGCCGCGAACATAGGCCGTGTGGTACGTCAGGCCGGGCAGCAAAAGGCCACCGAGGTCGATGCCGTAGCCCAACTGCCAAGAGCGCTCGTCTTTGCCGTTGAAGTCGGACCAGTACGAGTTAGCGAGGTAGATGGAGTTGCCACCGTCACCCGTGCCGCCCGCGTTGCGATAGCCGCCGTACGTGTAACCGGTATCGCCCGTGCTGCGCTGATGGGCGATGGTGAACGAGTGGATGCCCCGAGCGTAAGTCGCGGCCAAGCTCCAGATTTTGTTGTCGCGTGCGTCATCGACGGCGAAATCTTTGTCCAGCTTGGTTTTGTAGCCGTTGAAATCGAACGTCAGCGACTGGTCTTTCTCAATGGCAAACACGTAGTTCAGGTTGATGTACTGCTTCTTCAACACGTCTTCGTCGTTCGAGCCGTAAAACGCAGCGCTGAACGCGTCAGTGAACTTATAACTACCGCCATAGACATTGATCGACTTCAGGTCACCGCTGTCACGACCTTCGGCGCTTTTACGCGACTCAGCCGTGAAGTGACCCGCGTTCAACTCAAGTCCGTTGATTTCTTTGGAGGTAATGAACGTGCCGGTGTAGCTCTCGGACAGCAGACGCGAGTTGTCGTAACTCAGCACCGGCAGTTCCGGCATCTGGTCGCCGTACTTGATCACGGTGTTAGAGAAGCGGGCCTTGATTGCGCCGCCAGCTTTAGACAAATCGTCAGCGGCATTGCCGTTGCTGTCTTTCTTGAAGAAGTCGATACCGCCCGCGCCGCTGCTGCCTTTTCCGCCGTCAAGGCGTAAGGCGTACTCAGCGAAAGCATCGACACCAAAGCCGATGGTGCCTTGAGTGAAACCCGACGCGAAGTTAGCGGTTGCCGCTTGGCCCCACTCGGATTTGTCTTGCTGGCCGTCTTTGTAATCACGGTTGATATAGGCGTTGCGCAACGCCAGGTTCAGGCTGCTGTCGTCGACAAAGCCCTTGGAGTCATCTTGCCCACTGGCCATTGCCTGAGTGGCGCACATGACGCTAAACGCGACCATGCCAATACGTAGCTTCAACATCTTGTTTTCCTTATTACGAGTTGATCACGCGCTGTGGCCAAGGCCAAACAGGAGTTTGCGGCCTTTACATCGAGTCAAAAAAGACAGACTCGGAAGGCCCGCACGAAATCATCGCAGTGGACTACTGATGCTACGTACATGGCGGCTGGCCACAGGCGGGGGACGAATCCTAGCGGTGGGTCGCCCAGGGTGTCAATTTTTGCAGCCTTTAGCGATCCAGAATCCGGATCAATGCCTCAAGCTCTGCGTCGCTGATCAGCCCGATGGGATAGCGCGCCATGAGCAGTTGTCGAGAGTCGATTTTTGGAACCAGCGGTGATTGGGTTGTCCTTAACCAGTCCGCCATCATCTGGGGCGATTCGCTACTTGCAGACACACTGCGAGCTGACTGCTGCCCGATACCTGCGTTCATGTTGGACAACCTCTTGAGCCTTGAGCAGCTAATTTACCCGTGCTTTGTGACAGCCCTGCTAAAGGCCATACAAGCCATCAAAATGGCGCCAATAAAAAAGCCCACCATCGGATGAGCTTTAGATAGCAAGAACAAGACCAACTCAAACTTTGTGCGGCGCCGGTTGCTGCTGGGTCAAGCAGTGGATATTGCCACCGCCCAGTAACAGTTCGCGGCCTGGCACCATGACCACCTCATGTTCGGGGAACAACTGCTGAAGGATTTCACGCGCGACTTCATCGAGCGGGTCGTCGAACCGTGGCGCAATCAGGCCGCCATTGACGATTAGAAAGTTGACGTATGAACCGGCCAGACGCACCAAAGGGTTGCGCTCCTGACTACCGTGCACCTGATCGACACCCGCGCATTCTTCCTCGGTTGCAAACAGCGGACCGGGAATCGGCATTTTGTGCACGATCAACGGTCGGCCTTTCGCATCACGGCTGTTTTCCAGGACGCCCATGGCCGCTTGGCAACGTAGGAAGTTAAGATCTTTCGGGTCATCCGTCCAAGCAAGTAACACTTCGCCAGGCTGCACGAAGCAACAGAAGTTATCCACATGACCGTCGGTTTCGTCGTTGTATAAACCTTCTGGCAGCCAGATGATTTTCTCAACCGACAGCTGATCCTGCAGCACGCTCTCGATCTGTTCGCGAGACAGGTGTGGATTACGGTTGCGGTTGAGCAGGCACTCCTCAGTGGTGATCAGCGTGCCTTCTCCATCCACATGGATCGAGCCACCCTCAAGCACGAAACCCTCTGTTTCGTAACGCGGACACCGTTCGATTTCCAGAATCTTGGTGGCGACTTGCTCATCAAGGTTCCACGGCGCATACAACCCACCATCAAAACCGCCCCAAGCATTGAAATCCCAATCAACGCCGCGCACTTCACCTTTGTTGTTGATGACGAAGGTGGGGCCGGTGTCGCGCACCCAGGCATCGTTGTTGCTGATTTCCACCACGCGGATGTTCGGCATATCGAGGTGCGCACGAGCGTTGTCGTATTGCGCCGCTGAAACGCCCACGGTCACCGGCTCGAAACGAGCGATGGCTTTGGCCACGGCCACGTGCGCGTGCTGGACAGCCTTGCCGCCCAAACGCCAGTTGTCCGGCCGCTCAGGCCAGATCATCCAGGTCTGGGTTTGCTGCGCCCATTCGGCGGGCATATAGAAGCCATCAGCGCGCGGGGTACTTTTCAGCGTCGTCATGGCGATCAGGACTCCAAAGAACCGTCGAGGGTTTTTATCGCGCCGTACAGGTTAGGACGACGATCACGGAACGTGCCCCATGCGCTGCGGATGTGTTCAAGCTCGTCTAGATCGAAGCTGTGAACAATCACCCCTTCTTCGGTTTCATTGAGTTCCGCGACTTTCTCACCGAACTGGTTGGCAATAAACGACGAGCCATAAAAGGTGATGTCGTAGCCGTCTTGCTCTTCATTGCCGATACGGTTGCTGGCGACCAGCGGCATCAAGTTCGCGCCGGCATGGCCCTGCTGCACACGCTGCCAGTGATCCCGGGACGTGATGGTTTTGTCGTGGGGTTCGCTGCCGATGGCCGTGGGGTAAAACAGAATGTCGGCGCCAAGCAATGCCATGCACCGGGCGGTTTCCGGGAACCACTGATCCCAGCAAATACCGACGCCAATTTTCGCGTAGCGGGTCTGCCAGACCTTGAAGCCAGTGTCGCCCGGATTGAAGTAATACTTTTCGTGATAGCCAGGACCGTCCGGGATATGGCTTTTGCGGTAAATCCCGAGGTTGGTGCCGTCGGCGTCGAGAATTACGACGCTGTTAAAACGTGCGCGGCCAGCCAGTTCAAAGAAGCTGATCGGCAAAACGACCTGCAATTCTTTGGCGATTTTCTGGAAGTGCTTGATCGCGACGTTGTCTTCCATCGGCGTCGCCAGCTGCAAGTAGTCCGGGTTCGGCTTCTGACAAAAATACGGGGCTTCGAACAGCTCCTGAATCAGGATGATCTGCGCGCCCTTGGCCGCAGCGTCGCGTACCAGTTTTTCGGCGGTCTCGATGTTGGCTTCCAGGTCCCAGGAACAAGCCATCTGGGTGGCGGCGACGGTAACGATACGGCTCATGGAACATTCCTCCTGGGCAAAATATGACGGGATCATCACCTTAGCAAACAGCCCGTGACAATATGGAAGACTTTATAGCCGATAAAAATCGGCATATAAAGTCATAAATATCGTGAATCGACAATAAAACACATTTTTAACAGATAAAAATCTGTCATCTGTAGGAGCCAACTTGCTGGCCCCTACAGATAGTGCGTCAGCCCAGCTCATCCAACACCTTGGACACGGTCTCAACAAAGAATTCCACGCTGTCCCGAGTGGTACACATCGGCGGCTTGATCTTGAGGATGTTCAAATAATCCCCCGTAGGCTGCATGAATATCCCCAATTCACGCAGCCGCTCACACAGGTAAGTCGTTTCTTCGGTGGCAGGTTCGAGGGTGTCACGATTGCGGACCAACTCTACCCCCAAATAAAACCCCGATCCGTGCACCGCCCCCACCAATGGATGTTTATCGATCAATGCTGTGAGGCGGCTTTTAAAATGATCGCCGACGACCTTGGCGTTCTCCCACAGCTGTTCCTTGTCCATCACGTCGAGAACAGCCAACCCGATACGACAGCTGACCGGGCTACCGCCCGAAGAGGAAAAGAAATAACCCTCAGCCTCCAGCGCTTCAGCGATCTCTCGGCGCGTAATCACCGCGCCTAACGGATGACCGTTGCCCATGCCTTTGGCCATGGTAATGATGTCCGGGATCACGCCCTGCTCTTCAAAACCCCAAAAAAAATCACCCAAACGGCCGTACCCAACCTGTACCTCGTCAGCGATGCACACGCCGCCTTGCGCGCGAACCTTGGCGTAGACCTGCTGCAAGTAACCCGGAGGCAGCGAGATTGCGCCCGCATTGCCGTACACCGGTTCGCAGATGAAGCCCGCGACCTGACGTGTTTGCTCGGCGAGTTTGGCCAGGGTGAGCTCAACGCTGCGCACGTAGTCCGACGCGCTGTCGTCACCTCGAAACTCACCCCGATAGGTATTTGGCGCCGTGACCGGATGCACCCAATCAGGCCGCGTGCTCAGCGCTTGCGGGTTGTCGGCAATCGAGGTGGAAATTGCATCCGTCGCCACCGACCAACCGTGATACGCCTCCAATACGCTGAGCATGTCGCGTCCGCCGCTGTAGGCCCAGGCCAGACGAATCGCCAAATCATTCGCTTCAGTGCCGCTGTTAACCAGAAATACCCGGTCCATGGCGTCCGGCGCCAGCTCAAGCAAGCGCTCGGAAAACTCAGCGATGGCGGCATAATGAAAACGCGAATTAGTGTTCAGTAATGACCATTGTTTAGCGGCCTCGGCAGCCATGCGCGGATGACCGTGGCCCAGCACCGCAACGTTATTAAGCATGTCCAGATAAGACCGACCCTGCATGTCGATCAGGTGATTGCGCCAGCCGCGTTCGATCTGTGGCGGCGCTTGGTAATAGTGCTTTTGTGAGCGCGCGAAACTGGCGTCACGTCGCGCCAACAGTCCCCTGGCGTCTGGAATCGGCGGCGCATCGCACTCAAAACCCAGCAGTGCTGCGGGCGAAGGGCACATCGCTCGCCATGCCGGAACCCAGGCAGGAGCGCAAAACAGCGGCGGGCTAAGTTCGGCACTACGGCACAGTTGGACCATCAACGAACCGCCGCCCTCGCCCAATGCCTGACCTGCACACACGGTCGCGCCTGAAACCATCGATGAGGCCAACCCCCACAGCCGCACCGTCATCTCGTCGTTTACTAGCCAAAAACCGGCGTCGGCGGCCAAGCGCACGGTTCCGGCGAACGGCGCATGCACCGAAGTCCCCACCGGTAAGTGCAATTGGACATGCAAAGCGAATGTGTCGGGAGCTTTGGAGGCATTAATCTTGGTACGTGATAGCCGGTACTCGCCGTAGCGAGTGGCCGCCAAACCGGTCTTAATCCCTAAGTCTGTCAGCAGTCGCTCATCGATGCCGCTCTGCTCCCAGTTACCGGCGTCGAAATGCGGACTGAGCACGCCCAAATCGATTCTCGCGAATTCGCGCCCGTTCAAACTCGGCAGCAATGGCTGGAACGTCGGCATATCGGCGTTAAGCAACTCAACGCCGACAGCCTCCAAAATGGCCGCTTCCATCAACTCAAGCGGTACCGAGGTCGCCAGATCGAAAATGGCCCACTCACTGTGGAGATTGGCCTGTATATAGCTATTGCCCGGTTCAACGCTGGCTTGCTGTTCACTGCTCAACACCAGAATCGCAGCACGGCAAACGATCAATGGCCACAGCGCCTGCAACTCTTCTGATTGCAGCGGATTGACTGCCTGATAAGCCTCAATCGCAGGGAGGATGTACAGCGGATCACCGTCGGCATGCTGCAACAGTGCCGCACAGGTCACCGACAAATCCGCCACTCGCCACGTCGTGACCACATCGCCAAAATCGATCAGCCCCTTTAGCTGCCACTGACGCTGCCCATCGCGTTTCCAGACCACGTTGTATTCAGTGATATCGAGATGAACCGCCTGCACCGGCAGCTTCACCAACAACGGTCGCAATCGTCGCTGTGCCTGCCTCGTTACCTGATCGATTAAATCCCGCTCTTCAGGGTTTTTAATCACCGGCAATAGATGCTTGATCAGGGCCTGGGCATGTCGCGGGTCCCACTGCAGCGTGCGCTCCAGCCCCGGATGCTGAAAGTTTGCCAGCGCCCGATCGACGCGGGCGCACAGCTCACCGAGACCCACCACCACATCGCTGCTCAAGTGTGAGACGTGCCCCAAGGACTGGCCGTCGATGAATTCAAGCACGCGGACATGTACCGCTTGGCCCCCGACCTCAACCGACAATAACTCGTTGCCGTCACGCGCAGGGATCACGTGGGGCACTCGAATCCCGGACGCCGCAGCCAAATGGGCCAGCGCCGCATGCTGCGCCTGAAGCTCCAACGGCAAATAGTCACCGTGGCAAATTTTCAGGACATAACGCCCCGTATCGCAGTCGAGTAGGTAGTTACGGTCTTGCTGGCTGCCCAGCTCTTTGAGGGTTCCGCTCAATCCGTAGTGCCGAGCAAGCAAGTGTCCCGCCTGTTCGGCACTGACCTCGGGGCACGGCAGACTGGATCGGCGAATAAGCGCGGCGAGCGGCATACAGAAATATCCATGGGCTTTGTTTGCTGCTTATATCGCCTGCTGAAGCGGTAATGCGCAAGAGGGAGGTTTTTGACCCAATGCTTGGGCGATGCGCACGATAGAAGAATATAAAATTCATACCAGATAAATCAGAATGTTAGGAATAACAGCCCGTGACGCGGCGGTTTTATGACGCATTTGCCCACCCTCATCATTTATATTCATCACTTTCCCCGCGTTTCTCGATCAATCGCACTTGCACACGCCGCCCGCTGTCTACAAGCTGTGTTTCATCCGCTTAACGTCTACCCAAGGAAGAAGGCAATTCCATGAAGATACTTGTTACCGGAGGCGCCGGCTTCATCGGCTCCGCCCTCATCCGACACCTCATCGAGAACACTGATCATGACGTGCTCAATTTTGACAAGCTGACCTACGCGGGCAATCTTGAATCGCTGCAAAGCATCGTTACCAACACCCGCTACGAATTCGTTCAGGCCGACATCATTGACCAAGTCAAAGTGCTGTCTGTACTGAATCGCTTTAAACCGGATGCAATCATGCATTTGGCAGCTGAATCCCACGTCGACCGTTCTATTGATGGTCCGTCGGAGTTCATTCAGACCAACATCGTCGGCACCTACAGCCTGCTTGAGGCCACTCGGTCTTACTGGAGCAAACTATCTGAAGCCGAACGTGCAGCGTTTCGCTTCCATCATATTTCCACCGATGAAGTGTACGGCGACCTGCACGGTGTCGACGATCTGTTCACCGAAACCACGCCCTACGCACCCAGCTCGCCCTATTCGGCCAGTAAAGCGGCGTCCGACCACTTGGTTCGAGCCTGGCACCGCACCTATGGCTTGCCAGTGGTAATTACCAACTGCTCCAACAACTATGGCCCGTTCCATTTTCCAGAAAAGCTGATTCCACTGGTCATCCTCAACGCCTTGGCCGGAAAACCGCTGCCGGTGTACGGCAATGGCCTGCAAGTGCGTGACTGGTTGTTCGTTGAAGACCACGCCCGTGCACTGTTCAAAGTGGTGACCGAAGGTGCGGTTGGCGAGACCTACAACATTGGTGGTCACAATGAGCAGAAAAATATCGATGTGGTGCGTGGCATCTGCGCACTGCTGGAAGAGCTCGCGCCGGAGCGCCCTGCTGGCGTGGCCCATTTCGCTGACTTGATCACGTACGTGACCGACCGTCCGGGCCACGACATGCGCTACGCCATCGACGCCGGAAAGATTGAGCGCGAGCTAGGCTGGACCCCGGAAGAAAGCTTCGAATCAGGTCTGCGTAAAACCGTGCAATGGTATTTGGATAACCTAGAATGGTGCCGCAGAGTTCAAGACGGCAGCTATCAAGGTGAACGACTGGGCTTCACTGACCTCAAGGATCTAATCGCATGATGAAGGGCATCGTACTGGCAGGAGGTTCAGGCACGCGCCTGCACCCCATCACCCTCGGCGTATCCAAACAGCTGTTGCCGGTTTATGACAAACCCATGATCTATTATCCGATTTCGGTGCTGATGCTGGCTGGCATCCGCGAAATTCTGGTCATTTCTACCCCGGCGGACTTACCGCAGTATCGCAACTTGCTGGGTGATGGCAGCCAGTTTGGCGTGCATTTTCACTACGCTGAACAGCCTAAGCCTGAGGGCTTGGCCCAAGCCTTCTTGATCGGCGAAGAATTCATTGGCACAGATCCGGTTTGCCTGATCTTGGGCGACAATATCTTCCACGGCGCGCATTTCAGCGAGCAATTGCAGAGCGCCGCCGAGCACCCTGAAGGCGCGACAGTCTTCGGTTATTGGGTCAAAGATCCCGAGCGTTTCGGTGTGGTCGATTTCGATGAACAGGGCCGCGCGCTGTCCATCGAAGAGAAACCGAAACACCCTAAATCCGCCTACGCGGTTACGGGTCTGTATTTTTATGACAACAGCGTCATCAAGATTGCCAAAGCGGTAAAACCGTCGCCACGCGGCGAGCTGGAAATCACCGACATCAACAACGCTTACCTCGAACGTGGCGACTTGCGCGTCAAGCGTTTCGGCCGGGGCTTTGCGTGGCTGGATACCGGCACCCATGACAGCCTGCTGGAAGCCTCGCAATATGTTCAAACCATTGAGCACCGCCAAGGTCTCAAGGTTGCCTGCCTGGAAGAAATTGCTTACCAGAACGGCTGGATAGACCGCGAACATTTGCTTGAACGTGCCGACGCTTTTGGCAAAACCGGCTACGGCCAATACTTGTTCAAGCTTGCTGAGGAACCGCAATGAATGTAGTCGCCACTGAGTTACCCGGCGTCCTGATTCTTGAACCAAAGGTATTTGGTGACGAGCGCGGTTTTTTCTATGAAAGCTTCAACGCACGAGCGTTCGAAGAAGACACGGGTGTAAAAGCCGAGTTCGTTCAGGACAATCATTCACGCTCGCAAAAAGGCGTGCTGCGAGGGCTGCACTATCAGTTAGAGCACACCCAAGGAAAACTGGTGCGAGTAACTGCTGGGGAAGTGCTCGACGTTGCAGTGGACATACGCCGCAGCTCGCCTAACTTCGGACGCTGGGCGACGGTTCTGCTTTCAGCAGAGAACAACCGCCAGCTCTGGATTCCCGAAGGCTTTGCCCATGGGTTTGTGGTGCTAAGTGATCACGCCGAGTTCCTTTACAAAACCACTGATTATTACCAACCGAGCAGCGAGCGGTGTATCCGTTGGGATGATCCTGACTTAGGGATTGATTGGAAGCTCTCCAGCGCCCCAACCTTGTCGGCCAAGGATCAATTGGGCAAGAGCCTGAAAGACGCGGACGTATTCCCATGAATACGTCTTCGTTAGAACCGTTAAGAATTCTAATCAGTGGTCAGCACGGCCAAGTCTCAAGTGAATTGCAAAAAAGCCTCGCCGGTCTTGGCGAATTGCGGATCTTGGGTCGCGATCAGTTGGACTTGGGCCATCCCGAAACCATCCGCGCGCAGGTAAACGCTTGGCGTCCAGACCTGATCATTAACGCCGCCGCCCATACGGCAGTCGATCAGGCTGAAAGCGAGCCGGAGCTGGCATTCGCCATCAACGGCACCGCCCCCGGCGTTTTCGCTGAAGAAGCGAAAAAGCTCGGCATACCGCTGATTCACTACTCCACTGACTACGTGTTCGACGGCAAAAAAGCCTCGCCCTATACCGAACAGGATGTGCCCGATCCGCTGGGCGTTTACGGCAAAAGCAAGCTGGTCGGTGAGCGCGCCATCGCAGCCGTCGGTGGTGAGCATCTGATCCTGCGCACCAGCTGGGTGTATTCGCTGCACGGACGTAACTTCCTGCTGACCATGCAACGCCTGATGCAAGAGCGTGCGGAGCTGCGCGTTGTGGCCGATCAGATCGGTGCACCGACTTGGGCGGGCACCATCGCCCACAGCACACGGTTGTTGATTGATCGTTGGCGTGATGGAAACGCCGGCGCTTGGGGCACCTATCACCTGACAGCGGCTGGCGAAACGTCTTGGTTCGGGTTTGCCCAAGCGATTGGCGAGCAGTTAATCGCGCAAGGCAAACCGTGCGCAACGCTGGAACCGATTCCCACTAGCGCGTATCCAACCCCCGCCCAGCGCCCCCAAAACTCTCGCCTCGATTGCAGCCTTTTACAGCGTGAATGGCAGGTATCGATGCCCGATTGGCACGGCGCGATGCTGGAGTGCTTAGCGGGCCAACGCTAAGGCAAATAAGGCAAATAAGGCGAGGCGACGAAACCTGAAGCCGATGGATGGGTTCACTGCCTAAATCCGATTATCTTACGACTGTAATTTATAGTTAAACCTGTGATTGATTATAAATCGCTGTCCAACCGCTTCTAATTTTTCGCTAAGCCTTCAACCGCTGCCGATCCTCTCGCGGACACCTTACAAACCGCCCTTTATAGCTGCGGGTAAAATAAGACGGCGATTCGAAGCCGCAGGCGATGCTGATTTCTAGCACGCTCATGTTGGTCTGGCGTAGCAGTTGGCGGGCTTTTTCCAGGCGCAGGCCGAGGTAGAAGTTGCTTGGCGTGTCGTTCAAATGCAGCCGGAACAACCGCTCCAACTGCCGACGGGTGACTTGAATCCCTTCGGCCAACTGCAAGGTGCTGAGCGGCGGTTCAGTGTGAGTTTCCATTTCACCGATGACCTGCACCAGCTTCTTGTTATTGACGCCGAAGCGCGTCGCGATCTGCATGCGTTGGTGGTCTTTGCGCGGGCGAATGCGGCCGAGCACGAATTGTTCTGACACTTTGATCGCCAGCTCCGGCCCGTGGGCTTGGCCAATGAGGTCGAGCATCATGTCGATGGACGCTGTGCCGCCCGCCGAAGTAATGCGGCGCCGGTCGACTTCGAACAATTCCTGAGTCACCACCAGCTGTGGATACGATTCTTTGAACGCGTCCAACGCCTCCCAATGCAGGGTCAGGCGATGGCCGTCAAGCAGCCCCGCTTGGGCCAGGACAAAACTGCCGGTGTCGATGGCGCCCAAACTCACGCCGTCGTGATCGAGTCGGCGCAGCCAGTGTTCCAACGCGGGCGTACAACACTGCAGCGGTTCGAACCCTGCGACCACCCAGAGCGTTGCGCCCTTTTTCAGCGGTTCAAGCGCAGCGTCGGCGTTGACCGACATGCCGTTGCTTGCGATCACCGCTCCGCCATCGATGCTCAGCACATGCCAGCGGTACAACTCGCCACCAAAACGATTGGCCACCCGCAGCGGTTCAACGGCCGAAACAAAGCCCATGATCGAGAATCCGGGCATGAGCAAAAAGTAGTAATCCTGTGACATCGGGCGCACTCATCGGGGCAGCGTAAATACCACATACGCCCGTTGGCTCAGGACAGCAAGAGGACAGGTCGCTGCTGTGCAAGAGTGAGTCGCTGCTGTGCGTTTTTGCGGGGCCATGGCTGCGTAACGTGGCCTCACTGCGCGCAAAGACGCCGGGCCATCCCTATAACAACAATCTGCCGAGGAAAACCACAATGAAACGACTGATCAGCACCTGTTTGCTGGCGCTCACTAGCAGCACCTTCATCGCCGGCAGTGCCCTTGCAGCAGATGCGCCCGAATGCCAAAACGTACGTCTTGGGGTGGTTAACTGGACCGACGTCATGGCCACCAGCAACATGACCCAAGTGTTGCTCGACGGCCTGGGCTACAAGACCAAGCAGACCAGCGCCTCACAACAAATCATTTTTGCCGGTATCCGCGACCAGCGTCTGGACATGTTCCTGGGCTACTGGGACCCGATAATGAACCAGACCATTAGCCCGTTTGTGAAAGCTAATCAAATCCGCGTACTGCCTTCACCGAGCCTTAAAGACGCCCGCGCTACATTGGCGGTGCCGACTTATTTGGCCGACAAGGGCCTGAAAACCTTCGCCGACATCGCTAAATTCAAGAAAGAGCTGGGCGGAAAAATCTACGGGATTGAGCCCGGTTCAGGCGCCAACACCCAGATCAAGGAAATGATCGCCAAGAACCAATTCGGGCTTGGTGACTTCCAGCTGGTTGAATCAGGCGAAGCGGGAATGCTGTCAGCGGTCACCCGCGCGGTGAACCGCAACGAAGCTATTGTCTTCTTCGGCTGGGCGCCGCACCCAATGAACGTTAACCAGAAGATGACCTACCTGACCGGTAGCGAAAACGCATTAGGCCCGAACGAAGGCGAAGCCAAGGTCTGGACCGTGACCGCGCCGGACTACGCCCAACGCTGCCCGAACGTCAACAAACTGCTGACTAATCTGACGTTCACCGCCGAAGACGAGAGCCGGATGATGCAACCGCTACTCGACCACAAAGACGCCACAGCGTCGGCCAAACAGTGGCTCAAAGATCACCCACAAGACCTGCAACGCTGGCTCGCCGGGGTGACCACTTTTGACGGCAAAGACGCTGCCGCCAATGTGCAACTGACCAGCAACCCTTGATCTGATCCTGTTTTACCGAACCGCAGCCGCCTTGGTGGCTGCGGATCGGGCAATAACATCCTCAAACTTTTAAAACCGCCTGTAAGGAACTCTCAGATGAACCATGACGTCATCATCA
Organism: Pseudomonas sp. CCI4.2; assembly: GCF_034350045.1. Taxonomy (NCBI): domain Bacteria; kingdom Pseudomonadati; phylum Pseudomonadota; class Gammaproteobacteria; order Pseudomonadales; family Pseudomonadaceae; genus Pseudomonas; species Pseudomonas sp. CCI4.2. The sequence continues at coordinate 1,729,043 of NZ_CP133781.1, read as the reverse complement.
CCTGCGCACTCACCGGTGCTGGCGACACGACCGGGAGAAGCCACCTTGTCCCGATCACCCCGAAACAAATCGCTGCCGCTGCAGTTGAAGCCGCCAAAGCCGGTGCAACCGTGGTTCATTGCCATGTGCGCGACCCGGAAACCGGCAAGTTCAGCCGCGACGTAGCGCTGTACCGCGAAGTGATGGAGCGCATTCGCGAAGCCGACATCGACATCATCGTCAACCTCACGGCGGGCATGGGCGGCGACCTGGAAATCGGCGCTGGCGAAAACCCGATGGAGTTTGGCCCGAACACCGATTTGATTGGTCCCCTAGCCCGTCTGGCGCACGTTGAAGCGCTGCTACCGGAAATTTGCACCCTCGATTGCGGCACCCTTAACTTCGGCGATGGCGACACGATTTACGTCTCCACCCCAGCCCAATTACGCGCTGGCGCCAAACGCATTCAAGAGCTGGGCGTGAAAGCCGAGCTGGAAATTTTCGACACCGGTCACCTGTGGTTCGCCAAGCAGATGATCAAGGAAGGTCTGCTGGATAACCCGCTGTTCCAGCTGTGCCTAGGCATCCCATGGGGCGCACCGGCCGACACCACCACCATGAAAGCCATGGTCGATAACTTGCCGGAAAACGCCGTGTGGGCAGGCTTTGGGATTGGCCGCATGCAAATGCCGATGGCGGCCCAAGCGGTGTTGCTCGGCGGCAACGTACGGGTCGGCCTGGAAGACAATATCTGGTTGGATCGCGGCGTACTGGCCAGCAACGGCGCATTGGTTGAGCGCGCATCCGAAATCCTCAGCCGCCTGGGCGCCCGGGTCATGACCCCGGCGCAAGGCCGCGTCAAAATGGGCCTGACCAAGCGCGGCTGATTATTTCGATAACGACTCAGACCCACTGCGGGAGCGAATTCATTCGCGAATAGGTCGGCACGTTCAGCATCTTCAGTGCCGCAAAACCGATTCCCGAATGAATTCGGTCCCACAGGATGTTCACCATTCGAATACAGAATTCTTTCAGGAACATGACGATGACTTTTATCACCGACATCAAAACCTTTGCCGCCCTTGGCAGTGGCGTTATCGGCAGCGGCTGGGTTTCCCGGGCATTGGCCCACGGCTTGGACGTTGTGGCTTGGGACCCGGCGCCGGGCGCAGAAGCCGCATTGCGTAAGCGCGTGGCCAATGCCTGGCCCGCGTTGGAGAAAAATGGCTTGGCACAAGGCGCTTCGCAAGACCGTCTGCGCTTTGTCGCGACCATCGAAGCGTGCGTTCGTGATGCCGACTTCATTCAAGAAAGCGCGCCTGAACGTCTGGACCTGAAACTTGAGCTGCACGCCAAAATCAGTGCCGCAGCCAAACCCAACGCCTTGATCGGCTCTAGTACCTCCGGCCTGCTGCCGAGCGATTTCTACGAAGGCGCTACTCACCCCGAGCGCTGCGTCGTCGGTCATCCGTTCAACCCGGTTTACCTGCTACCGTTGGTTGAAGTAGTCGGCGGCAAACATACGTCGCCTGAAGCAGTGCAAGCTGCCATCACGGTTTATAAATCCTTGGGCATGCGCCCGCTGCACGTGCGCAAAGAAGTGCCCGGCTTCATTGCCGACCGTTTATTGGAAGCGCTGTGGCGTGAAGCCTTGCACCTGGTTAACGATGGCGTCGCCACCACTGGCGAGATCGATGATGCAATCCGGTTTGGAGCCGGTCTGCGCTGGTCGTTCATGGGTACGTTCCTGACCTACACACTCGCAGGCGGCGATGCAGGGATGCGGCACTTCATGGCTCAATTCGGTCCGGCGTTGAAACTGCCGTGGACCTATTTGCCCGCACCGGAACTGACCGACAAGCTGATCGACGATGTGGTCGACGGCACCACCGAACAGCTTGGCGACCACAGCATCGCAGCCCTTGAACGCTACCGCGATGATTGCCTAATGGCGGTGCTAGAAGCGGTGAAAGCCACCAAAGCCAAGCACGGGATGGCGTTCAGCGACTAATGCAGACCGGGATAAATCATCCGACATTGCACTAACCCTGTGGGAGTCGGCTTGCCGACGAAGGCGGTGGATCAGGCTCCATCGAGTCAGCCGTCGCAGGCAAGCCTGCTCCCACAGGTTTTGTGTCCTGTTCCAGACTGATGGGATTTGAACCATGCCGACACTCACCACCTACAAAACCCCGATCCTCGCCGATTGGGTCGATTACAACGGGCATCTGCGTGATGCGTTTTATCTGTTGATCTTCAGCTACGCCACCGATGCCTTCATGGATCATTTGGGTCTGGACAGCGATAACCGAGCAAACAGCGGCCACTCGTTATTCACGCTTGAGTGCCATCTGAATTATCTGCACGAGGTAAAGCTCGGGGAAGAGGTCGAAGTCCGCACGCAAATCGTCGGTCACGACCGTAAGCGCGTGCACCTTTATCACAGCCTGCACAAACCCGGCAGTGACGATGCGTTGGCCGCCAACGAACAAATGCTATTGCACGTGGAATTGGCGGGGCCACGTTCGGCGCCTTTCAGCGAATCAGCGCTCAAGACCCTGCACGCCATGGCCGAAGAACAGAAGGACTTGCCAACGCCGATCTGGATCGGCCGGGTCATCGCCCTTCCCGCTTAATTGCCCTGTAAGAGCCATAAAAAAACCCGCATCGCTGCGGGTTTTTTTTCAATCAACCAGAACTCAGTTGACCTTGGCCTTCAACTCACCAGCCGCGTAACGCTGGTACATCTTTTCCAGCGAGATGGGCTTGATTTTCGAGGCGTTGCCAGCGGTGCCGAACGCTTCGTAACGGGCGATGCAGATGTCGCGCATGGCAATGATGGTCGCGCCGAAGAATTTACGCGGGTCAAATTCGCTCGGGTTGGTGGCCATCAAACGACGGATCGCGCCGGTGGAGGCCAAACGCAGGTCGGTGTCGATGTTGACCTTGCGCACGCCGTATTTGATGCCTTCGACGATTTCTTCAACCGGTACGCCGTAGGTCTCTTTGATGTCGCCGCCGTATTCGTTGATGATTTTCAGCCACTCTTGCGGCACTGAAGACGAACCGTGCATGACCAGGTGAGTGTTCGGAATACGCGCGTGAATCGCCTTGATCCGATCAATCGCCAAGGTGTCGCCGGTAGGCGGTTTGGTGAACTTGTATGCGCCGTGGCTGGTACCGATGGCGATGGCCAGGGCATCGACCTGGGTCTTCTTCACGAAGTCAGCCGCTTCTTCCGGGTCGGTCAGCAGTTGGCTGTGATCAAGCACGCCTTCTGCGCCAACGCCGTCTTCTTCGCCCGCCATGCCGGTTTCCAGAGAACCCAGGCAACCCAACTCGCCTTCAACCGAAACACCACAGGCGTGAGCCATGGCCACGGTTTGCTGAGTCACGCGCACGTTGTACTCATAGTCCGTCGGGGTCTTGCCGTCTTCGGCCAGTGAGCCGTCCATCATTACCGAGCTGAAGCCCAGTTGGATGGAGCGTTGGCAGATGTCAGGGCTGGTGCCGTGGTCCTGGTGCATGACCACCGGGATGTGCGGGAATTCTTCGATTGCCGCGAGGATCAAATGACGCAGGAACGGAGCGCCTGCGTATTTACGCGCGCCGGCCGAAGCCTGAACGATCACCGGGGAATTGGTCTTGTCAGCCGCTTCCATAATGGCGCGCATCTGTTCCAGGTTGTTGACGTTGAAGGCGGGGACGCCGTAGCCGAATTCGGCCGCGTGGTCCAACATCTGGCGCATGCTGATAAGTGCCATTTTAGGTCTCTCTCCCGGTAGGGTCGTTAATTCGTGCGGGCCTGCCTGATCGGCGGCTGCGGTTCAATTTTTTGCGCATGTTACACGTAAGCGCACTTACTCGGTCCTCAAGCAACTGGCGCGCTTTAAAGCGCCTTGCAACCGCGACCGATCAAATCATTGGTGGCAACCCAGTAAACCAGGCCTTCATCACCCTTAATGTGAAACGCCAGCACTCCATCGCTGTATAGCTCACCTGAAGAGCCCGGCTCAGGCTTTAAACGATAGACCTTGTCACTGCCCAGCAGGCGAAGATCAATCTCACTTTTTGCACTGTCGGCATAATGCCAGAGCAACGCAGCCTTGCTGTCACACACCCAATTGGTCCAGGTGTCCGATTCAGGCGCTTTCGGGTTCATGCTGGCGCAACCGCCAAGTGCTGCAAGTGTCGCGAGGGCGATAAGGCCTTTCATTCCATCTCCTGGTCGCCCCATGAAGCCTGACAAATGCCAGTCACTTCGGTCGATCAGGGGCAATTCTGTTCTTGATTGCGATCATCGGTCGGCTCACCCGTGGCTTGCTCCTCGACCCGCTGATCATTTTGGGTCGTGGGGACGGTAACCTGCGCGGGCACTAAGACCTCGCAGGCCCGTGAGTGCGAGCCCGAACCGCTACAACCGGCCAATACCATACAACCGAACAGCGTGATGACAGCAACTTTCATGGCGAAACTCCTTCTTCTAAAAAGCAATCACTCCTACAAAGACCACCGCCAATCACCAACGTTGCTAACCCCGCCGTCAAACCCGTAAAAACGGGTCTTTAACGACATCCTGTCTCCGTTCCTCTAGGCGCAGCGTCGTATTTGTCCAGCGCTTCCTGACCGCCACGTGTGTAAATGATCGGCACCGTTTCCGCTTGCCAGCCAGCCTGGTAACAACTCATGTGCAACACTTTAGGCGCAACAGGAACCTCATCGGCCTCCGGTGCGCTGGCACAGCCGACCATTAGGCCGGTGATGATAAACAGCGGTAAACCCCTGACCATGTTGCTCCCCTCTACCAACGCTGATTTTTTCAGCCCTTGGCACGTTGCTCCAACATTTCAACGGCGGGCAGCACTTTACCTTCTACAAACTCAAGGAACGCGCCACCACCGGTAGAAATGTAGGAGATTTGATCTGCTATGCCGTATTTATCGATGGCCGCCAACGTGTCACCGCCGCCAGCGATGGAGAATGCCGAACTTTCAGCAATGGCCTTGGCCAGGGTTTTGGTGCCTTCACCGAACTGATCGAACTCGAACACGCCCACTGGGCCGTTCCACAGAATAGTCTTGGATGTCTTCAACAGCTCGGCAAAGTGCGCGGCAGTTTGCGGCCCAATGTCGAGAATCATGTCGTCATCGGCGACTTCGCCCACCGGTTTCACCGTTGCCACTGCGCTTTCTGCGAACTGCTTGGCGACCACTACATCGGTGGGCAACGGCACGCTGACCTTGGCAGCAATGGCACGCGCAGTGTCCAACAAGTCGGGCTCGTACAGCGATTTGCCCACGTTGTAACCGGCAGCCGCAAGGAAGGTGTTAGCAATCCCGCCACCGACGATCAGCTGATTGCAGATCGCGCTGAGGCTGTTGAGCACATCAAGCTTGGTGGAGACTTTGGAGCCGGCAACAATGGCCGCCATTGGTTGGGCCGGGGCGCTCAGGGCTTTGCCCAAGGCATCCAGCTCGGCGGCCAACAACGGACCGGCCGCTGCCACTTTGGCAAACTTCGCGACGCCGTGGGTCGAACCTTCGGCGCGGTGCGCGGTGCCAAAAGCGTCCATCACGAACACATCGCACAAGGCCGCGTATTTGCGCGCCAGCTCGTCGGTGTTTTTCTTCTCACCCTTGTTAAAGCGCACGTTTTCGAACAGCACGATGTCGCCGGCCTTGATCTCGAAACCGTCCAGATAGTCAGCCACCAACGGTACTTCACGGCCCAAGGCTTTGCTCAGGTAATCAGCGACAGGCTTAAGACTGTTTTCAGCCGAAAATTCGCCTTCGGTTGGACGACCCAGGTGCGAGCAGACCATGACGGCGGCGCCCTTCTCCAGCGCCAACTTGATGGTCGGCAGAGAAGCCACGATTCGCGCGTCACTGGTTACCGCGCCGTCTTTCACCGGGACATTGAGGTCTTCGCGGATCAGTACACGCTTACCTTGCAGGTCGAGGTCGGTCATTTTCAACACGGTCATGAGGCAATCCCTGTTTTATTGTGGGTGATGCACAGCGCTCAGATAGTGATCCGCAACGTCGAGCATTCGATTGGCAAAACCCCATTCGTTATCGAACCAAGCCAGCAAATTCACCAGCCGGGGGCCGGAAACGCGGGTCTGGCTGGCATCGACAATGGCCGAATGGGGGTCATGGTTAAAATCACAACTGGCATGCGGCAGTTCGGTGTACGCCACCAGCCCTTTAAGCGGGCCGCTGGTAGCGGCCTCGCGCAGGATCCGGTTGATCTCGGTGGCATCGGTATCACGCGCGACTTGCATCGTTATATCGAGGCACGAGACGTTAACGGTCGGCACACGCACAGCTTTGGCCTGAATTCGCCCGGCAAGTTCCGGCAGCAGCCGTTCGATGCCGCGCGCCAGACCAGTGGACACCGGGATAATCGACTGAAACGCCGACCGCGTGCGCCGCAGGTCTTCGTGGTGATAGGCGTCGATCACTGGCTGGTCATTCATCGCCGAATGAATCGTGGTGATCGTGATGTATTCCAGCCCGAGGGCCTCATCCAGTAAGCGCAGCAAGGGCACGCTGCAATTGGTGGTGCAGGAGGCCGCAGACACCAGCAATTCATTGCCGGTCAGTTTTTGCTGATTGATGCCGTAGACGATGGTGGCGTCGACATCCGCTTCGCTGGCCATCGGCTGTGAGAACAGCACGCGGGGCGCACCGGCATCGAGAAAACGCTGACCATCGGCGCGCGTGTGAAACGCGCCCGAGCATTCAAGCACCAGATCAACGCCCAGCCCGGCCCAGTCGATGCCTTCCGGAATCGCGCTGCGCAGGACTTTGATGCGGTGATCGTTGATGTGCAGGCGATCGCCTTCGACCCGCACTTCGCCTGGAAAGCGGCCGTGGGTGGAATCGAAGCGCGTGAGGTATTCGAGACTGGCCATGTCGGCCAGGTCGTTGATGGCAACCACTTGAAACCCAGCCTTCGCCCCTCGCTCACACAGCGCACGCAAGACACAGCGACCGATGCGACCGTAGCCGTTGAGAGCAACTTTGTAGAGGCGTGGTTGTGGCTGAGGCATGGGGATTCTCGCAGGCGGGTATTGGACCTGTGGGAGCAGGCTTGCCTGCGAATTAGACGACGCGATAAATCTGGGTGTATCGCATCAAGCTATTCGCAGGCAAGCCTGCTCCCACAGGTGTGTGGCGATGCCGTAAGACCGTGTTTAGTCTTCCAGCAGCTCTTCAGCCGTGCCCAGGATGTTTTCCAAGGTGAAGCCGAACTCCTCGAACAAGGCTGGCGCGGGCGCCGACTCGCCGAAGGTGGTCATGCCGATGACACGGCCTTCCAAGCCCACGTATTTGTACCAGTAGTCCGCGTGAGCCGCTTCGATGGCGATACGCGCGCTGACTTGCAGCGGCAGCACGGCTTGTTTGTACATGGCGTCCTGAGCTTCGAAGACGCTGGTGCACGGCATGGAAACCACGCGCACGTTGCGACCTTGGGCAGACAGTTGATCGTAAGCCTCCACCGCCAGACCCACTTCAGAACCGGTGGCAATCAAGATCAATTCCGGCTCGCCGACGCAATCGCGCAGCACGTAACCGCCCTTCTTGATGTCTTCAAGCTGGGTTGCATCGCGGGATTGGTGCGTCAGATTCTGACGGGAGAAGATCATCGCCGATGGCCCGTCGTTACGCTCAATGGCGTATTTCCAGGCCACTGCCGTTTCAACGGCATCGGCTGGGCGCCAAGTGTCGAGGTTTGGCGTGGTGCGCAGGCTGGTCAGTTGCTCGATTGGCTGGTGCGTCGGGCCGTCTTCGCCCAGACCGATAGAGTCGTGGGTGAACACGTAGATCACTCGCTTCTTCATTAACGACGACATACGCACCGCGTTACGGGCGTATTCCATGAAGATCAGGAAAGTAGCGCCGTATGGAACGAAACCGCCGTGCAGCGCGATGCCGTTCATCATGGCGCCCATGCCGAACTCGCGTACGCCGTAATGCAGGTAGTTACCGTTGGCGTCTTCGCCGGTGATGCTCTTGCAGCCTTTCCAGATGGTCAGGTTGGAACCGGCCAGGTCAGCCGAACCGCCGAGGAACTCAGGCAGCAACGGGCCCAGCGCGTTCAATGCATTCTGGCTGGCTTTACGGCTGGCGATGGTCTCGCCCTTGGCGTTGACTTCAGCGATGTAAGCAGCGGACTTCTCGGCAAAATCAGCCGGCAACTCACCGCTCATGCGACGAATCAGTTCATTGGCCAATTCAGGGAAGGCGCCAGCATAGGCAGCGAACCGCTGATCCCACTCGGCTTCAACCGCCAAGCCGGATTCCTTGGCGCTCCATTCGGCATAGATTTCAGCCGGAATTTCGAAAGGACCGTAGTTCCATTTCAGCGCGGCGCGGGTCAAGGCGATTTCTTCGGCACCCAGTGGAGCACCGTGGCAATCTTCCTTGCCTTGCTTGTTTGGCGAACCGAAACCGATGGTGGTCTTGCAGCAGATCAGCGTTGGCTGAGCGCTTTTACGAGCGGTTTCGATAGCGATCTTGATTTCATCAGCATCGTGACCGTCGACGTTACGGATCACTTGCCAGTTGTAGGCTTCGAAACGCTTTGGCGTGTCGTCGGTGAACCAGCCTTCAACTTCGCCATCAATCGAGATGCCGTTGTCATCGTAGAACGCGATCAGCTTGCCCAGGCCCAAGGTACCGGCCAACGAGCTGACTTCGTGGGAAATACCTTCCATCATGCAGCCATCACCCAAGAACACGTAGGTGTGGTGATCAACGATGTCGTGGCCCGGACGGTTGAACTGTTCGGCCAGCACTTTTTCGGCGAGGGCAAAACCAACGGCGTTAGCCAGACCTTGGCCCAGTGGACCGGTGGTGGTTTCAACGCCAGGGGTGTAGCCATATTCCGGATGGCCCGGTGTACGGCTGTGCAGTTGACGGAAATTCTTCAGGTCATCAATCGAGAGGTCATAACCGGTCAGGTGCAGCAGCGAGTAAACCAGCATCGAACCGTGGCCGTTGGACATGATGAAGCGGTCACGGTCGGCGAACGACGGGTTGCTCGGGTTGTGCTTGAGGAAGTCACGCCAAAGCACTTCGGCGATATCCGCCATGCCCATAGGGGCACCGGGATGGCCGCTGTTGGCTTTTTGCACGGCATCCATGCTTAGGGCACGAATGGCATTGGCACGCTCACGACGGCTGGGCATCGCTGATCTCCTGGGGCTGAAAAGAATGGGATCGGAAAAAGGTGAGCATTTTCCCTCACGCACTGCCTGGGGGCAATGACAGAACGTGCTTTTCCTGTAATTCAGCCCTTCTGTCGGGCTTCGCGGCTCTCTAAAGGCGCGGCGTGGCGAAAGGCTAGTCGTGAATCGCCTTCTATCGACCAATATCAAAACTTTTTGATATAGCACTTGCGAGCTGAACGGTCGCTCTCTAGACTGCCAGCCCTATGAACTTACGCGTGCCTGCCATTCGCCATGAATACAGTGACGACCTGGCCGCCTTGTGCAAAGCCGGGGGCGATCCGCTGCGACTCAATGTGCTGCGAGCCCTGGCCAACGATTCATTCGGTGTTCTGGAGCTGGCGCAAATTTTTGCCATCGGCCAATCCGGCATGAGCCACCATTTAAAGGTGCTGTCTCAAGCGGAGCTGGTGGCCACGCGCCGCGAAGGCAATGCGATTTACTACCGCCGCGCCCTGCCCCACATCGGTCTCCCGGGCGGCAGGTTGCACGCGGCGTTGCTCGACGAAGCTGACGATTTGACCTTGCCGGGCGAAGTCCAGGCGCGTATCAGTTTGGTGCACCGACAACGCGCCGCCGCCAGTCAGGATTTCTTTGCCCGGGTCGCAGAAAAGTTTCGCGCCCAGCAGGACTTGATTGCCGGCTTGCCTCAGTACCGCGACAGCCTGTTGTCTCTGTTGGACAAACTCAGCTTTGGCAGCGATGCCACCGCGGTTGAAGTCGGTCCCGGTGACGGCGGATTCTTGCCCGAGCTGGCGCGGCGTTTTCGCCATGTCACCGCACTGGATAACAGTCCGGCGATGCTGGAGCTGGCCCGTCAAGTGTGCGAGCGCGAGGCACTGGGCAATGTCGAGTTACAGCTGGCCGACGCCTTGGGCAACGCCGATGTTCGCGCCGATTGCGTGGTACTGAATATGGTACTTCACCATTTCGCCGCGCCAGCCGAAGCCCTTAAACAATTGGCCCATCTGGTGAAACCAGGCGGTAGCTTGTTAGTGACAGAGTTGTGTAGCCACAACCAGAGTTGGGCCAAGGAGGCCTGCGGCGATCTCTGGTTGGGCTTTGAACAGGATGATCTGGCCCGTTGGGCCATCGCTGCGGGACTGGTTCCCGGGGAAAGCCTCTATGTAGGCCTACGTAATGGTTTCCAGATTCAGGTTCGCCACTTTCAGCGACCGACTGGAAACACTCACAATCGGTACAATTCAGGAAATCCGTCGAGATGAGCGAATACTCCCTTTTCACCTCCGAATCCGTGTCTGAAGGGCATCCGGACAAAATTGCTGACCAGATCTCCGATGCGGTTCTGGACGCCATTATTGCCGAAGACAAGTTTGCCCGCGTGGCCTGCGAGACACTGGTGAAAACCGGCGTAGCGATCATTGCTGGTGAAGTGACCACTTCTGCTTGGGTCGACCTCGAAGACATCGTCCGCAACGTGATTCTCGATATCGGCTATAACAGCTCCGATGTCGGCTTCGACGGCGCGACGTGCGGCGTGATGAACATCATTGGCAAGCAGTCTCCTGACATCAACCAAGGCGTTGACCGTGCCAAGCCAGAAGATCAGGGCGCTGGCGACCAGGGCCTGATGTTTGGCTATGCCAGCAACGAAACCGACGAGCTGATGCCTGCGCCCATCGCGTTTTCGCACCAATTGGTCAAGCGCCAGGCCGAAGCCCGTAAATCTGGCCTACTGCCTTGGCTGCGCCCGGACGCCAAATCCCAGGTTACCTGCCGCTATGAAAACGGCATCGTGGTCGGGATTGACGCGGTAGTACTGTCGACTCAGCACAACCCAGAAGTGTCCTACGCCGATCTGCGCGAAGGCGTGATGGAACTGATCGTCAAGCACGCGCTGCCTGCTCACCTGCTACACAAAGACACCCAGTACCACATCAACCCGACTGGCCAGTTCATCATTGGCGGACCAGTGGGTGACTGCGGTCTGACCGGTCGCAAGATCATCGTCGACAGCTACGGCGGCATGGCCCGTCACGGCGGCGGCGCATTCTCCGGTAAGGACCCATCCAAGGTTGACCGTTCGGCAGCCTATGCGGGCCGTTATGTAGCGAAGAATATCGTTGCGGGTGGTTTGGCCGAGCGTTGCGAGATTCAGGTTTCCTACGCCATTGGTGTTGCTCAACCGACGTCGATCTCGTTGAACACCTTCGGCACCGGCAAGATCAGCGACGACAAGATCGTTAAACTGGTCCGCGAGCATTTCGACCTGCGCCCTTACGCGATCACCACCATGCTCGACCTGCTGCACCCGATGTATCAGGAAACCGCAGCGTACGGCCACTTTGGTCGCACGCCGGAAACCAAAACCGTGGGCAACGACACGTTCACCACGTTCACTTGGGAAAAAACCGACCGCGCTGACGCCCTGCGCGCGGCTGCCGGTTTGTAATACTCGATAAAAAGCCCCAGTCGACGCGAGTTGGCTGGGGCTTTTTTGTGTCTGGGACATGACTTCATCTGTGTGGCCTGATGATGTTTAGGGTGCGCAAAAGATTTCTCCGTAAAACCCCGTAACCACTCAAACCCCCACCACTGAGCCCCAGCAGCTAGCCTCCCCAGCACCCTTTTAAGCAAGGATGCTTCGATGCTGCGTTTATTTGCCGGCTGCCTGCTCACCCTCACCTGCCTGACCGCCAACGCCACTCCTTGCCCGGACTGGGCCGCCACCAAAGCCGAAAACGAGATTTCCACCCTGCAGCAACAGATTCGCCAGTGGGACGACAGCTATCACCGCCTTGGCGTTTCGTTGGTACCCGATGAACTTTACGACCAATCTCAAGCACGCCTGGCTCGGTGGCGAACGTGCTTTACCCTCGCGTCCACCTCCGATCACGATCCGCTTAAAACCGCAGGCGGACCGACCACGCACCCGATCCCGCACACAGGCCTGAATAAGCTGCCCACCGAAAGCGCCGTGCAAAGCTGGCTGATGAACCGCAAGGATGTGTGGATTCAGCCAAAAGTCGACGGTGTGGCGGTCACGCTGATCTATGAGAAAGGCGAACTCAAGCAAGCGATCAGTCGCGGCAATGGACTCAAGGGGCAGGACTGGACCCAACACGCACGGCTGATGCCTGCAATACCAAACCATCTACCGATTCCGAAAGACGTAGTGCTGCAAGGCGAGTTGTACTGGCGTTTGCACGATCATGTGCAAGCCAAGGCTGGCAGCCTGAATGCGCGAAGCAAAGTCGCCGGGCTGATGGCGCGCACCACCATCAAGGACGCAGAAGCGCAGAATGTGGGCCTGTTCGTTTGGGATTGGCCAAACGGCCCCGCGTCGTTGCCCGACCGATTGGCCGGACTAACCGCCATGGGTTTGGGCGACAGTGCAGCCTTTAGCCAGCCGCTGAACAATTTTGACCAAGCAAAAGCCTGGCGCGAGCATTGGTACCGCACGGCACTGCCGTTCGCCAGCGATGGTGTAGTGATGCGCCAAAGTCATCGGCCACCCGCACAACGCTGGCAGGCCAAGGCGCCTTACTGGATCGCAGCCTGGAAATATCCCTATGCTCAAGCCTTGGCGCAAGTGCGTAAGGTTAATTTCACTATCGGACGAAGCGGTCGAATTACCCCCGTGCTGGACCTCGAACCCGTCAAGCTGGACGACCGACAGATCAAACGCATCAGCATCGGCTCACTGCAACGCTGGAAGCAAATGGACATACGCCCCGGCGATCAAATCTCGATCAGCCTCGCGGGATTAACCATTCCGCGCCTGGACAGCGTGGTCTCACGCAACACTGATCGTGCAGCACTTAACGTTCCCCTGGCGGCCGACTATCACCCCCTGAGTTGCTGGCAGCCAACCCTCGGCTGTGAAAGCCAGTTTCAAGCCCGATTGGCCTGGCTTAGCGGCAAGAACGGGTTGGCACTTACTGGTGTTGGCCCTGGGACCTGGAACTCGCTGCTCGCCGCCAAACGAATCGATGGCTTGCTCGACTGGATGACACTTGATGCGACAGAGCTTGTTAACATTCCCGGCTTTGGTGAGCGCAGCAGCGCTAAACTGCTCGCCAGTCTTCAGAGTGCCCGGCAACAGCCGTTTCATCGCTGGCTCAAAGCACTCGGTCTACCGCCCACCGCCAGCGTTGATCTCGGCAACCAATGGAGCCAGTTGGCGACGAGAACCACTGACCAATGGCAAGCTGAGCCAGGCATCGGTCCGGGGCGGGCTGCGCAGCTCACTGCTTTTTTCAACGACCCGCACGTCCAGGCATTGAGTGAACAATTGCGAAATCATGGGATTGACGGCTTTTAGGCCAATTGCTTTTTTAGGGATATTTCCAAGGGAGTTCATATGAAACGCTTGTCACCGCTGCTCCTATTCGCCGCGTGCAGCTTGTTGGCTGTGCCCGTATTGGCCGCCGACGCGCCGCCACTGAACGGTTGCGCCGCCAAGCGTCAGGCCATCAGTACTCAGATTGAACAGGCCAAAGCCAACGGCAATAGCGCTCAGCAAGCCGGGCTGGAAAAAGCATTAAGCGAAGCTACCGCTAACTGCACCGACGCCTCGCTTCTCAAACAGCTTGAAACAAGAGTGTTGGACGCCAAACACGAAGTGGCCCGTCGTCAGTCAGATTTGGACCGTGCGATGAGCAAGGGCGACCCGGACAAAATCAATACACGCAAAGACAAGCTCGCCCAAGCCCGCCAGGAATTGAAGGACGCCCATGCGGAGCTGGAGAAGATTGAGCCGGATGACGATTGATCCCGTTTGCCGCAACCATCTGTAGGAGCCAACGTGTTGGCGAAGCGGCGTACCCGTCACACCGCGGGTTTGCCCGCCAACATGTTGGTTCTAAGGGGATTGATGTGGATCTTAGTGATCGCGAAACTCTTTATGGCACGCCTCGCAGGCGTCCTGCACTTTCTGCACCGCAGGATTGAGGTTGCTGGCGCTGAAGGGCTTGGCATTGGTGGCGATTACCAACTCACCGGTTGCTGATTCAAGCGAGCGAGCCAATTGTTGAAAGCGTGCCTGTTTCTCCCAAACGTCATTCTTGGCGCTGCTGTGCGACGACTCTTCCTTGACCGAAGGGAAATGCTTCCATGGCTCATGGGACAGACTGTCGAGCTTGATCGCGCCGTCGGTGAACAGCTGACCATCAAATACGACGCGTCCTTTGAGCATGCCACTCAGGTTTTCGCTGGTCTTCAACATCTGTTTGAAGATCGCCTTGCGCTGGCCCAACGGTGAGTTCGGATCAACACCACCGCAAGCGCTCAATGTCAGGCAGGCCAGCAATACTACGGAAAGTCTTTTCAAGGTTATGACGGCTTCAGCTAGGGAAACGGTCGCCAGTATCCTCGGCTCATCGCCAAAGGCCAAGCGCACCGTTGCCGCAGTCGGCTCGTCATTTAGGCTGAAATAAAGAAAAGCGCAGCAACGATTCCCATGCCGATGGCCCAGAACAATGACCGCAAGGGCGCCCAATCAGCCAGATAACAAATGATGTACAGCAGACGACTGGTGATGAATAACACCGCCAGCACATTGATCGTCACCATCTGCGCGTGCCCGACGTACTGCGAAATGATCACTGCTGCCGCAAACGCTGGCGTAACTTCAAAGCTGTTTCGTTGCGCAGAATCCGCACGCTTGGCGAAACCTTGTAAGTTCTCTAAAAATGCGCGCGGGTCGTGGTTCTGCCGAGCGCCAAATTGGCCGCCGCTGAATTTGGCGACGCCTGTGCATAAATACGGCAGGAATATCGCGATAAATACGCACCAGAAAGCAACGGTCATGAGTCCATCCTTATAGTTTTAATTTCATTAAAAGCATCCCAGACAACACTAGCCCACAGGCTATGAGTCGGGGCCGACCAAAAGGTTCTTTCAGGTAACGCATGCCTAACAGCACCACCAACACCACGCTGACTTCGCGCAGGGCTGCCGCCTCCGCCACCGAACCAATTTGCATGGCCCATAGCACCAGGGCGTAACTGAACAACACGCACAACCCGACGCTTAACCCCAACCGCCATTGCTCACGCCAAAACGCAGTAAACGCAGAGCGCTTGTTGCACACCGCCAGCACTGGAAAAGGCCAAGCACTGATCAACGTCAACCACACCAGATAATCCAGCGCACCGGCGCCGCGCTTGAGTGCTTGGCCATCGATCCAGGTGTAGCAACCGATGCACAGACCAATCAAGCCAACCACCGGCAGCATCGACCAAGGCAACCGTTCGCCACCGCCACCGTGCCACAGCAAGCAAACCATGCCGCACGGAATCAGCAAGATGCCGAGGATTTGTTGGGCGCTCAGTTGCTCCCCCGCAAAGAGCAGCGTTAACCCCAACACCACCAACGGCGACAGCCCGCGCATCAACGGATAGACCAAGCCCAAATCTCCGACCCGGTACGCCCTGATTAACAGAGCCCGATAAACCAGCTCGAACGCCGCTGAGGCCAGCAGCCACGGCCAGACCTCAAGGGGGGGTGGGGTAACAAAAGCCACCATCAACACAGCGAACACCAGCCCCACAGCGTCCATGCTGGCGATGACCAGAAGGCGCTCGCCGCTGAACTTGATCAAGGTATTCCAGGTGGCATGCAGCACTGCCGCAATTAACACTAGAGCCGTTGCCAGCACTGGGGCTTCCTTGTTAAACAGGGTTATAGAAAAGCGTCCGCTGAGGATTCGATTCGCCATATTTCAGTTGCTGCATATACTAACCACTATTACGCCGTACCCAGTTGCGCACTCAAACTATTCTAATAAGCCTGCGTTTATGCACTCGTCGATCACCTGATCGAGTGAGCCGGTCGCATGCGTGTGCTTGCTCAGGCGTCAAGGTTACACACGGGAAATAGACACATGCCACTCGCCTTGCTTGCACTGGCCGTTGCCGCATTCGGCATTGGCACCACTGAATTTGTGATCATGGGATTGCTGCCCGATGTCGCCGGCGACCTGCACGTCAGCATTCCCCGCGCTGGATTGCTGATCACCGGCTACGCGCTTGGCGTGGTGTTTGGCGGGCCGATCCTTGCGGTCGCTACTGCCAACATGCCGCGCAAAGCCACCTTGCTCGGCATGACGCTGATGTTCATCCTCGGCAATATTTTGTGTGCGCTGGCGCCGACCTACGCTGCGCTAATGGCTGCGCGGGTCATTACCGCCTTGTGCCACGGTGCCTTTTTCGGCATCGGCTCGGTAGTGGCCGCCGGCTTGGTCGCGCCGAACAAACGGGCGCAGGCCATTGCGCTGATGTTCACCGGCTTGACCTTGGCTAACGTCTTGGGCGTACCGCTGGGCACGGCACTTGGTCAATACGCGGGCTGGCGATCAACGTTTTGGGCGGTCTCGGCGATTGGCATGGTGGCGGTCGTGGCGCAGATGATCTGGCTGCCGAACCACATCGCCATGGAAGAAACCAACCTAGCCATCGAGTTTCGCGTCCTGGGCAAACCCACTGTGTTGCTGGCATTGGCGATGAGCGTGCTGGCGTCGACCAGTCTGTTCAGCGTTTTCACTTATATCGCGCCGATTCTGCACGACGTGACCGGTGTCGGCCCCCGCGGCGTGACCCTCATGCTGCTGCTGTTTGGATTGGGGCTGACCGGCGGTAGCATGCTCGGCGGCAAGCTGGCTGATAGCCGTTTGTTGCCCTCGCTGGTGGGAATGTCAGTGGCGGTAGTGTTGGTCGTGGCGCTGTTCAGCCAGACCGCGCATTCGGTGATTCCGGCCGCGATCACTCTATTGATATGGGGTGTGGTAGCGTTCGCGCTGTGTCCGATCTTGCAGCTGCTGATTATCGATCAGGCCAGTGACGCCCCGAACTTGGGGTCGACGCTCAACCAAAGTGCTTTTAACCTCGGCAATGCGGCGGGCGCCTGGGTCGGCGGCCTGGTGGTCGGCAGCGGCTCGAACCTGGCCGACTTGCCGTGGACCGGCGCTGCCCTCGCCGTACTGACCGTGCTGACCGCGCTGTTCTACATCTACCTGCAACGGCGTCATGCCCAGGCGGTGGGTGTTTGATAGCCGGCGCCTCCAAAGAAACTGTACAGTCTGCCTTTCACCAACAAGACGGTATCTACAGATTTTGTTTGGCCAGCTCCAACAGTTTCCCGCGCCATGCTGCTTTAGCAGGCAAGGCCAGAAAAAACGGGTTCAGCAGCGATTCACGTGGCGGGTAGCTGAACACTTCACCGGACAGGTCGAGCACTTCGCCGCCCGCGCCTTCAAGCACCCCTTGAGCGGCCGCAGTGTCCCATTGCGAGGTGGGCGCCAGTCGCGGGTAGCAATCGGCGGCGCCTTCGGCCAACAAACAAAACTTCAACGAGCTGCCGATATTCGTCAGTTGCAACTCGCCCAGGCTTTGCGACAACCCGGCCAACAAACGCTCCTGCTCCGGGCTGGTATGGCGACGGCTGGCGACAACGGTGAACGCTTCGTCTGCCGCCAGTACCTCACGCACCTTGATCGGCATCAGATGGTGTTCATCATCACTGCGCCATGCTCCCAAACCCGCACCGCCAAAATAGCAGCGGTTATTGGTGGGCATCGACACTACGCCAAACACCACACGGCCGCGTTCAATCAGGGCGATATTGACCGTGAACTCTTCGCTGCCAGAAATGAATTCCTTGGTCCCATCCAACGGATCGACCAGCCACCAACGCTCCCAGGTGGCACGCTCGCTCAAAGGAATGTCGGCGTCTTCTTCGGACAACACATGGATGTCCGGCGCCAATGCCTGCAAGCCAGCGACCAATAGGTGATGAGCGGCCAAATCCGCCGCCGTCACCGGTGACTCATCAGCTTTGGTGACCACTGCAACGTCCGCGCGCCAATGCGGCAGGATCACTTCACCGGCACGTCGCACCATCTCTATAACGGGCGCCAACAACGGATGGGGCAAGTTAGAAAACACGTTAGTCACGGCTGAAAGTCCCCGCGCTGGGTCAACAAGTCCCGCACCAGGTACAGCGCGGCCAAGGCACGTCCTTCGCTGAATTGCGGGTGTTGGATCAAGCTGGACAGCTCGCGCAAGTTGACGCGATCAACCCGCATCGGCTCGGGTTCGTCTCCCGGCAAGGATTCTTCATAAAGGTCAGTGGCCAATACCACTTGAATTTTCTGACTCATATAGCCGGGCGACAACGACAGCTCGGTCAAGTGCTCAAGCTGGCGAGCGCCATAGCCCGCCTCTTCCTTTAGCTCGCGATTGGCGGCAGCCAAAATGTCTTCACCCGGTTCGATCAGACCTTTAGGCAGGGAAAGCTCGTATTCGTCGATCCCGCCGCAGTACTCCTCGATCAACACCGCGTGGTCGGAATCGAGCATCGCAACGATCATCACGGCGCCATATCCGGGGCCCCGGCTAACCAGACGCTCGTAAGTGCGCTCGACCCCGTTGGAAAAGCGCAGTTGCAGCTCTTCAACGCAGAACAAACGGCTACTGGCGACGATTTCGCGGGCGAGGACGGTGGGTTTCTGGCGCATGACGGGCTCCTTGGCGTGGACGGGGTACTATACCGTGGCTTTTCCGATTGTCTGTGTCGGAAATGACAACGCTATTCATTCACTGCACGAGAATCTCAAATGCCTTCTTTACCCTGGCGCGACATTGATACCGTTCTGCTCGATATGGATGGCACCTTGCTCGACTTGCATTACGACAACCATTTCTGGATGGAACACTTGCCACAGCGCTATGCCGACCTGCATGGGGTCAGCCGAGCCATGGCCGAACTGGAAATACAGCCGCTGTTCGAAAAGAATGCCGGTACGCTGAATTGGTACTGCCTGGACTTCTGGAGCGCCGAGCTGAAGCTGTCGCTGCGAGACCTGAAGCTGGAAACCGCCGACTTGATTTCCCTGCGCCCTGACGCTGAAACCTTTCTGGCCGCGATCAAAGCTGCGGGCAAACGGGTGATCATGATCACCAATGCGCACCGCGATTCGCTGTCATTAAAGATGGAGCGCGTCCAGCTAGCGCCCTACTTCGAACGCATGATCAGCTCCCATGATTATGGTTTCCCCAAAGAGAACCCGCAGTTCTGGGCCGCGCTACACGCCGACATAGACTTCGAGCCAAGCCGCAGCCTGTTTATCGACGATACCCTGCCGATTCTGCGCAGCGCTCAGCGATTCGGCATTGCCCACCTACTGGCCGTCAGCGAGCCCGACAGCCATAAAGGTCCGAAGGACACCGAAGAATTTTCCGCCGTCGGGGATTACCGGGAATTGATCGTCGGGCTTTGAGCAGTCCTGTAGGAGCGCGCTTGCCAGCGATCGGCTGCGCAGCAGTCGTAAACCCGCGACTCGATTCTTTCAGTTGCAATGGGGTCGTCGGTTGGGACCGCTTCGCGCTCCATCGCGGGCAAGCGCGCGCCTACATTTAGCTAGAGATTACTCAGGAATCCGTAGCGATTGCCCCGGATAAATCTTGTTTACGTCTTTGAGCATGGGTTTATTGGCGTCGAATATCTTTTGATACTTGTTGGCATCTCCATACACCCTTTTCGAGATGGCACTGAGTGTGTCGCCTTTCTGTACGGTCTCGAAGCGCGATGCTGTCGTAGGTGCTGCTCCGGCGGCGAGGGTCATCTGGTCATCGACTTTTTCTACTCCTTGAATATTACCCAGCGTCACCAAAATCTTCTCTTTTTCCTCTTGGCTAGCCGCCTCGCCAGTTGCTGTTACCGTGCTGCCATCGACGGTGGTCTGGATATTGGGGTTACCCAAGCCCACGTCAGCGATATGTTTTTTTAGCACTTCATCGGCATTCGCGTTGCCTGGCGTTACTGCATCAAGAATCTTTTCTCCTGCTTCTT
Source organism: Pseudomonas sp. CCI4.2 (assembly GCF_034350045.1). Lineage (NCBI taxonomy): Bacteria > Pseudomonadati > Pseudomonadota > Gammaproteobacteria > Pseudomonadales > Pseudomonadaceae > Pseudomonas > Pseudomonas sp. CCI4.2. The sequence continues at coordinate 1,709,017 of NZ_CP133781.1, read as the reverse complement.
TCAGAAAACTAAAAATACTCATGCTTATTCTCCTTGCGTTTTTAGAAGGACGAACGTCATGTCCGCGTTGATAACTTTAGTTCGAACAGACGGGTCAGCCGAGGGTTCCGACCAATTGCGGTTCACCCATCCGATAGCCAGAGCGCGCTAGAATCAGCCGCCTGCTAAACGCATCGGAGTGAAGATGGACATCAAACAGCTCAAATTCCTCATCGCCCTCGACGAGACCCGACATTTCGGCCAAGCGGCGGCACGGTGTCACATCACTCAGCCGACCCTGTCCATGCGCCTGCGTAGCTTGGAAGAAGAGCTGGACTTGCCGCTGGTCAATCGGGGGCAGCGCTTTGAAGGTTTTACCGCGCCGGGTGAACGAGTGCTCGCGTGGGCCAGAACGGTATTGGCCGCTTATGAGGGGTTACAGGCCGAAGCCGCTGCGTGCCGGGGGCATCTGGTCGGGACGCTGCGGCTGGGCGTGGTGCCGCTGTCGAGTTTCGATCCGATGGTGTTGATGCAGCGCCTGCACACCTTGCATCCAAATTTGCGCTTCGAATTGTCGTCACTCAGTTCCGAACAAATACTGGAGCAACTGGCGAACAATCAGCTCGATTTGGGCGTGTCGTACCTAGAACGACTGGACAGCGAGCGTTTTGATTCTTTGTCTCTGGCGCAAACCCGTATGGGGCTGTTGTATGACCAGCGGCATTTCAACTTTGGCGATGAACCCCTGAGCTGGGAAAGCTTGATCGAATTGCCGCTGGGCCTGTTAACCAGCGGTATGCATTTTCGTCAGTCCATTGATCACAATTTCCACAGCCGTGGCCTGAACCCATTACCGATGTTGCAAACCGACGCAGTGCACCAACTGCTGCAAGCGGTGCACGGCGGATTTTGTTGCGCGATCATGCCCCTTGAAGGCGGCTTCGAAACGCTGACCCAACACTTACGCCTACAACCGATTGCCAATGCGCACACCTTGGCGCGGCTGGGTTTGCTCATGCGCCGCAGCGCACCACGGTCAGCATTGGCCGAAGCGTGTTTTGCCACTTATCAAAGCATTCTTGATGCGCCTTGATCGACGCCATCTATCAACGCATTGGTAGTAGCGATTAGACGCCATTCAGCAGCGGGCATAGGCTAAGGCATACATAATATGCCGGTACTTTCCCATGCCTTCCAAGCGCACGGTCAGCACGGCGCTAGCTTTGCATTCGCCTGCGCCTGCCGCCAGTCAGTCCTACAGCTACTCGAACCTTGAGCGCGAAGACTCCGCTCGCACCGAACTCGCCGAAGAAGTGGCTTTGGCCATCGCCTACAACGGCATTAGCCAGGCCGTGATGCTGGTCACACCGAGCGATCTGGAAGACTTCATCGTGGGATTCAGCCTGGGCAGCGGCATCATTGCCTCGCCTGACGAAATCTACGATGTGAAGCTCAGCGGTTCAGGTTCAGCGCAGCACGCGCAGGTGGAAATCGCCAGCCGTGCGTTCTGGAACCTCAAGCAACAGCGACGCCAACTCGCCGGCACCAGTGGCTGCGGACTGTGCGGCGTAGAAGCGGTGGAACAAGCCCTGCCGGAACTCACGGTGCTGCCCGGTGCGCCTTTGCCGCCGGCGGTCTGGCTGGAAGGACTGCGTCAACGTATCGGCGCGTTCCAACCCTTGGGCCAGCATTGCGGCGCCGTCCATGCGGCCTTGTTCATGAACAGCAACGGCGAGCTGTTGCTGGGCCGCGAAGACATCGGCCGGCATAACGCTCTCGACAAACTGATTGGCGCGTTGATCCGCCAGAACATTTCCATGACCGGCGGACTCGCCATTGTCACCAGCCGATGCAGCCTGGAGTTGATCCAGAAAGTGCTGCGAGCAGGCATTCAGACGCTGGTCAGCCTGTCTTCGCCCACTGGCCTCGCGGTGCAATGGGCACGTCGACACAACCTCAATTTAATTCACCTGCCGCAGCACAGCGCGCCGCGTGTATTTAGCCCTGCGATGGAGAATCAAGCGTGAGCAGTCATCACCAAGCCGACAAAGTTCCGGTCAAGCGCTACAAGCCGTACAAAGGACCGGCCGGTGGTTGGGGCGCGCTCATGAGCGTGACGCAAGCATGGCTCACCAGCGATAACGCGCTGAAGAACATCCGCATGATGCTCAAGACTAACCAGAACGGCGGCTTCGACTGCCCCGGCTGTGCGTGGGGCGACTCGCCGGAAAGCGGCATGGTCAAGTTCTGCGAGAACGGCGCCAAAGCGGTTAACTGGGAAGCCACCAAACGTCGTGTCGACGCCTCCTTTTTCGCCCGTTACAGCGTCAGTGCCCTGCGCGAGCAAAGCGATTACTGGCTTGAATACCAAGGCCGCTTAACCGAGCCCATGAGCTACGACGCCGAGACCGATCGTTACAAACCGATCAGTTGGGAAAACGCCTTCGCCTTGATCAGCCATCACCTGCGCAATCTGCCGAGCCCGGACATGGCCGAGTTTTATACCTCGGGCCGAGCCAGCAATGAGGCGGCCTATTTGTATCAGCTGTTCGTACGTTCTTTCGGCACCAACAATTTTCCTGACTGCTCGAACATGTGCCATGAAGCCAGTGGCGTCGCCTTGGCGCAGAGCGTGGGCGTAGGCAAAGGCACCGTAACCTTCGCCGACTTCGAACACGCTGATGCGATTTTTATCCTAGGGCAAAATCCCGGTACTAATCACCCGCGCATGCTCGAACCCCTGCGTGAAGCGGTCCTGCGTGGCGCGCAAGTGGTGTGTGTTAACCCGCTGAAAGAGCGTGGTCTGGAACGCTTCCAACATCCACAACACCCACTGGAAATGCTCAGCAACGGTTCAGAACCGACCAGCACCGCGTACTTGCGCCCGGCATTGGGTGGCGACATGGCACTGCTGCGAGGAATGGCCAAGTACCTGCTGCAATGGGAGCGTGAGGCTCAGGCGGCCAACGCGCCACCGGTCTTCGACCATGATTTCCTCAACGAACACACCGACGGTGTGCTCGATTACCTGGCGTCCATCGATGACACGTCCTGGGAAGAGATTGTTCAGCAGTCAGGCTTGCCGTTAACCGACATCGAAACGGCTGCCCGGATGTACGCAAAAGGCACAAAAGTCATCATGTGCTGGGCGATGGGTATCACTCAGCACCGTCACTCAGTGCCAACCATCCAGGAAATTGCCAACCTGATGCTGCTGCGCGGCAACATCGGCAAACCGGGCGCCGGCCTGTGCCCAGTACGTGGCCACAGCAACGTGCAAGGCGACCGGACCATGGGCATCAATGAGCGTCCACCGACGCTGTTCCTTGATGCGCTGGAAAAACGCTTTCAGTTCAAAATGCCGCGTACCAATGGTCACAACGTGGTTGAAGCCATTCACGCAATGCTTGATGGGCACTCCAAAGTATTTATCGGCCTGGGCGGCAACTTCGCCCAAGCCACCCCGGACAGTTCGCGTACCGTTAAGGCGCTGGGCAAATGCGACCTGACCGTGCAAATCAGCACCAAGCTCAACCGCAGCCACCTGACCCACGGCAAACAAGCGTTGATCCTGCCGTGCTTCGGCCGTACCGACATCGATATTCAGGCTGACGGCCCGCAAGCGGTGACCGTTGAAGATTCGTTCAGCATGGTCCATGCGTCAAATGGCCAACTGCAGCCGCTGTCGAAACAGATGCGCTCGGAACCCGCGATCATCGCAGGGATTGCGGCGGCAACCCTGGGTACCAAACCCGTGGATTGGTTATGGCTAACTGCCGATTACAGCCGAATTCGCGACCTGATTGCCGACACGATTCCCGGCTTCAAAGACTTCAACGAGCGCGTGAAGCATCCAGGCGGCTTCTACCTTGGCAACGCGGCAGGTGAACGACGTTGGAACACCAAAACAGCCCGAGCGAACTTCAGGGCCAACGTCCTGCCCGTGGATCTGGTGCATGAAAACGTTCGAGCGACGGGTCAGATTCCGGACTTGATCATGCAATCGATGCGCTCCCACGATCAGTACAACACCACCATTTATGGATTGGACGACCGTTATCGCGGGGTCAAAGGTCAGCGTGACGTGTTGTTCGCCAACGAAGCCGACATCATTCGCCTGGGCTTTAAACCGGGACAAAAAGCTGACCTGATTTCAATTTGGAATGACGGCCTGGAGCGTCGCGTCAAAGGCTTCACGCTGCTGGCGTTCGACATCCCAGCTGGGCAAGCCGCCGCTTACTACCCGGAAGTGAACCCGCTGGTCCCCCTGGAAAGTGTCGGGGATGGCAGCAGTACGCCTACGTCCAAGTTCGTCGCCATCCGCCTGGAAACAGCCAGCGCCAGTGCCCGAATTTTGTAGGATTAAACGCCCCGCTATCGCGCTGTAAACACCGCCCTTTGTAGGAGCCAACTTGTTGGCGAGGCGGTGTATACCGTGACGCCGCCCGGCCAACAAGTTGGTTCCTACAGGACTAATTGCTCCAACGCCTCGCGCAGCTTATCTGGGATCGGCACCGGGCGATTCGATGCCCGATCCACAAACACATGGACGAAACGCCCTGCCGCGCAGGCTTCGTCTTCCCCTGCCTTGAACACCGCCAATTCATACTGAACCGAGCTATTACCCAGCTTGCCAACGCGCAGGCCGACGTCGATCAAGTCCGGGAAAGCTATCGACGCGAAATAATCACACGACGAACTGACCACAAAACCCACCACGTCACCGTCATGAATAGTCAGACCGCCACGCTCGATCAAATAGCTATTCACCGCCGTGTCGAAATAGCTGTAATAGGTCACGTTATTCACATGCCCGTAGATGTCGTTATCGTGCCAGCGGGTGGTGATCGGCTGGAAATGACGATAATCAGCGCGTTGCGGGTTTTGCTCGGTCATAAGCAGACTCTAGTGATGGAAGAATGCAGCCTTATTCAATCATTGCGCCCCGCGTCCACTCCCGTACCTGCGCATAAGGGTAATTTTCCAGCGCCGCAAATCCCTTGATCCCCCGCGCTTTGAGTTTGGTGAACAGCGGCATGCTGATACCGCAGAGGAATCGGGTCAGGCAGTCAGCACTAGGATCGTAGCCGGTGTAATCCAAATGCCGGCGCAGAAACTCAGCGCACAGGTCATCGAAACTTTGTTCAGCCAGGGCAGGCAATGCGGGCGGCGAAGGCAGTCGGGCTATATTTCCATGACACACCGAACAATGCCCGCACTGCTCGGGCGCCTGGAGATCGCCGAAATACTCAGCGAGCCGATGACTCAGGCACCGCTCGGTGGCGAACAGATCAAGCATGGCGTGGATGCGCGCCACTTCAGTGGTTTCATGCTGTTTGAAATACTCATGCAACTCATGGCCCAGCGCGTCGGGGTCGAAATTCATATCGAGCAAGCTGTAGACCTCGGTCATCAACTTGCTTTCTAACTCGATCCAGCCTTTTTCCTGAAAGTAATCCAGCGCAGTAACCACTCGCCCACGCTCGGCCTGATGCTGCTGATACAAGGCCTCAAAGTTAACCGTGGCCCAGGTTCTTGCCTGATAGGAGGTCTCGATAATGGCTTCGACAAACTGACGCCGCTCTCCTTCAAAACGTTGCAACAGAAGCTTCGGCTCCATCAGAAACTTGAAACGGTATTCAGCGAAATAAGCGAAGCGTGGCGCAATGATGCCGCGCAGCTCAAGTTGCACCAGCAAGGTCTTTAGTGGCAGTTGGCGAATATTGCTCTGATCAGCCAAGGGGCCCAGTAGCAACTCCCACTGCCCGTCGTTGGCTGCATTCAGTAACTCATCGATGACATGCCGAATGCCAAGGTATTCCGGCGTATCGCCGTAAACGAAATTCTCCAGGATGTTCAAGCTGTCACGGTTAGCCAGCACCAAGCAGTCCGAGGGCGCACCATCTCGCCCTGCGCGGCCGATTTCCTGGCTGTAGTTTTCAATGGATTTCGGCAGATCGAAATGAACGACGTTACGGATATCGCTCTTGTCGATCCCCATTCCAAACGCGATGGTGGCAACGATGCAATTCAGTCGCCCGCCCATGAATTGCCGCTGAATTGACTCACGCTTATCGTGGGGCAGACCGGCATGGTAGGCACTGGCCGCCAAGCCGTTCTGAGTCAAATGCTCAGCAACGTATTCAGCGGTTTTCTGTAACGTGACATAAACAATAGTGGGCTGGCCCACACGCGAACCCAACCACTCAACCAATCGTCTCCGCTTGTCTCGACCCATAGCCGGCTCAACCAATAGGTTGAGATTGGGGCGATAAAACCCGGTCGTCACCACGTCCTCCGGAGCGATGGCGAATTTGGCCTGCATATCGGCGATGACATTCGGCGTCGCGGTAGCCGTCAGCAACAACGCTTGCGGGATATTGAATTGGCGTTGATAGTCCGGAAGCTTGAGGTAATCCGGCCGGAAGTTATGGCCCCACTCAGATATGCAGTGTGCTTCGTCGATGACCAACAGCGAAATCGGCACCTGTTCGATGAAATGTCGAAAGCGCTCGTTCTTTAAACGCTCCACAGAAATCATGAGGATTTTGAGTTCACCGGATCGGGCTCGCGCCATAACCTGCGCGGTACTGTCACGACTTTGTGCCGAATCGATACTGGCTGCAGCAATGCCGTGGCGCTGCAAGAACGCTAACTGATCCTGAATCAACGCCAACAGAGGCGACACCACCAGTGTCAGGTGAGGCAGCATCAGCGCGGGTAGCTGATAGCACAATGACTTGCCCGACCCCGTTGGAAAAATCGCCGCCGCCGAACGCCCGGCTAACACCGCTCCAATCGCAGTCTCTTGCCCAGGCCGAAAATGCGAATAGCCAAACACGTGTTCAAGACGCTCATGCATACGCTGCCACTCCATTGACTGCCAGATAGGCGCCAGACCATAACCCTAAGCTGTGAAGTGCATATAGCGCTTGGGATTTTTGGATCGTCTCGGGAAGTTTCATCGCATTCTCTGACCGCACCATGCTGGCAAAATGGCATAGGCCGGTTTACCCTTCCCGCACGATACACCAGAGCATTATGGCTACACCGCAAAGGAAGCAGCATGGAAGATCAAAAACGACCGGAAGATGATGGTCTGACACACATTCAACGCTTAAATCCTGAGCAATTCGACATCGTGCTCGGCTCACCCCTCGGCAAACGCAAGGTGGTGCGCCCTGCATCGGCTGGCTCGCGGGGTCGTAACCTTATCATTCTTGCCGTCTTGGGCCTTGCTGCCTATGCACTGGCTACTCTATTTCATACGAATAAACCCACCAAAAGCGTCGTGATTGCCGAACCTGAGCCCGCTGAAACAATGGCTCCTCTCGAAGACGCCGTGCCTGTAGCCGTCGTTAAAAGTGCGGCTGAGCCTCGACCAACCCCCATGAACGAAGCGCACCCTACGCCTGCGCCTATCGAGCGTCCAAACACTACTTTGCCAGCGCAGGGCATGGTCTCGCAAAGTTACATGGCGGGCTTCAGAGCCGACCTGCAACACAACAACGCTCCACAACGAACTGTGAAAGTAGAAATCGTTACTGCCAACCTCCGCGAATGGGATGGCCGCAATCGCTACCGCTCGCAGTGGAAGGTCTACAACAACCATATTGAAGACGACAGCGTCTGTTTTAACTTCCCTGGCGCGACCGTTGAACACCGCGAATGCCGCAAAGCGGCGCAGGTGTTCTTCAAGGAACAATGTCGCGAATGGACCAAACGCTCGGACAGCGACCGAGAAGCACAGAGCAAGGCTACACAACAGCGGTATTGCGGGGCCGCAGGGACTTTTAACCCTGCGGGCTGAACACTAAAAGCCTCTTTAAAACACCAAATTCTGCCAGAATCCAGCATTGCCTATCGGTTATACCGCACTGTAAAGACGTTAAATCCTACAGACTTAACTAAACAACTAACTTCAATTTTTTATTAAAACATCCGGCAATAAACCTCAACATGACAACCAACTAAAATTGTTTATTCTCGCCTTTCAATCCACACAGCGAGACTAACACCATGAGTATTTTTACTGTCTATTTTTGCGGCACAGGGTCGACCAATTTCGACACCATCAATAAAAGTTATTGGGACGGCGAGCTGATTTCAAGCTTGGCCGCTAACAACGCGGGTAGAGAGTTTGTCGATTGGACAATTATTGACGGGCCTGGAAGCGGTAACCTCCAAGCCGATGACATGTTTACCAAGTCCAAAGAATATGGGCTGTCCGGCACGCTCTTCGGCAAAGGTTGGCATGAGAACGTCTTACATGCGGCGCACCTGATCAAAGGGAAATGTGATTGGCAGCGTACTGAACTGACGGCCGCAAACTACAAAGTCCTCAAAGCCGCCGGTATTCCAATCGAAGAGGTTCAAGTCACCGGCTCTTATTTATGGAGAAAATATAACTATGGCGACCGAAAACTTACGCCTCAACAACTTCAGGAGCAAATAATCAAAATCTTCCGACAGGGCGGCATTATTCCCACCCAGGTGAACTTGGTTGGCTGGAGCCGTGGCGGCGTTAGCTGCCATATGCTTGCTAACGCGATGTTGGCGGACAGTCAGCTCAAGCATATCAAGGTGAATATCTTTGCCGTTGATCCAGTGCCCGGAGCGCTCAATTTCCAAGGGGAAAAAGTAACCTTGGGTAGCAACGTCGCGGAGTACGTAGGCTTCTACGCCAGGGATGAACGATCCAAAGGTTTCTCCTGCGTGATCCCTACGACCCACCCATCCACTCGAGTCCATATCTATCCAATGGCGGGCCGCCACGCAACGCTCGTCGGTAATGCGGCTCTGAATGGCTCGGAAGGACCAAAGATGCTGCATGAGCCCGGGAGGATCGTCAGGCACTTCGCTGAAACATGCTTAACGCGCTGGGGGGTGAATCAGAATAAAAAATTAAACTTAGGCGCAGCCGAAATTGCTAAATTCCACGACGCTATCGTTCGCGGCGAGCAGCATTACGTTGCGATGCGCAAACAGTCCTATACCGCGATTACCGAGCAGGAAAAGAACCAACGGTATGTCACGTTCGGGGCTCACGGCGTGCACTTCACCGCGATTGAAGGCGACCAGTTCAAACCGGCCAAAGGCCTTGCTGGCAGCCTTTCCGCTACCAATGAAACGTACAAAGATCTACATTGATTGGTTTAGACACGCTAAACATGTTGTATATGCGACATTGAAAGACCCCGAATTTTTCAAAAAAAAACCGCCCTTTAAAGGCGGTTTTTTTTGATATCACCACTAACTATATTTTTGGACCGGCTGCTTTAATCGCATCGCTTACATCGAACTTCTTGAAGTTCTCAACAAACAATCCGGCCAATGCTTTAGCCGCTTCGTCGTACGCCGCTTTGTCCGCCCAGGTGTTGCGTGGGTTGAGCAGCCCTGTGTCTACGCCCGGTACCAGTTTCGGCACGTCGAGGTTAACGGTAGCGAGGTGTTCGGTTTCTGCGCCGATCAATGCACCGCTTTGGATGGCCGCAATCACACCGCGCGTAGTCGGGATGTTGAAGCGCTTGCCAACGCCGTAGCCGCCACCGGTCCAACCGGTGTTAACCAGGTAAACTTTCGAGCCGAAACCGCGAATGCGCTTGATCAGCAATTCAGCGTATTCGCCCGCTGGACGTGGGAAGAACGGCGCACCGAAGCAGGTTGAGAACGTCGACTTGATGCCGCTGCCTGAACCCATTTCTGTAGAGCCGACCAACGCGGTGTAGCCCGACAAGAAGTGGTAGGCCGCTTGTTCTTCGCTGAGGATCGACACTGGCGGCAATACGCCGGTCAGGTCGCAGGTAAGGAAGATCACAGCATTCGGCTCGCCACCGAGGTTTTTCGGTGCGCGTTTCTCGATCAGTTCACGCGGGTACGCGGCGCGGCTGTTTTGAGTCAGGCTGTCATCGGCGTAGTCGGCTTTCTTGGTCACCGGGTCGATGATCACGTTTTCCAGCACAGCGCCGTGCTGAATAGCTTTCCAGATGACAGGCTCGTTCTTCTCGGAGAGGTCGATGCACTTGGCATAGCAACCGCCTTCGATGTTGAACACAACCCCTACGCCCCAGCCATGTTCGTCGTCGCCAATGAGGTAACGGCTTTCATCAGCGGACAGGGTGGTTTTGCCGGTGCCGGACAGGCCGAAGAACAACGTGACGTCGCCCTCTTCGCCCATGTTGGCAGCGCAGTGCATTGGCAGCACGTCGACCGCTGGCAGCAGGAAGTTCTGTACCGAAAACAACGCCTTCTTCATTTCACCGGCGTAACGCATGCCGGCGATCAGCACTTTTTTGGCTGCAAAGTTGAGGATCACAGTGCCGTCAGAGTTGGTGCCGTCGCGCTCAGGTTCGCAGACGAACTCTGGGGCATTAATGACTTGCCATTCAGTTTTGGCGGCAGGGTTGTACTGTTCCGGATTGATGAACAGGCAACGCCCAAACAGGTTGTGCCAGGCAGTACCAGTAGTCATTTTCACAGCGAGGTAGTGCGCTGGATCAGAGCCTACATGGACGTGGGAAACGAAACTCTCGCGCTCACCGAGGAATGCTTCAACGCGATTCCACAGGGCATCAAACTTGTCAGCAGGGAATTTACGGTTGATCGGGCCCCAGGCAATAGCGGCCTGAGTGCTTGGCTCTTCAACGATATAACGGTCTACCGGCGAACGACCCGTGCGATGGCCTGTTTCCACGACCAGCGCGCCGGTATCGGAAAGCTCGCCTTCACCGCGGTTCAAGGCTTCTTTAACCAGATCATCGATGCTGAGATCGGTGTATACGGCATTATTAGCTTGCGTCATGAGGTTCCCCGTCGGCCCAGGCCGGTGCTCCAAACATTTTGTAGTAGAAACTCTGACACTACTACAGCGGAAAAAGTGGGCCGGATTATGCCAGAACTGCTTAAAAAAGGTAGAACCCTCCTGTCAGAACGGCGATAACGCGGCCCTACGGGCGTTTCAGGACATTTAGCCCGGTTTAATGCCGCGTATGAGACGGCGAATCCACACCACCGCCGGCAAATATCTGCGCCACGTCAGTGGCATCGAACAGGTAGCGCTGATTGCAGAACTGGCAGTCGATTTCGATGGCACCGTTGTGCTCGATCACCAGTTGCTGCGCATCCTCCACACCGAGGCTGACTAAGGCGTTGGCCGAACGCTCGCGGGAGCAACTGCAACGAAATTGCAACGGCTGGATGTCGAACATGCGCACTGCGTCTTCGTGAAACAAACGATGCAGCACAGTTTCATTGTCCAGGCTGAGCAACTCTTCAGCCGTCAGGGTTCCAGCCAGTGCAGTCACGTGTTGCCAGCTGGCATCGCGGTCTTCGGGATCAGTCAAACGGTCGGCAGGCAATTGCTGCAACAACAGGCCCCGTGCCCGAGAGCCATCGGCATTGAGCCAGAAGCGTGTTCCCAACTGCTCAGACAAAGCAAAGTACGACGTTAGGCTTTCAGACAAATCGGCACCGTCCAACGCCACGGCGCCTTGGTAGCGCTTGCCCTGACGTGGATCGATGGTCAACGTCAGAATGCCATCCGGCATCAAGTCGCGCAGCCCGGCACCCGGTACGATCTGGTCTTCCTCGTAGCGAGCGATGCCACGTATTTCGCGGTCGCTGGAACATTCGACCATCAGCATTGGAACCGCGCCGCTGGAATTGGCTTGCAGCACCAGCAATCCATCAAATTTGAGCGTGCCCACCAGCAGCGCCGCAGCCGCGAGCATTTCGCCCAGCAATTGTGCAACGGGCTCTGGGTACGGATGTTTAGCCAACACCTCGGCGTAACTGCGCTCAAGCGCCACCAGCTCTCCGCGAACGTCGCTTTCATCAAAAATAAAACGCTGTGTGTAATCAATATCCGGAAAATCATGCATAAGGAAAGGTATCTGAAGTGATGACAAAGTAATGACAAGCGCTTATAAAGCGCCGCCTGACATCTAGCAATTTTTTTGCTGCCGTAAGCATGCCAATGGGGCGCATTTTATGAACAATTCCGATCTCTTCCAGGCCAGGTGGAACATCAGCCGACTGCTGTTGTGCAATCTACTCGCTCTGGCGCTGATGTGTTTTTGGCTATGGCCCACTGGCCACGCCGTTTTCACCCAATTTGACGAGTGGCTTTTTCATCTGCTGAATCACCCGCTGGCCGAGAGCACAGTGTGGCTCTACATTTGGACAGTCGCCAGTATGCGACCCTTCGATATCATCGTTGGCCTGATTTTACTGACGCTGCTGATCAAAGGTGACTGGGTGTTCGAAGCCATTCACGTCCGTCAGGCCTTCTTTGGCTTTCTTGCGATCCTTATCTTGCTGCTGATCATTCGTACGATTTTTGAAAAAAGTGTCAAGCACATGGGCTGGCAGCACAGTAGCCCGTCCGTGGTGCTTCCAGGTGCGCTCAGCATGAGCGCTTTTTTCCCCAACCTGCCCGAAGCGCTGGACTTGAAAGACAGCTCGAACCAAAGCTTCCCTGGCGATCACGCCTCAGTGTTACTGATCTGGGCACTGTTCATAACCCTGTTTAGCCGGACCAACGGTCAACGCTTGGTCATCTGGGGCTTGGCATTCCTGTTCATGATGCCGCGCTTGGTCGCCGGTGCTCACTGGGGGCAGGACGATTACGTTGGCGGCGTTGCGATGGCCGCACTGGCATTGGGTTGGGGCTATTACACGCCTCTTGCCGCCCATGCCTCACGTTTCTTGCTTCGCGTAACGGAGTCCCTGTTCAAGCCGTTGAGCTTTTTGCCGGTGATCAAGCACATGAGCGTCGTAAGGTTTCCAACCGTCCGAGGCCGCTAATCATCACTGCCTGAACCGCGAAACTGATGGAGCTGCCGACGCTGTTTCTTGGTCGGTCGCCCGTCGGTGGTGATGCCGAGGCTACCTGCCTTGCGCAACGCTGCCGCGCGCTCACGTTTGACGATGCTTTCCGGCGTTTCGGTGTACAGGGCGTGCGCCTCAGGCGCACCTCGCCGTACCGCCGATAACGCTTGAACCACTACCGAGCGCTCATCGAACCCTGCTCGAATCTGGTATTCGTCCCCTAAACGCGGCTCCTTGCCGGGCTTGCATCGTTCGCCCCGCCAATGGACCTTACCGCTTTCAATCGCGGCCTTGGCCAAGGCTCGTGTTTTAAAAAAACGCGCAGCCCAGAGCCATTTGTCCAGCCGAACTTTGTCGTCCTCTTCCTGTTTTTGTGCCATAAGAACTCCTTAGTAAAGTGACAACCGGAACTGTACTACGTGACGTATAGCAGGCGTCAAACCGATCCCCGGACTAGAATGCTCAACCCATTGACGGTCCCCTTGGCGCTAGGAGTGCTACGTGACTGAATTTCCGATTTCGCTGACCCATCCTAAAGTTGGATGCGAAGGCTGCCAAAACAGCGCTGAGCTGGATTTCGACTTTGCATTTGCCTACCAACCCATCGTCGATCTGCGTGATTGCTCAGTCTTCGCCCACGAAGCTCTAGTGCGAGGTATACATGGCGAAGGGGCGATGTCCATTTTGAGCCAAGTCAACGAGCAGAACCGCTACCGGTTTGACCAGCGTTGCCGCACTGAAGCGATAGCCGGCGCGGCGCGATTGAAGATGCGTGAGCACCTGTCGATCAACTTTTTGCCAAACGCGGTGTACCGCCCGGAACTGTGTATTCGCAGCACCCTTGAGGCAGCAAAAACGCACAATTTCCCGCTAAACCAACTGATTTTCGAAACCGTTGAAAGCGAGTATTTAGATAACAATCGCCATTTGACCAACATTCTGCGTGAATACCACGAGTTCGGCTTCAAGACGGCCATTGACGACTTTGGTGCGGGTTACTCCGGGCTGACATTGCTGGCAGACTTTCAGCCTGACCTGATCAAACTCGACATGGCGCTGATTCGGGATATTCATCTGGATCGCCCTCGACAGGCTATTGTTCGAGGCGTTGTCACAATGTGTGCAGAGTTGGGCGTTACAGTCATTGCCGAAGGCATCGAGCATGTCGAAGAGCGTGATTTTTTGTCCGACTGCGGGATATTCCTTATGCAGGGCTATTTGTTCGCCAAGCCTGCATTCAAAGCCTTGGCCCAGATCAACCCTGGCGCTTGGCAGGCAGTTTGAAACGTACGGAATCGCTTTGAAAACATTTGATCATTTGACGGTCGTTGGCCTTCGCGAGTGGGTGGCGCTGCCCCTTCTAGGCGTGGCCGGCTTACGCGCGAAAATTGATACCGGGGCCAGTACATCCAGCCTGCACGCGACCGAGATCGAACCCTTCGAACGCGATGGCGAGAAATGGGTACGCTTCAACGCGCACCTCGGCACAGTGGTTCAGTTGCGCCACCGCCGATGCGAAGCGCTGCTGGTTGCCATGAAAACCATAAAAAGCTCCAACGGACACACGCAGGTTCGTTACGTCATCCGCACAACCTTGGCGCTAGGTGATCGGGTCTGGCCGGTGGAATTCACATTGGCCTGCCGCCAAGCCATGCGCTACCGCTTGCTACTCGGCTCGAAAGCTTTGATCGACGGCCATTTGGTGGTCAATCCGGGCATTACATACGTTCAAGAAAAGCCGGTATTTCCGGCCTCTATTATCTCTGTCACAGGTGTTGCATGAAGATCGCTGTGCTGTCGCGTAACCCGCGTCTGTATTCCACACGTCGTATGGTCGAAGCCGGTACCGCCCGCGGCCATGAGATGGTGGTGATCGACACCCTGCGCGCATATATGAACATCGCCAGTCATAAGCCGCAGATCCACTATCGCGGCAAGCCGCTGGAAGATTTCGATGCGGTGATCCCGCGAATCGGTGCTTCGGTGACGTTTTATGGCTGCGCTGTGCTGCGCCAGTTTGAAATGATGGGCGTATTTCCGCTCAACGAGTCAGTGGCCATTGCGCGCTCGCGGGACAAGTTGCGTTCGCTGCAATTGCTCTCACGCCGAGGTGTTGGTTTGCCCGTCACTGGGTTTGCTCACTCACCCGATGACATTCCGGACTTGATCCGCATGGTCAATGGCGCACCACTGGTGATCAAGGTCCTGGAGGGCACCCAAGGCATTGGCGTGGTGCTGTGTGAAACGGCCACTGCGGCGGAATCGGTGATCGAAGCGTTCATGGGCCTTAAACAAGACATCATGGTCCAGGAGTACATCAAGGAAGCAGGCGGCGCGGATATTCGCTGCTTTGTCGTGGGTGACAAAGTGATCGCTTCGATGAAACGCCAAGCCAAGCCGGGAGAGTTTCGCTCGAACCTGCACCGTGGCGGCAGCGCCAGCCTGATCAAGATCACACCCGAAGAACGTATGACCGCCATTCGCGCGGCCAAAGTGATGGGGTTGAGCGTCGCTGGCGTAGATATACTGCGCTCCAATCACGGTCCACTGGTTATGGAAGTGAACTCATCACCGGGACTGGAAGGCATCGAAACCACCACCAACAAAGACGTGGCAGGGATGATCATCGAGTACCTGGAGAAGAACAGCGGCCCGCACATGACGCGGACCAAAGGGAAGGGTTGATAGGGTCACCGGAATTGTGGGACCGATTCATTCGGGAAAGCAACACCTCGGCGCCCCAGACAACCGCGCCGACCGCTTCCCGAATGAATTCGGTCCCACAGAAACTTCGATTTGCACACTTCAGCTTAAACCGCGTCCCTCGGTAACATCAGACCCAGCGGCAGACGCACCCTGGCTTCAAGGCCACCTCCTGAACGATTTCGCAGCTCTACGTTGCCACCGTGCATAGCGGCGATTCGCTTGACGATTGCCAGTCCCAAACCCGTGCCTTTGCCGCTGCGCGCTCGGTCGCCACGTATAAAGGGATTGAAGATGACCTCCAACTCTGACGGATCGATGCCCATGCCGCGGTCCAGCACACTCAGCACAACGTAAGGTGCATTGACGTCGCCCGATACGTAGGCGGCGACTTCTATTCCATTACCTGCGTGATGCATCGCGTTGCCAATCAAGTTGTTCAGCAGCCGTTTAAGCGAAACCCGGCGTAGCGGAAATGGCGGGATCGGTTCCAGGCACAAACGAATTTGCTCGGTGGGATGATTGAAAGGGGCTACCACCTCCCGCACCAAGTCACTTAAGTCGACTTCTTCGATTTTTTCGTCGCGTCCGTCACGAATGAACGCCAGAAACTGATCGAGAATCGCGTCCATGTCCTCGATATCGCGAACCATTCCCTCCGTCAGCTCGTTTTCGTCCGTCATTAACTCCAGCGACAGCCGCAAACGGGTCAAGGGTGTTCGCAGGTCGTGAGAAACCCCGGCCAACATCAACTCCCGTTCCTGCCCCGCCTGCTCAACGTCTTCGGCCATCTGGTTGAACGCGCGGTAGACCTCGGCCATCTCACTGGGTGTATCGCTGATCGGCAAACGCACGCTACGCCCCTGGCCCAACTGGCGGGCAGCAAACACCAAACGCTTGAGCGGCTGATTAAGTTGCCTGACGAAAATCCACGCCGATGCCGTGGATAACAAACCAATGGCAAGGAACCAACCCAGTACGCTCCAGATCTTCTGGCCTCGTAATGGATGCGGGTACAACGGTACTTTCAGCCAACCGTCACCCAGGCTCGGGGCTCGAACCCAAAGCGCCGGTGGCGCATGCACCCGCAAGCGCACCTCGGTGTCCGCACCCAACTCAGCCTGCATTTGCCGTTGATAAATTTCACTGTAAGGCCAATGTTGTTCGCCCTCCGGCACACCGCCGCCCACCACGCGAATCAGCCCCGCAGCTTCGGCAATTGCCCCACGGTCTTGCTCATCAGCAGCCCAATAGGCACGTAACGTCAGCGCGACACCGTGGCTGTATTGTCTGTCGACCAGAACGTCCTCGTTCATCAGTAGATAAACCAGGGTCAGTGCCTTGGAAAACAGCACGACAATTAGCACCAGCCATAGGGTGCGAGAGAAGAAACTTTGCGGGAACCAGAGCGGCGTTTTCATGGCAGTAGCTACACACTTTGCAGGTGCGAGCCAGGCTCGCAGAAATGGCGAATCGCGAACGGCGTCAACTGCGTGAACGCACGCACCAAAACAGTCGATAGCCCTTAAGAGGGCTATCGACTGTTGGGGCGAGGATTCGGCGTGCTGAGCAGCTCGCTCCTACAAAATGCAGATCACTTGTTTCCAGCACCATCGGGAACGAATACGTAACCCACACCCCAGACTGTCTGGATATAACGAGGCTTGGACGGATCCGGCTCGATCAGGCGACGCAAGCGTGAAATCTGCACGTCAATGGAGCGCTCCAGCGCATCCCACTCGCGACCACGGGCCAGGTTCATCAATTTGTCGCGGGTCAATGGCTCGCGGGCATGCATGACCAACGCCTTGAGCACCGCGAATTCGCCCGTGGTCAGCATGTGCACTTCATCGCCGCGCTTGAGCTCGCGGGTGGCCAGCGACAGCTCGTAGTCACCGAAGGTGACGGACTCGTCTTCACTGCCAGGGGCGCCAGGCACCGGCGTAGTCTGACGACGCAGCACAGCTTTGACCCGCGCCATCAGTTCATCGGGGTTGAATGGCTTGGACAGGTAATCGTCAGCACCCAACTCCAGACCGCGGATACGACTCAACTCATCACCCTTGGCAGTGAGCATGATGATAGGAACCTGATTGTTGGCAGCGCGCAAGCGGCGGCAGGCAGAAAGCCCGTCTTCGCCAGGCAACATCAAATCCAGTACGACCAGGTGAAAAACCTCTCGAGCCAGCAGGCGGTCCATTTGCTCGACGTTCGCTACAGCACGCGCGCGATAACCTTTGCTCGTAAAAAAACGCTCTAACAGGCTGCTTAACCCTGGGTCGTCGTCAACGATGAGGATTTTTTCCCCTTCAGCAGTTTGTGCAATGCTGCTCATTAGATGCTCCTTTGATCTCGGCGCGCATTATGGCGTAGCCACCGAGTTACGTACTGTAAGCATTGTTAGCAGATTTTTCCTGCGCCGCCAGCAACGGCTGCTCACGACGCCCGTTAAAGGCTCCAATCCCCCTAATCGTAGATCGCCGGGTATAATGCGCCGCCGCGAAGTCAGGCAACTCTGGCCGACGCCGCTTGTAAACAGTCGTATATTTTTGTTCACAATTTGCCAGGTGGTTTTATGGACAGCATCAACAGCCGCATCGCCGAGGAACTCGGCGTACGCCCACAGCAGGTCGCAGCGGCCGTCGCTCTGCTCGATGAAGGCTCAACGGTGCCCTTCATCTCTCGCTACCGCAAAGAAGTGACCGGCAGCCTCGATGACACTCAATTACGTCATCTGGAAGAGCGCCTACGCTACCTGCGTGAACTTGACGAGCGACGCATCAGCATCCTCGCCAGCATTGAAGAACAAGGCAAGCTGACCCCGGAGCTGGCGCGCGATATCAAACTTGCTGACACCAAAACCCGCCTCGAAGATTTGTATTTACCCTACAAGCAAAAACGCCGCACCAAGGGACAAATCGCCCTGGAGGCCGGTCTCGGCGAATTGGCCGATGGCCTGTTCAACGACCCAAGCCTGACGCCTGAAGGCGAAGCCGCCCGCTTTGTCAGCGCCGAAAAAGGCGTCGCCGATGTGAAAGCAGCGCTCGAAGGCGCCAAGTACATCCTGATGGAGCGTTTCGCCGAAGACGCCAACTTGCTCGACAAATTGCGTAGCTTCCTCAAGCAGGAATCGGTGATCAGCGCCCGCGTGGTGGCTGGCAAAGAAGAAGAAGGCGCGAAATTCCGCGATTACTTCGAACACGACGAACCCCTGAAAAGCATGCCATCGCACCGTGCCTTGGCTATTTTTCGCGGGCGTAACGAAGGCTTTCTCAGCGCCTCGCTGAAGGTCGGCGATGAACTGCCGGGCGCCATGCACCCCTGCGAAATGATGATCAGCGAACGCTTCGGCCTGCAAAACCAGAATCGTCCTGCTGATAAATGGCTGGCCGAAGTGGTGCGCTGGACCTGGAAGGTCAAGCTCTACACCCACCTGGAAACCGATTTGCTGGGTGAGTTGCGCGAAGGCGCGGAAACCGAAGCCATCAACGTGTTCGCGCACAACTTGCATGACTTGCTGCTGGCCGCACCCGCCGGCCCTCGCGCCACGTTGGGCCTTGACCCTGGCCTGCGCACCGGCTGCAAGGTGGCGGTGGTCGATGCCACTGGTAAGTTACTGGATTACGCCACGGTTTATCCCCATGTGCCCAAGAATCAGTGGGATCAAACCATTGCCGTGTTGGCCGCACTGTGTGCCAAACATGCCGTGGATTTGATCGCCATTGGCAACGGCACCGCCAGCCGGGAAACCGACAAACTGGCCGCCGAACTGATCAAAAAATACCCAGGCCTGAAAATGACCAAAGTGATGGTCTCAGAAGCCGGCGCTTCGGTGTATTCAGCCTCAGAACTGGCTGCCAAGGAATTCCCGGACTTGGACGTGACCATCCGTGGCGCCGTGTCGATTGCCCGGCGCTTGCAAGACCCGTTGGCTGAACTGGTGAAAATTGATCCGAAATCCATCGGTGTCGGCCAGTACCAGCACGATGTGTCGCAACTGAAACTTGCCCGTGGTCTGGATGCCGTGGTTGAGGACTGCGTGAATGCCGTTGGTGTTGATGTGAACACCGCGTCGGTGGCCTTGCTGGCGCGTATTTCTGGCCTCAACTTTACGCTGGCACAAAATATTGTCGCCCACCGCGATGAAAACGGGGCGTTCAAGACCCGCGCCGCGCTGAAGAAAGTCAGCCGGCTTGGCGAAAAGACCTACGAACAAGCTGCTGGCTTCCTGCGTGTGATGAACGGCGAAAATCCACTGGATTCCTCCGCTGTTCACCCGGAAGCGTATCCGTTAGTGAAGCGAATTGCCGCCGAAACTGACCGCGATATCCGGTCGCTGATTGGAGACGCCAGCTTCCTCAAGCGTCTGGATCCGAAAAAGTACACCGACGAAACCTTCGGCCTGCCTACCGTGACCGACATTCTGCAAGAACTGGAAAAACCAGGCCGTGACCCGCGACCCGAGTTCAAGACCGCTGAGTTCCAGGAAGGCGTCGAAGAACTCAAAGACTTGCAGCTGGGCATGATCCTCGAAGGCGTGGTCACCAACGTGACCAACTTTGGCGCATTCGTCGATATCGGGGTCCATCAGGACGGTTTGGTGCACATCTCGGCGTTATCGGAGAAGTTCATCAAAGACCCACGTGAAGCGGTGAAAGCAGGCGATGTGGTGAAGGTCAAAGTCATGGAAATTGATATCCCGCGCAAACGCGTCGGGCTGTCGATGCGCATGGGTGATACCCCCGGCGAGAAAATTGATGGCGCACGCGGCGCACGTCCAGGCTCAGCGGCACGCTCACAACAGAGCACATCGCGCAAAGAAGCCCCGGCCGCAGTGGCCCCGGTCAATCACGCCATGGCGTCTTTGTTCGCCAACGCCAAGCAGTTGAAGAAGCGTTGATGGAGATCCCGGAAGGTCTTACCCAAAGCGCATTTTTCAATACGCTCGGCTGTCGACTGGTTCGCCTGGACGACGGCATTGCGCACGTCGCGCTGCCGCTGGAACCTCACCTGCGCAATCGCGGCAACGTAATGCACGGCGGAGCAATCTTCAGCCTGGTCGATATCACCATGGGACTGGCGTGTTCCAGTTCCCACGGTTTCGATCAGCAAAGCGTCACCATCGAATGCAAGATCAACTATGTGCGCTCGGTTTCCGAAGGCGAGGTGCTGTGCATCGCCAAGGTGCTGCACGCCGGCAGACGCACGCTGGTGGTCGAAGCGGAAGTGGTCCAGGGCGACAAACTGATCGCTAAAGCACAAGGTACGTTCGCCGTCATCTAGCTCTCGGGCGTGGATTTGAGTTAATTTCGACACTGCGTAAACAGAGTCGGAATTTTCAGCCTGCTGTGCGGCCAAATCGTGCAACAGGGCTTCGGCGGTCCAAACCATAACTAGGCGACGACGCCAGTTCTTCTCTTCACCCTTGTAGACGGTCATCTCCACCCCCATATTGGGGCGACTGACGCGTGAAGGAATCTAACTTGAGCGAACTTCTCAACCGCCGCCTGGCTCTGCTTAGCGAGCCTACTCACCTCTCCTTACTGGAGCAGTGCCTGCACGGTATTGAGCGTGAATGCCTGCGCGTAACGGACCAGGCACGACTGGCACAGACCCCGCACCCTGAAACATTGGGTGCCGCGCTGACCAACGAGCAAATCACCACGGACTATTCCGAGTCATTGCTGGAATTCATTACTCCGGCGCTGTCGGACCCGGCTGACACGCTGGACAGCTTGGACAAGATCCATCGCTATGCTTACAGCAAGCTCGGCGCCGAGTACCTGTGGAGCCCTTCAATGCCGTGCCCATTGCCGGCCGAAGAAGATATTCCGATTGCCTACTACGGCACGTCGAACATCGGTCAGCTCAAGTACGTCTATCGCAAAGGCCTGGCCTTGCGATATGGCAAGGCCATGCAGTGTATCGCCGGCATTCACTACAACTTTTCGCTGCCGGAAAAACTCTGGCCCGTGCTTCGGCAAGCCGAAGACTTTGTCGGCAGCGATCGCGACTTCCAATCGTCATCCTATATCGCCCTGATCCGTAACTTCCGCCGCTACAGCTGGCTACTGATGTACCTGTTCGGCGCTTCGCCGGCCTTGGACGCAGGCTTTTTGCGTGGTCATTCGCATCAGTTGGAGCAATGGGACCCTGACACGCTGTTCTTGCCGTACGCCACCAGCCTGCGCATGAGCGATCTGGGTTACCAGAGCAACGCCCAAGCGGGTCTGACGCCGTGCTACAACGACTTGAGCAGCTACATCAACAGCCTGCGTAAAGCGGTGGCAACGCCGTATCCACCGTATGTCGAGATCGGCACCCGCAAGGACGGTGAGTGGATCCAGCTCAACACCAACATCCTGCAGATCGAAAACGAGTATTACTCGAACATCCGTCCGAAACGCGTGACCTATTCGGGCGAACGGCCGATTCAGGCGCTGATGGCCCGTGGCGTGCAATACGTTGAGGTCCGCTGCTTGGACATCAACCCGTTCCTGCCGATGGGTATCGACTTGCAGCAAGCACGCTTCATCGATGCGTTTGTGCTGTATTGCGCACTGCAAGACAGCCCGCAGTTGGCTGCTAACGAATGTACCAATGCGGAGTCGAACTTCCTGACGGTGGTCAAGGACGGTCGTCGCCCGGGTCTGGAACTGCGCCGCAATGACAGCACCATCGAGCTGAAAGCCTGGGCAAGCGAGTTGTTGGAAAAAATTGCTCCACTGGCGCAACTGCTCGATCAAAGCCATGGCGGCGAAGAGCACTCCCAATCAATTGCAGCCCAGCAAGCCAAGGTCAATGACGCTTCACTGACCCCTTCGGCCCAAGTATTGGCGAGCATGACCAGCCATTCGGAAGGCTTTACGGCATTTTCGTTCCGCCAAAGCCAGGCGCACGCGGAGTACTTCCGTAGTGAACCATTGAGCGCCGAAGATCAGGCCCACTTCGAAACGTTGGCCCGCACGTCCATTGCCGCACAGGCAGAACTGGAAAAAACCGAAGAAACCGTCGATTTCGATACCTTCGTCGGTTCGTATCAGGCGAGCATTTTGGCTATTAGTAACTGATCAAAGAGGGTGTGAGACCGAGTTTAATGGGGACGCAAACGGCGCGGTTTATCAGGTAAACCGCGCGATTCCATCCTCACCGACGATCAATAACTACAACGCCTTCTCGAAGATCTTCGAATTACGCTGATAGTTGTAGAGCGATGCCCTGGCGCTGGGCAGTCGATCAACGCTGCTGGGCTCAAATCCGCGCTCTCGAAACCAATGCGCTGTGCGGGTGGTGAGTACAAACAGGGTTTTGAGACCTTGCTCCCGTGCACGTGATTCAATCCGCTCCAACAGCACATCGCCGCGACCGCCATGGCGATACTCTGGGTTGACCGCCAAACAGGCCAGCTCGCCCGCGTCTGAGTCCGCGATCTGATACAGCGCGGCACAGGCAATGATTAACCCTTCGCGTTCAACCACGCTGAATTGCTCAATCTCGCGTTCCAGCACTTCCCGCGAACGGCGGACCAAAATCCCCTGCTCTTCCAGCGGACTTATCAAGTCGAGCAAACCACCGACGTCTTCAATCGCTGCCTCGCGCACCTGCTCGAATTGCTCTTGCGCAACCAACGTACCGCCACCGTCACGGGTGAACAGCTCCGTCAGCAGCGCACCGTCTTCGACATAACTGACGATATGGCTACGGCCAACCCCGCCGCGACAGGCTTCAGCCGCCGCCTCCAACAATTCAGCCTGATAGTTGCTGCCCAAACGCTGCATGTGCGCGGGAACCTGCTGCGGACGTAGTTCTCGCACCAAGCGGCCCTGCTCATCCAACAGCCCGCGCTCGGCACCGAACAGCAGCAGTTTGTCAGCCCCCAGATCAATCGCCGCCCGAGTGGCCACGTCTTCACAGGCAATGTTAAAAATCTCGCCCGTTGGCGAATAGCCCAGCGGCGACAGCAACACAATGGAGCGCTCGTCGAGCAAGCGGTTGATACCTTTACGGTCCACCCGGCGCACTTCACCAGTGTGGTGGTAATCCACGCCTTCAACCACGCCAAAGGGCCTTGCGGTGACAAAATTCCCGCTGGTCACCCGCAGTCGAGAGCCCTGCATCGGGGACGCCGCCAGGTCCATGGACAGGCGGGCTTCAATGGCAATACGCAGATGGCCAACCGCGTCGATGACACACTCCAGCGTCGCGGCATTGGTAATGCGTAAGTCACGATGAAAATGCGGCGTCAGACCGCGCGCCGCA
This sequence comes from Pseudomonas sp. CCI4.2, assembly GCF_034350045.1. NCBI lineage: Bacteria > Pseudomonadati > Pseudomonadota > Gammaproteobacteria > Pseudomonadales > Pseudomonadaceae > Pseudomonas > Pseudomonas sp. CCI4.2. The sequence goes on along the minus strand of NZ_CP133781.1, from coordinate 1,685,248 downwards.
AGGCGACTTTCGATTTGCGGGCGCGATCCGTGAACCAGTACCAATCGCACGCCCAAACTGTGCAACAGCACCAGGTCATGAACGATATTGCCGAAGTTCGGGTGCGCGACCCCATCGCCGGGGAGCATGACGACAAAGGTGCAATCGCGGTGGGCATTGATGTACGGCGAAGCGTGGCGAAGCCAGTTAACGTAGTCGTGCATAACGTGAAGCGCCTGTAAAAATTGGACGAAAGCGTAAGAACACACACTGCCTTGTGGTGGTTATCGTCGGAACAGGCATGGCAACACGCGCACTCTCCTTGTCGTTATTGGTCTTTGGGCGGTAGCCAGCCTCACAGAGTGGCCACCGAATTGAGGCAATAGTATTCAACCAACTGGCGCAGTAACAGCACTGTAGGCTCCAGGCGTGACATTTCTAAGTGCTCACCAGGTTGGTGAGCGCAGGCGATGTCTCCTGGGCCTAGCACCAGCGTCTCGCAACCAAGGCGCTGAAGATAAGGCGCTTCGGTGCCAAACGCTACTGCTTCAGCCTTATGGCCGGTTAAACGCTCCGCCACGCGCACCAATTCCGCATCTGCGTCTTGCTCGAACGGCGGCGCTTCCGGAAACAGCGGCGCGTAGTCGATCTGTACCTGATGCCGCTCGGCCAGCGGTTGCAGCTTCTGCAGGATGGCGGCGCGCAGCACGCGGGGGTCCATGCCGGGCAAGGGCCGCAGGTCGAATTCCAAAGAGCATTGACCACAAATGCGGTTAGGGTTGTCGCCCCCGTGGATGCAACCGAAGTTCAGGGTCGGGCTCGGAACGCTGAATTGCGGGTTGCGATAGTCGAGCTGCCATTGTTGGCGTAAGCCTTTCAACTCGGTGATGGCGTCGTACATCGCCTCCAGTGCGCTATGGCCCAGGCTTGGGTCCGAGGAGTGACCGCTGCGCCCGACAATATTAATACGCTCCATCATCACGCCTTTGTGCAGACGAATTGGCTTCAACCCGGTTGGCTCACCAATCACCGCCGCACGGCCCAGCGGACGACCGGCCTCAGCCAATGCGCGCGCTCCCGCCATGGAGCTTTCTTCGTCGCAAGTGGCTAGAACCAGCAACGGTTGTTTGAACGGTTTATCCAGCAGTGGCTGAATCGCTTCGATGACCAGTGCGAAAAACCCTTTCATGTCACAACTGCCCAGCCCCACCCAACGGCCATCGACTTCGGTGAGCTTCAGCGGATCGGTTTTCCACAACGCCTCGTCAAACGGCACGGTGTCAGTGTGCCCGGCCAACACCAGGCCACCCGGTCCACTGCCGAAACTCGCCAGCAAATTAAACTTGCCGGGGCTAACTTGCTGAATGTCGCAGGCAAACCCCAAGTCGCCCAACCAAGTCGCCAGAAGATCGATCACAGCGCGGTTGGACTGATCCAGTGCGGGCTGGGTGCAACTCACCGAAGGCGTAGCGATCAGGGCGGCAAATTGTTCTTTCATGGTCGGTAAGGGCATACAGGGTCTCCTAAAAGCGGTGCGACATTCTGTCCATCATAGGGCTATCGCGCCCCACTAATAAACCGTGACTACTCATGTCCTGTACACTGCTCGGCCTTGGCAGCCGCGTAATTGAAGGCTGCACTCCCGCTATTAGCGATTAGCTTGGATTTTCGGCCATGCAGAAAGAAACTGAAATCAAACTCCGCGTCAGCCGCGAAACCCTCGCTGCATTGCGCGAGCATCCACTACTGAAAAAACGCAACAAAAGTGGTTGGGAACGGCTTGAGCTGTTCAACCAATATTTCGACACCGCAGAACGTGATCTGGCCAACGCCAAAGTGGCTTTGCGCATTCGCAAAGATGGCGACGCAATTATTCAGACCATGAAAACGCGCGGCCAGAGCATTGCCGGTCTGTCTGAGCGCAATGAATACAACTGGGACATTCCCAAAGCCAAGCTCGACCTGAAGAAACTCGACGGCGAATGCTGGCCGCAAGAGTTGGCCGAGCTGGACAAGAAGACTATCAAGCCACTGTTCACCACCGACTTCATTCGCGAGCGCGCAGAAATCGCGTGGGGTCGTGGCAAGGCTAAAGTGGTGATCGAAGCCGCACTGGACTTCGGCAAAGTTGTGGCGGGCAAGCAGCAGGAAGAAATCTGCGAACTGGAACTCGAACTGCGTGAAGGCGAACCTGCCGCGCTGCTGGAGCTGGCCGCTGAATTGGCTGCCACACTGGCGCTGATGCCGTGCGATATCAGCAAAGCCGAGCGCGGTTATCGGCTGTTCGATGCCGACAGTTATTCGCTGAGCTTGCCTGCGCCGGAACTGAGCGCAGAAATGCCACTGGACGACGCCTACTCCGCGCTGGCTTGGCACTTGCTCGGCAGCAGCCAGCGTCTGGCGGAGCAATATCGTTTCAACGGTCACTGGCGGTTGTTGCAGGACTGGGTGGCGTTGCTGTCTGAATTGCGCGCATTGACCGGGAGCCTCGGTCAAGCCGCGCCCCGGACCTCGACGCATGAAATGCGCGTTGCATTGGATGCGCTGCTGGAAGATTGGCGCCCACTGGTTCAAGCCGGTCAGGACGATCCAGATGTGCGTAACGCCGCACACGAGCAATTTGTTGAAGAGCTGCAAGACACCCGCTGGGGCTTGTTCTCATTGAACACTTCGCGCTGGTTGCTGGCCCGCAGCTGGACCGCTGACCGCAACACTCGTGGTAATCGCCAGGGCGCTGCGCAGTTGGCCAACTGGGCACCACGCCTTCTGGCGGAAGAAGCGACTTCGCTGCAATTAGGCCGCTATCAACAGCAGCCAGAAGACTTGGCGGAGCAACTGCCACGCATCGAACGCATCCAAGCCTGGCTGCACTTGGCCCGTGGCGCGCTGGACTTGCCTGAATTGGACCGTCTTTATGGCGAACTGAATAAGCTTGAGCTATTGGCCCATCAGCCGATCAGCGATGAAGTGCTGGATGCTCGGGTGCAACAGACCGTAGTGGTATTCCAAAGCCGCGCATGGAAAACGCTGTTGCGCCTTTAACATTCAAGTAGGCGATGCCGCACTGTCGCGCCGCAAACACCGGACAACTGTAGGAGCGAAGCTGGTACGACTCTTGGATTTCATTGACCCGGTTGATATCAAGCAGCCGCAGATACTGTGGGAGCAGGCTTGCCTGCGAAGGGGGCGGTAATCGCGCTGCTGATGTCGACCAGCAATTAAGGTTGCCTGCATTGATGCTTTCGTTGGCAAGCCAACTCCCACAGAAAAGTTGAACCTGGTCACCTACCGTTTAAATATCATTAATTCAATGGGTTATGCGGCGACATCAACAGCGCATCAACGCAAAATCGGTAAGCTGGTGGTTGACTTGATCTCTGACAGGGCCACGGTCGAGTTAACCTCTTGTATCCCCGGCACGAGCGACAGCTTTTCGAAAAAGAAACGCTCGTAGGCTTCGATGTCCGGCGTGACTATTCTCAATAGAAAGTCCACTGAACCCATCAACACGTAACACTCCAACACCTCTGGAAAGCCGCGAATCGCTTCGGTGAACTCCGTGAAGTTGGAGCGGCCGTGGGCGTTGAGTTTCACTTCGGCGAAAATCTGCGTATTCAGGCCAATTTTTTTGCGATCCAAGAGGGTTACTTGGCGTCGGATTACACCTTCGTCTTTCAGCCTTTGAATACGCCGCCAGCAAGGTGATTGCGATAAACCCACCTGCTCCGCGATTTGCGCACTGGAGAGCGAAGCATCCTCCTGCAGCAAGGCCAGAATCTTCCGATCATAAAGATCCAACTCACTTTGCATAATTAATCCTCTATTTATCGATTGCTCGCATTAATCATTCGATTAAAAGCTATTTCGATCGATCATAGAAAAGAAATTTCTTTTCCTACATGCAAAAATTTCTCTCAACCTAAACGGGAGTGCATGAGCATGTCCAACGTTGAATCCATCACGCAGACCCCGTCACGCCCTGATGTCTGGGCAACTCATAACGCTCACGTTCGTGCGCGCTATCAAATTCTTGCCGAGGCTGAACCCGACCTGCTGTGTCGAGTGCTCAATTTGTTCGCCATGCAATACCTGATTCCGCAACAAGTCAGCGTTCTGCAGCAAGACCACATGCTGATGATAGAACTCCAGCTGGACGGTTTGACGTGGCATCGGGCTCAAGTCATTGGCGAGAAAATGCGCAGTTTGATTAACGTTTGCTCGGTGGAATTAGAACCCGCCGGGAGTCAAACCGGCGTATCGGCGCGTGTAGCCCTGACCGCTGGTTGATTCAGGGCAAACTTTCGTAACCTTTGCACTCGGTTCAGGTATCGCAGGCGCCTCGCCGCGGACTACTCTTGTCTAGCCGTTAATCGGTCAGAGCAGAACTGTCCCAAGGAGCCCGAATGTCTGTCCTCGCCTCAGTGACCCAAGACCGTCCGCTGGATCTAAACGATCTGCTGCGCGACTTGGTTGCTCAAGGTTTTACCGACCAGAATTGCGCAGAAGACGCCGTGAAACTGCGACGCACTGCCATGAATCTTCAACTGCATCCGCTGGAGTTTCTCGCGGCCCAGCAATTCGATAACTTGCAACGCCCCGGTAAAAAGCTTGATCTGGAAACCCTGACTGCTTGGCTCGCCCAGCAATCCGGGCAACCGTACATGCGGATCGACCCACTGAAAATCAATGTAGCGGCTGTCACGCCATTGATGTCGTACGCCTTTGCTCAGCGGCACAAGATTCTCGCCGTGGCCGTGGATCGCGATGCCGTGACCATCGCCAGCGCCCAGCCCTACGTCAGTGCCTGGGAAGCGGACCTGGCCCACGTCTTGAAGCTGCCCATCAAGCGCGTCATCGCCAATCCGGTGGACATCCAGCGCCTAACCGTGGAGTTTTTCCGGCTGGCGAAATCCGTCAGCGGCGCCAACGCCACCGATCAACGTTTGAGCAACATGGGCAACTTCGAACAGTTGCTCAAGCTTGGCGCCAGCGATCAGGAGCCCGATGCCAATGACGCACACATCGTCAATATCGTCGATTGGTTGTTCCAGTACGCTTTTCAGCAGCGCGCCAGTGATATCCACATCGAGCCGCGTCGCGAGCAGGGCACCGTGCGTTTCCGCATCGATGGCGTGTTGCACAATGTGTATCAATTCCCGGCACAGGTGACCATGGCCATCGTCAGCCGCCTGAAGAGCCTGGGCCGGATGAACGTTGCCGAGAAACGTAAGCCGCAGGATGGCCGGGTCAAGACCACCACGCCGGACGGTGGCGAAGTCGAACTGCGGTTGTCGACCCTGCCTACGGCTTTTGGCGAAAAGATGGTGATGCGGATTTTCGACCCGGAAGTGCTGCTGAAAAACTTCGATCAGTTGGGTTTTTCCAGCGATGACCTGCGCCGCTGGCAGGACATGACGCAACAACCCAACGGCATTATTCTGGTCACCGGACCCACCGGCTCGGGCAAAACGACGACGCTATATACCACGTTGAAAAAGCTGGCAACTTCAGAGGTCAATCTCTGCACCATCGAAGACCCCATCGAGATGGTCGAGCCTGCCTTCAACCAGATGCAGGTTCAGTACAACATCGACCTGACCTTCGCCAGCGGCGTTCGCGCCCTGATGCGTCAGGACCCGGACATCATCATGATCGGCGAAATTCGTGATCTCGAAACCGCCGAAATGGCAATCCAGGCAGCGCTTACCGGCCACTTGGTGCTGTCGACCCTGCACACCAACGATGCACCGAGCGCCATCAGCCGTCTGCTTGAGCTAGGGGTGCCGCATTATTTGCTCAAGGCGACCATCCTTGGCGTCATGGCCCAACGCTTGGTGCGCACCTTGTGCCCGCATTGCAAAGCACCGATTGAACTGGAAGAAAGCGATTGGCAAACCCTCACTCGACCGTGGCAAGCCCCCGTACCCACCGGGGCCCATCGCGCCGTGGGTTGCGCGGAGTGCCGCGACACGGGCTATCGCGGTCGAGCCGGGGTCTACGAAATCATGCTGATGTCCGATAACGTCAAAGCGCTGATTACCGCTGATCTTGACCTTACTGCCATGCGCCGCCAGGCGTTCAAGGAAGGCATGCGCAGCCTGCGCCTGTCGGGTGCGCAGAAGGTTTCATCAGGCCTGACCACACTGGAAGAGGTGTTACGCGTGACCCCCCAGAGCGAGCAAAAATAATTCAGCGGCACCCGCACCGGTAGGTATCCAAGGTAAGGTTTTGCCACATTTTGTGGCAGATCTATGCTGAGTTAAATCGCCTCTGAACCTGTATTTCTGCCTAAATGATCATCAACCATCAAAACAGGGAACCGTTATGCAAATCGGTAGTGTGCTTTTGCTTTTCGTCGCGTTGGCCATCGCCATCGTGTTCATGGGCTTCAAGGTTGTACCGCAGGGCTATCAATGGACGGTTGAGCGCTTCGGGCGTTACACCAATACGCTGAAGCCGGGCCTCAATATTATTGTGCCGGTGATGGACCGTATTGGCCGCAAGATCAACGTCATGGAAAGCGTGCTCGATATCCCTCCACAGGAAGTCATCACCGCTGACAACGCCACGGTGCAGATCGATGCGGTGTGTTTCTTCCAAGTGGTCAATACCGCGCAGGCCGCGTATGAGGTAAACAACCTCGAGCACGCGATTCGTAATCTGCTGCAAACCAATATCCGCACCGTGCTGGGCTCGATGGAGCTCGACGCCATGCTCAGCCAGCGCGACGGCATCAACGAAAAACTCCTGCGCACAGTGGATGAAGCCACCGCGCCATGGGGCATCAAGATCACCCGCATCGAAATCAAAGACATTAGCCCACCAGCGGACCTGATGGCTGCAATGTCTGGCCAGATGAAAGCCGAGCGGATCAAGCGCGCGCAGATTCTCGAAGCGGAAGGGCTTCGGGCGTCGGCCATTTTGACTGCCGAAGGCAAGAAGCAGGCACAAATCCTTGAAGCTGAAGGCGGTCGTCAAGCGGCCTTCCTTGAATCGGAAGCCCGTGAGCGTCAAGCAGAAGCAGAAGCGCGGGCGACCCAAGTGGTGTCCGAAGCCATTGCGTCAGGCAACGTTCAAGCGATCAACTATTTTGTCGCGCAGAAGTACATTGATGCACTGGGTAAACTGGCGTCGGCCAACAACAGCAAAGTGATCTTGATGCCGCTTGAAGCCAGCCAAGTAATTGGTGCGGTGGGCGGTATTGGCGAGATTGTCAAAGCCACCTTTGAAAGCAAAAAAGTTTAAGGCGTGACCATGTGGGACTACCTGCAACACCTATCGTATTGGGATTGGCTGGGGCTAGGCACTGTCTTGTTGATTCTTGAAGTCTTTGGCGCCGGCGGCTACTTGCTGTGGATTGGCGTCGCGGCAGCAGGCGTGGGCGTTCTTAGTTTTCTGATTCCGGCGATGCCATGGACGCTGCAATTTGTGTTGTTTGCCGTGCTCTCGGTACTGACTGCGGTGTATTGGTGGCAACGGCAACGCAGCGCGGTCAGGGTGTCGGATCAACCAGGGTTGAACATGCGCGGTCAGGAATTGATCGGGCGCACCTTTGTCGTTCAAAGTGCAATCGTCGGTGGTCGCGGCAAAATCAAGGTAAACGATGGGGTGTGGATGGTGGTCGGCCCTGACTTGCCGGTAGGCACCCAAGTGCGAGTGGTCAGTCAAGACGGGGCTGTTTTAAAAGTAGAAGCAGCTTCCTGAGGCGGTTATGGAACTCCAACGTGGCTTGGGCTATCCAACACTTCAGAACAACCACGTCGGAGTTACCCATCATGCGTCTCAAGTTTGCTGTAGCCACGTTAGCTCTGCTCTCACTCCCGGTCGGGTCGGCGATGGCCGACGGCTTTTGGCACGATGTGATCTCGTCAGGCGCTACAACCGGCTCCACGTACCTCACGTTCAGACACGACCGCAAATTGATCGTAGCGGCCCAAGACGATGCCGACAGTTTTGTCGCCAGCGATGGCGGTATTCGAGGTCCGTTTTTGGAAGCGGCCATGCAACAGGTACGTACAGATAATCCTGGCTTGAAAGCGACGGACATGGAATTGGCCAACGCGATCCTGGCAAAAAATTTGGTCGCAGAGCAATAACCCCATACAGCCACCTAGCTGCGCCCAAGAAAAAGCCTCGACGAGTCGAGGCTTTTTCTTTGCATCTGGAAATCGTTATTCGCCGATAGCGCTTTTATACGCAGCCGAATCCAGCAGTTTATCCAGCTCGGCCGTGTTACTTGGCTTGAGCTTGAAAATCCACGACGTGTAAGGAGCGGAATTCAACAGCTCCGGCTCGCCGCCCAAGCTCTCGTTAACTTCGACCACTTCGCCAGACAGCGGCGAGTAGATGTCGGATGCGGCCTTGACGGACTCGACCACACCAGCAGCGTCGCCTGCCGTGAAGACTTTGCCAATTTCTGGCAGCTCTACGAATACCACATCGCCCAACGCTTCTTGCGCATGGTCAGAAATACCAACGGTCACGGTGCCATCAGCTTCAACGCGCGCCCATTCATGACTCTCGGCGAAACGCAGGTCAGCGGGGATATTGCTCATATAGTCATCCTCTACATCAGGTCAGCGGAAAAACCGCCAGAGAAGTTAAATCAAGGCTTTGCCATGACGAACGAAATTAGGTTGCACCACGCGAACCGGATACCACTTGCCGCGGATCTCGACTTCAGCCCGGTCGGCGGTTGCCATCGGCACACGGGCCAATGCAATCGACTTGCTTAGCGTAGGCGAGAAACTACCACTGGTGATCTCACCTTCGCCAATTTTTGTGATTCGAACAACCTGATGCGCCCGCAAAACGCCGCGCTCCTCCAGCACTAGGCCGACCAGCTTGGATTTCACGCCAATGGCCCGCTCAGTTTCCAGAGCGCTGCGGCCGATGAAGTCGCGATCAGCGGGCTCCCAAGCAACAGTCCATGCCATGTTGGCCGCCAGAGGCGAGACCTGTTCATCTATGTCTTGGCCATACAGGTTCATGCCGGCCTCAAGACGCAACGTGTCGCGTGCGCCCAAGCCGATGGGGGAAATGCCTGCGCCGACCAAATCATTAAAAAACCCGCACGCTTGGTCAACCGGAAGAATGATTTCAAGCCCGTCTTCGCCGGTGTAACCGGTTCGAGCGATGAACCAGTCGCCCTCGCTGCACCCTTCGAAAGGCCGCAGTTGTTGGATCAATGCCCCACGCTCACCGGTCACCAGTTCGGCAATCTTGTGTCGAGCGTGAGGACCTTGGATGGCCAGCATCGCTAAATCATCGCGCTCGATCAGTTGCACGTCGACGTCAGACAGATGCGCACGCATCCAGGCCAGATCTTTTGCGCCCGTAGCGGCATTGACGACCAGACGGTAACCAGTGTCGGTGAGGTAGACGATCATGTCGTCGATTACCCCTCCGTCGCGGTTGAGCATCGCGCTGTAAAGCGCACGGCCTGGCAGCAGCAGGCGGCCAACGTCATTGGCCAGCAACTGTTGAAGCCAGGCCTTGGCCTGGCTTCCGGTGATATCGATTACCGTCATGTGGGAGACGTCAAACACCCCACAATCGCGGCGCACCTGGTGATGCTCCTCGACCTGTGAACCGTAATGCAATGGCATGTCCCAACCGCCAAAATCGACCATTTTGGCACCGAGGGCGAGGTGCATGTCAAAGAGCGGCGTACGCTGTCCCATGGGTTTCTCCTTCCGGGCGTGGCGAAGATGCGGAGAGGCGTGACCCCGGGCAAAGCCCTATAAATATGGCTTGCGCCAGGTTTCAACGACCCGTTTGGTCTGACAGACCGCTCCGATTGCGGCGCATTGTAGCCGCATGGTGATAGACCCGCACCTAGCCGATCTGACGGGCCGAACGTCTGATCAACCCGATGACTGGCACAAGCCCCACTATCACCAGTGTTAATGCCGGCATCGCGGCCCGGGCCCACTCGCCCTCGCTGGTCATTTCGAAAATCCTTACCGCCAAGGTATCCCATCCAAATGGACGCATAAGCAACGTTGCTGGCATCTCTTTGAGTGTATCGACGAACACCAACAACCCTGCGCTGAGTGCGCCGGGCAACAACAACGGCAGATAGATCCTGAAAAAAAGTCTCGGCCCGCTGACGCCCAGACTTCGCCCGGCCTCGGGCAGGGAGGGTCGAATACGCGCCAGACTGCCTTCGAGCGGCCCATATGCCACCGCAATGAAGCGCACCAGATAGGCCAGCAGAAGCGCAGCCAGACTGCCCATCAACATTGGCTTGCCGGCACCACCCAACGCTGTCGACAACGGAATGACCCACGCACGATCCAGGTAGCTAAAAGCCAACATGATCGACACGGCCAACACCGATCCCGGCAACGCATAACCGGTATTGGCCACACTCACGGCTAAACGAACGGCTGGAGTAGGCGACAGGCGCCGGGCGAAGGCAAGGATCATCGCGACGCTGACAATGACCAGCGCCGCCATGCCCCCCAAGTACAACGTATGCAGGATCAGGCCGACGTAACGCTCATCCAGGTCGAACCGGCCGCGCTGCCAGCACCAAACAATCAACTGCAATAGCGGAACGGCGAACGCACAGGTGAACACCAAGCCGCACCAGGCGCTGGCAGCCAGCGCTTTCACACCGCGTAAGTGATACAGCGCGCTGACTCGAGGGCGCTCATTGCTTGGTCGAATGGCGCCTTGGGCACGGCGTTCGCCATACACAATCAGCATGACCACCAGCAGCAACAAGCTCGCTAACTGTGCCGCGGTGGGCAGGCTGAAGAAGCCGTACCAGGTTTTGTAGATGGCGGTGGTGAAGGTGTCGAAGTTAAACACAGCCACTGCGCCAAAGTCGGCCAGCGTTTCCATCAATGCCAGCGCTACGCCCGCCCCAATTGCCGGACGCGCCATCGGAAGCCCCACGCGCCAAAAGGCTTGCCACGGCGATTGACCCAGAATCCGCGCGGCTTCCATCAAGCCTTTACCTTGGGCGAGGAACGCCGTGCGCGCCAACAGGTACACGTAGGGATAAAACACCAGCACCATTACGACGATCACCCCACCCGTTGAGCGCACGCGGGGTAAGCGCAGGCTGTTGCCGAACACTTCACGCAGCAAGGTTTGCACGGGTCCGGCAAAATCGAGCAGCCCGACGAAAACAAACGCCAGCACGTAAGCCGGAATTGCAAACGGCAACATCAACGCCCAATCGAGCCAGCGACGACCGGGAAATTCGCAGAGGCTGGTCAACCACGCGAGGCTGACGCCAAGCACCGTGACCCCAAGCCCTACGCCCACAACCAGTTTCAGCGTGTTGCCGAGTAAGCGCGGTAGTTGGGTCTCCCAGAGGTGCGCCCAGATCTGCTGGTCGATGGTTTGCCACGACAATAGCAACACGCTCAGTGGTAACAGCACCAACGCGGCAATGACGAAGACCAGCGGGTACCAACGGCGTTGGGCGGGATGGGCCACGAGGTTCTCTATCTTAAGGGTACGGGCGAAATGTGAAACGGATGCTGAATGGTCCTCGGCCCTCGCAGGCAAGCCCGCTCCACAAGTGTATGCGCCGGTAACACAAAGAGTGGATGGCTACAAAATCTGTGGGAGCAGGCTTGCCTGCGAATTAGTCACCGCAAAAATGACAGATTTGGCCTCAATTCCAACCCACCCGATCCATCATGCGAATGGCCTCGGCCTGGCGTTTTCCGGCCACTTCCACCGGTAGGGTGTCAGCCTTGAACGCGCCCCAACTGGCAACTTCTGCCGAGGGTGCCACGGCAGGATTGGCGGGGAACTCTTGATTGATGTCGGCAAAGATTTTCTGCGCGGCAGGTTCTGTCATCCACACCACCAACGCCTTGGCGGCGCCTGGATGCGGCGCGTACTTTGTCAGCCCCACCCCGGACAAATTGACGTGAACACCACGGTCGGCCTGATTCGGCCAGAACAGCTTCACTGCCAGTTTCGGGTTTTGTTGGTGCAAGCGACCGTAATAGTAAGTGTTGACGATGCCGACGTCGCACTGCCCGGCGTTTATTGCCTCCAGCACCGCGATGTCGTCTGAAAACACGTCCGTCGATAGGTTGTTAACCCAGCCCTTGAGGATTTGTTCGGTTTGCTCGGCACCGTGGGTTTCGATCAAAGTCGCTGTGAGTGATTGGTTGTAAACCTTCTTTGCCGTGCGCAAACACAACCGCCCTTCCCAGGTTTTATCCGCCAACGCTTCGTAGGTGGATAAGTCCTCGGGTTTGACCCGGTCTGTCGAGTAGGCGATGGTGCGCGCGCGCAAGCTCAGGCCGGTCCAGCTATGAGTCGAAGATCGGTATTGCTTGGGAATGTTGGCGTTGATTACGGGCGAGGTGAACGGCTGAAGAATGCCCATTTGCTCGGCTTGCCAAAGGTTACCGGCATCGACGGTTAGCAGCAGATCAGCCGTGGCGTTTTCGCCTTCGGCCTTGATTCGCTGCATCAGCGGCGCTTCCTTGTCGGTGATGAATTTGATCTTGACCCCGGTTTCGGCGGTGTACGCGTCAAATACCGGCTTGATCAGATCATCAATGCGCGATGAGTACACCACCACCTCATCAGCGGCCTGGGCGGTGTTGGCGAGCACAGTTAGGATCAGGGCCGTCAGTAGACGCTTGCTTACTGGCATGGGCGTGGCCTCGTGTGGAAAATTGAGGCGAAAGGGTAGGGAATCCCATTTGCGATCTCAACCAAACTCACAACAGAGGCGTTACGGGATGTTGCGCAAGATCATTGAATCCAACGTTTTCTTTGTGGGAGCGAATTTATTCGCGAATGCCATCACGCCCTATGCCTGATAGCCCGTGCCGCATTTTTCCCGAATGAATTCGGTCCCACAGTGGTCCCCAATTAAACCTGCGCTAATACCGGTAAATCACCCGACAAACCCAGTGCTTGACGCACAAACAAGGCTTTGGCTTCTGGCAATCGATCAACGCATTTCAGGCCGGTGTTGCGCAGCCAGCGCAGGGGCAGTGGATCGGCCTGGAACAAGCGCTCCAACCCTTCCATTGCGGCCATCAGCGCCAGGTTATGCGGCATGCGTCGGCGCTCGTAACGGCTGAGAACGCGCACGTCGGCCAAGCGCTCGCCCCGACTGGCAGCATGTAACAGGACTTCGGCCAACACGGCGGCATCAAGAAAGCCCAGATTGACGCCCTGCCCGGCCAGCGGGTGAATGACGTGCGCCGCATCGCCGATCAGCGCCAAGCCTTCAGCCACGTAGCGTTTGGCATGCCGCTGGCGCAGCGGCACGCAAAGCCGTGGGTCAGCACTCAACACCTCACCGAGACGACCTTCGAACGCTTTTTCCAGCGAGCGACAGAACGCTTCATCGCTTAGCGCCATCAAGCGTTCGGCTTCGGCCGGGGTGACGGACCAAACGATCGAGCACCAATGTTCGCCCTCGCGCTCCAACGGCAGAAATGCCAGCGGCCCTTCATCGGTGAAGCGCTGCCAGGCGGTCTGCTGGTGCGTGTCAGCCGTGCGCACGCTGGTGACAATGGCGTGATGCAAATAATCCCACTCACGGGTGGCGCAGCCTGTCAGGCGACGTACCGCGGAATTGGCTCCATCTGCCGCGATCACCAACGGCGCGCGCAAGGTACGCCCGTCAGCCAGTGTCAGCAGCCAATCGTCTCCGGAACGACGCATCTGTTCCAACCGCGCGTTGGCCAGAAGGCCAATATCGCTGTCGTGCAGTCGCTCCAGCAGCGCGTCTTGAACCACGCGATTTTCGACGATATGACCGAGCACCTCCGCGTGCACGCTGGCTGCCGAGAAATGGATTTGTCCAGTGCCGCTGCCGTCCCACACCTGCATTTCGCCATACGGGCTAACGCGCCGCGCAACCATGCCCTGCCAGACACTCAGGCGTTCGAGAATGCGCTGACTGGCAGCAGACAACGCACTGACCCGAGGTTCAAAAGCCGACTGTGAATCGAACGGCGTGACGCTCATCGGGCTGCCATCGAGCAGCACAATATTCAGGCCGCTGTCCTGCAACGCCAGCGCCAGGGCGCTACCGACCATTCCAGCTCCGACAATCAGCAGATCTGCGCGTGTTTCCATGCTTTAAATCATCCCCGCGAATCGCGTGAGCCGTGGTGTAGAAATTCGGGCATCAAACATCGGGGCGAGTTCCCAGCCCCATGGCTTGACGGGCAAACCAACTTTTTGCGGGTGGCAACAGGTCCAATCCCAGCAGGCCCAGGTTGCGCCCCGCGCCCACCATAGGTTGAGCGCTGCCGAACAGCCGCGTGACTTGATCGGAAAAGCCCACGGTCAACAGCTGGTCCAGCCGCTGGCACTCACGATAAGCCTGCAACGTGGCGAAATCACCCGGCAGTTTTTTGCTCGCCAGCAGCGCTTCGGCCAATGCATTGGCGTCGCGCAACGACAAATTGAAGCCCTGCCCGGCAATCGGATGCAGGCTGTGAGCGGCATTACCCAACACCGCGAGATGCGGGCGGACTTGCTCTTGCGCCTCAACCAGCTTTAGCGGATACAAATGCCGTGCGCCTACCTGCTGCAACGCACCCAAGCGATAGCCGAACACGTTTTGTAGTTCACTGAGAAAACTGCGCTCATCCAGTGCGGCCAGACGCTCGGCGTCCATCCCCGTACGGGTCCAGACCAAGGCGCAACGGTTCTCCGGCAACGGCAACAACGCCATCGGGCCGTCATCGGTGAAGCGCTCGAATGCTTGCCCGCAATGGGCTTCACTCGGCGTGATGTTGGCGATCAGCGCGCTCTGGTTGTAGGGCCGCTCAGTGACGCCGATCCCCAATTGCTCGCGCAGCCCCGAACGGCCGCCATCGGCGAGTATCGCCAGGTCGCATTCCACTTCGGTTTCGTCATCGAGGGTAAGTCGATAGCCATCGCCCAAGGGTTGCATGCGCTTGACCTCGGCCGGACAGCGCCAACTGATCACGTCGCTGTCCAGGCCCTGCCACAGGCATTGACCCAACCAGGCGTTTTCCACCACGTAACCCAATGCCGGCACGCCCTCTTCCATTGCCGACAATCGAGCTGCGCCGAAGCGCCCACGGTCAGACACCAGGATTTGCAGGATCGGCTCAGCGCGGCGGCTGATGTGCTGCCAAAGGCCTAAACGCTCGTAAATTTTTCGCGCACCGAAAGACAACGCCGACGAACGTGCGTCGTAGCTCGGCTGATAGGAGTCACCGGGGGCGAAGGGCTCGATCAGAACGATCTTCCAGCCCCGGGCCTTTGCTCCGGCCTGCAGCGCCAACGCCAAGCTTGCACCGACCAGACCGCCGCCGACGATTGCAATATTGACCCGGCTCATGCGGCCTCGGCACGTGCAGCGGCCATCAAGGCCTCGATAGCCGCGACCGTCTTGGGCACGCCACTGGAAAGCACTTCACAGCCTTGTTTGGTCACCACCACGTCATCCTCGATCCGCACACCGATCCCTCGCCATTTCTTCGCGACGCCCTGATTGTCCGGGGCAATATAAATCCCCGGCTCCACGGTCAGCGTCATGCCGACTTCCAAAACGCGCCATTCGCCGCCGACTTTGTAATCGCCAACATCATGTACGTCCATGCCGAGCCAATGACCGGCACGGTGCATGTAAAACGCTTTATAGGCTTCGCTGATGATCAACTCATCAACCTCGCCCTGCAACAAGCCCAACTCGACCAAGCCGGTGGTAATCACTAGAACCGTAGCTTCGTGCGCCTGGTTCCAATGTTTGTTCGGCCCAATGGCTGCAAACGCGGCTTCCTGGGCTTTGAGCACCAACTCGTAGATCGCTTTTTGCTCGGGCGAAAACCTGCCGCTGACCGGAAACGTGCGGGTGATGTCACTGGCGTAGCAGTCGATTTCACAGCCCGCGTCAATCAACACCAGGTCACCGTCCTTGAGCACCGCGTCGTTCTGCTGGTAATGCAGGATGCAGGCATTGCGGCCTGAAGCGACGATGGAACCGTAGGCCGGCATCTTCGCCCCGCCTTTGCGAAACTCGTAATCCAGCTCAGCTTCGAGGCTGAACTCGTGCAAACCGGCACGGCTGGCTTGCATGGCTCGAACATGGGCGCGCGCGGAAATTTCGGCCGCGCTGCGCATGACCTTAATTTCAGCGGCTGATTTATACAGGCGCATGTCATGCAGCAGATGATCCAGCGCAACGAATTCGTTCGGCGGCTGCGCGCCCATGTTGGCTTTAGAGCGGATGACGTTGATCCAGTCCATCACATGGCGATCAAACTCGGGGTTGCTGCCCATGGCCGAGTAGACCCGATCACGACCTTCGATCAGGCCGGGAAGAATGTCGTCGATATCATTGATCGGAAACGCATCATCGGCGCCGAAATCCCGTATCGCGCCTTCTTGTCCGGCGCGCAAACCGTCCCACAGCTCACGCTGCGGGTTGCGTTCGCGACAGAACAACACGTACTCGCCGTACTCACGACCGGGTATCAGCACGATGACCGCTTGCGGCTCTGGAAAACCGCTGAGGTACTGGAAGTCGCTGTCCTGGCGATAGACATGCTCGACATCGCGGTTGCGAATAGCCACCGCAGCAGCCGGCAAAATAGCGATGCTGTTGGGGACCATTTGCGCCATCAGGGCTTTGCGGCGCCGGGCGTAATCCGACTTCGGGATATGGGTCATAAGCAGGTGAAGTCCCCTTTTGGGTGCTGTGCGCGGCAGGCCTGACTACAGGCCGACAGTGGCCAGCACCAATATTGAGCGATCAGTGCAAGGAAGGCTTTGGTTCAGGTGCAGCGGGCTTGTTGCATTCGGTGAACAGAAGCAATGGCGCGACACGCAGGTATTCCATCACTTCCATGTAGTCTCCTTCGCCATCTTCGGATTCTTCCAGCGCATCCTGGACCTGAGCGATAGCCGAAAGATCTTGAAGCACTTCCATGGCTTCAGCGCTGATTGCATTGTCGCGGGCAGTAAGGCCGAAACCGGCTAAAAAGCCCTGGCACCATTGGCCGAGGGCGATGGCACGCTCGCCCAAGGGTGCATCGTCAGTCGGCAACAACAGCACGACGGTCATGTCATCACTGGTCAGTTCGCCTTTGACCATCTCTTGCAGGCCAATCAGCGCCTGGCGGATATTGTCTTCCGGTGCAGCGCCGAGGACTTCGCTAGCATCGACCATCCAGCCGTCGATGTCGAAACCTGCGCCGGCACAACTGCGGCCCAGCAAAAGGCCATGCAGCTCAGCGGGAGAAACGGGATGGCCACCGGCATTAAGCAGGGCGGCGAAAGCTTTGTACGGAGAATTCTGAATGGGCATGGGTAACTAGGCGCCAAGCGGCGCAATGTCTAGAATGGAGGCCTTGTATCGTAGGGCGTGCGCTCATTTATTTCCAGCAATTGCACCAGCGGACACGCCAAGACTGTCCGGCAAGCCCTTTTGAACGACTATCAAGGCGTCTGCATCTGCGCCATTCATCAGAAAGTATTCAGTGGGACACAATGGAAGATACCGATCTACAAGCGTTGATGGCTCGGCTGGAACTGCTGATCAAGCGTGTCGAGCAACTAAAAAGCCAAAACGGACTCTTAGTAGCTCAGGAAAAATCCTGGCGCGAGGAACGCGCTCATCTCATTGAAAAAAACGAAATCGCCCGCCATAAGGTGGAATCCATGATTTCGCGCCTCAAGGCCCTGGAGCAAGACACATGAGCTCAAATAACAGCGTAACCGTCCAGATTCTCGACAAGGAATACTCGATCATCTGCCCCCAGGAAGAGCGCACCAACTTGGTCAGTGCGGCGAAGTACCTGGATGGAAAGATGCGTGAAATCCGCAGCAGTGGCAAAGTCATCGGGGCTGATCGGATCGCCGTAATGGCTGCGCTGAACATCACCCACGACTTGCTGCATAAGCAGGATTTACCTGACGTTCAGACCAGTGAGTCGACCCGCGAGCAAGTGCGCGATCTGCTGGAAAGGGTTGATCTAGTGCTGGCCACTGATCCGGAACCCACCCAAAAGTGATTCTTCGGAAAGGTTTCGGGTATACTTCCGACCGCTCCCTGGAGTGCTAGCCAGTCGGTCATGTCCCTGAGCCGATACGCACAACCACGGGGGTTGCACGTTGGGGACGGTGTGCATGTCCGCTTGACGGAAAGCCTTAAGTCCTCCTGCAATCTCCACCTTGAACTTTCGGGTTCAAGGGCTACACCGACAGCGGTTCGTCGGGGAGTCTTTATTTTTATTCATGGCCAGTCTTGCTGTCTGGCGATGATCTTTCCGATTCGGCGCCCTGCCGAATTTGACTCTGGATTTACCTGAATGACCAGTCCCGCGCCACTTTCGCGGCAACAACTGCGTACTCAGTTGCGCAAAGCTCGTCGCGCTTTGAACCCCAGCCAGCAACGTCAAGCCGCTCGCGGTTTGTATCGCCAGCTCGCACAAAACCCACTGTTCCGCCGCGCCAGACACATAGCGTTGTATATCCCCAACGACGGTGAAATCGATCCGCGCTTGCTGCTGCGTGCAGCTCAACGACGCGGCAAGAAAACCTATCTGCCTGTGCTCAGCGCCTGGCCGCGCACCAAGATGGTTTTTCAGCGCGTTCATCAAGGGGAAAAATTACGGCCTAACCGCTTCCGCATCCCCGAACCACGAATCAACGTCGCCCGGCAGCGAGTTATTTGGGCGCTGGATTTGATTCTTATGCCGTTGGTGGGTTTCGACGATGTGGGTGGGCGATTGGGCATGGGCGGTGGATTTTATGACCGTAGCCTGGCGTATCAATCCCGCAGAAAAACCTGGGAGAAGCCCGTTTTGCTTGGGTTGGCCCACGAGTGTCAGAAGGTCGATCAAATAGCGCAGGCCAGTTGGGACGTGCCCTTGCAAGGCACCGTGACCAATAAGCGCTGGTATCAAGGAGTCAATAAGGAACGGGGCTAGACGCTGCTCATGATTGCAGCGTCTGGAAGATCAATCAGTGTCGCGGTGGCTTTTGATGTTGCTGCTGAGAAATTTCGACAGGTGCATCAGACTTATTCGTCCACAGACTCTGCGCGTAGCCGGTGGTTACTACACCCAAACCGAACACGAAAGCTAAAATCCACAAGATATCCGGTTTGCGTTTCATCGATTGCCCCCCTTGGGCAAATCAATGCGTTACTGGCCGCGGTTTTTAAAGCCGCTGCAACAACGCGTTGCTTAAAATCCCGCGCATTCTCCGACAAACTTGACTTTCGCGCAAATGATGGCCTCAACCGACCGTCGGTTTGTCATAAAATTACCTCACTTTTATTCACCCCCGATTCAGGAGCAGCACCCATGGCCTACTGGCTGATGAAATCCGAGCCGGAAGAACTCTCGATCAAAGACCTCCAACGTCTGGGCGAAACTCGCTGGGACGGCGTGCGCAATTATCAGGCGCGCAACTTCATGCGGGCGATGGCGCCGGATGACAAGTTTTTCTTTTATCACTCCAGTTGCGCACAACCAGGAATTGTCGGTATCGGGCGTATCGTCGATGCCGCTTACCCGGACCCGACGGCCCTGGATCCGGGCGGGGCTTATTTCGATGCTAAATCCAGCGAGAAAAAAAATCGCTGGAGCGCCGTGAACGTCAGCTTCGTCGAGGCGTTCCCGCAGGTGCTTAAAATCAGTTATCTGAAGCAACAGAGCGCGCTGGAACAGTTACCCTTGGTGCAAAAAGCTACCCGACTTTCCGTCATGCCCGTCAGCGCCGAACAATGGCAAGCGATCCTGGCGCTGCTCTGATGTGAAGCGTTACTGAATGATCAGGTTGTTGAAGAGCAAATCCTCAACAACCGGCTTACCTTCTTCATCACTCATGACTTGCTGGGTCTGTTTCAGCGCTTCCTGACGCAGTTTTTCCTTCGCATCGACGTTGTTCATGGTGTCTACGGTTTGCTGCGAAAACAGCGCGACCAGTTGATTACGGATCAGTGGTTCGTTGTGCCTGACCGCTTTTTCCGCGTCGGCACCGGTCACCCGCAGCGCGATATCGGCTTTATAGACGTGCAGCTTTTGCCCGCCATCAAGGCCGTAATTGCCCACCAGCGCAGGGCTGAGGGAAACATAGGCCACTTTGCTGGCGTCGCCTTCTTTAGACTCTTCGGCCGATGCCACAATGGGCAGCGCCACAGCCAACAACATGATGATCCACGCTTTCACAGTCCACTCCTCATCCGATTTGTTGCGTAGCTTACTGCACTTATGTCTGCTTATTTGGCTCCGGCATTCTGATTGACCCAGAAACCTGCCTATCTACACTTATCGGCCATAACTATAAAAGGAATAGTCCGATGAAAGCCGTGCTGTGCAAAGCCTTCGGCCCTGCCGAAACCTTGGTGCTGGAAGACGTCGCCAGCCCCGAAGCGAAGAAAAACGAGATCGTGCTAGATGTACACGCGGCAGGGGTCAACTTCCCGGACACGCTGATCATCGAAGGTAAATATCAGTTCAAACCGCCCTTCCCTTTTTCACCGGGCGGCGAAGCATCGGGCGTAATTTCGGCCGTCGGTGAAAAAGTCAGCCACCTGAAAGTCGGTGACCGGGTGATGGCGTTGACCGGCTGGGGCAGCTTCGCCGAACAGATCGCCGTAGCCGGCTACAACGTCCTGCCCATCCCCGACGCGATGGACTACATCACCGCCGCTGGTTTCAGCATGACCTACGGCACCTCCATACACGCCCTCAAGCAGCGCGCCAACCTGCAACCCGGCGAAACCCTGCTAGTACTTGGCGCCTCAGGCGGCGTAGGCCTCGCCGCCGTCGAAATCGGCAAAGCCATGGGCGCCAAAGTCATCGCCGCCGCCAGCAGCGCGGAAAAACTTGCCGTAGCCAAAGCAGCCGGCGCCGATGAGTTGATCAACTACAGCGACACTAATCTCAAAGACGAGATCAAACGCCTCACCAACGGGCTGGGCGTTGACGTTATTTACGACCCGGTGGGCGGGGATCTGTTTGACCAAGCGGTGCGGTCAATTGCCTGGAATGGCCGGTTGTTGGTGGTGGGGTTCGCCAGCGGGCGTATTCCTGAACTGCCGGTAAACCTGGCGCTGTTGAAAGGCGCTTCAGTGGTTGGGGTTTTTTGGGGGTCTTTTGCGCAACGGCAGCCGCTGGATAATGCGGCTAACTTCCAACAGTTATTTGCGTGGTATGCGCAAGGGAACCTAAAGCCGTTGGTGTCTCAGGTATATCCACTGGAAAAGGCGGGTGAGGCGATTGATTCATTGGCGCAGAGGAAAGCGGTTGGGAAGGTAGTTGTTGGCGTTAGATGACGGGGATTAAGAGCCCGGGCCGCTGCGTTGGCGGCTCGGGCGTCCAAAGCCATAACTATTACCCTGCACTACCCTGTGAGACCGAATTCATTCGTTTGAGCTTCGCTTCCAGATTCAGATCCGGCATGGCGTGGCTGCGCAGGCAGGTGGCGGTTTGTTCAACGTAGTCGCGGGTGCTGCCGTTGCGGCCGCTGGCGCTGGCGAGGACTTGGCTGAGGACACTGTCGGGCAGATTACCCGCGTAGCTGGGGAGGTGGCGTTCGAGTACGAAGCCCAAGGCTTGAACTCGCGTGCCGTCTTCAAGGCGGCAGCCTAGCCAGTGAGGTCGATACGAGGGATAAGGCATCTCGCGCTGCCAAAGGGCGAGCAGTGATTCTTGCAGGCATTCTTCGGGCAATCGATAGGCGAACCCACTGCAGGAGCCGCCGCGATCGAGGCCGAACACAAGGCCAGGAAGTTCTGGTGTGCCACGGTGTTCGTGGGACCAAAGGTACAAACCGCGATGATAACCGTGCACTCGTCCGCGCTGACGCTCTACGGCGGAGCATTCCGGCCGCCAAATGAGCGAGCCATAAGCGAATAACCACACAGGGCCACCTTGATGCAGCTTCATGGTGTCTTGCATAGAGCTGAGCAGTTGTTCACGCGTTAACTGCGGGCCGAGGTCAATTACCGGTGGGTAACTGAGCTCCAGACCGATGTGGGCAGCCGTGATCAAACTGTTGAGTTCATTCCCCATTGCTTTCCCCCTGGCATTACCACGCCAGTTGTCGCTGACCTGATGCATTTCATGCAATTTGTAATCCACTGCCGGCACTGATCTTCCAGGCGGTAGTGAACACAAAGACGCTGCAGTTTGCGCAGCGGTCACCGTTATAGCTTAGAAGCCTTGACCGTCGATCTTAAATACCGAATTCGCATAGCCGGTGACCGTTCAACCTTATAGGAAATTTCCGACACATTTTGTAGGCATCGCCCACCTTCCAAGCCGTAGGACAGATCTGTATAAAGCCGCCCCTTGGCATTAAATGCTCAGAGGACAACGATGAACGTTAGAAAATACAAGCGCTGGGCATTAGCCGGAGTGCTGGCGGCGTTAGCACCCATCGACGCGAGTGAAGCCACCGAAAACAACGACGACGGTTTTTGGCTCGTTCAGACCAGCGTGTACACCCGGCACTTTTCCCCAGACCCTGAACACAATAATCGGCAGCAACTGATCGGGCTTGAACGCAATGAGGGGTCGGGCTTGCTGTACGGGGCCGCCACGTTTCGAAACTCATACGACCAACGATCAGCCTACGGTTATGTCGGCAAGCGCTTTGAGAGCGATGACTACCCGGTGTACGTAAAAATTTCGGGAGGGTTGATGTATGGCTATCGGGGCGAATACCGCGACAAGATTCCGTTCAACCGCTTTGGCGTTGCGCCGGTGATTATCCCATCGGTGGGTGTCCATCTCGGCCCTGTCACGGCCGAGGCGGTTTTGTTGGGATTTTCGGCGACGATGGTGAACGTGGGGGTTCGTTTCTGAGGCTGAATCAGCCTCTGGGCGCGTAGGCAAAAACGTCGGCATGCATCTGGTGCGCGTCCATTCCGGCATTGACCAAGGCGTCGAGCGTTGCGTAAACCATTGCCGGGGAGCCGCTGGCGTAGACAATCACCGACGACAAATCGCTGATGTCCTGGCTGACCGCTTCATGCAGCATGCCGCAACGCCCTTCCCACCCGCATAAATCGCTGACGACTTTATGCAAAAACAGGTTAGGCAGCTGTTTCCACTCGTCCCAGTGGGGCATCTCATAGAACTCTTCAGGGCGTCGAACGCCCCAGTAGAGGTGCACCGGGTGTTGAAAACCCTTGGCGCGGCAATGCTCAATCAAGCTTTGCATCTGTCCCATGCCGGTACCGGCGGCGATCAGCACCAGCGGGCCATTGGGCAAATCGGCCAGGTGCGAATCGCCATACGGCAGCTCGACGTTAACCATGCTGTTGCGCTGCAACTGTTCGACAAGACTCAACGCACTGGCTTCACGGGCCAGGACGTGCAATTCAAGATCGCGCCCGCGGTGAGGCGATGAAGCCATGGAAAACGCCGATTTCTCGCCGTTTTCGCGTTCGATCATCAAATACTGCCCGGCGTGATAGCGCGGCGGCTTGCCGGCCGGCGCCCGGAGGCGGATGCGCCAGACGTCGCCACCGACCTCAACGCACTCGGTAATTTGGCAGGCCAGCTTGCGCAACGGCAATTCGTTACGCGCCAACACGCCATCCCACATCACTACGCAGTCTTCCAGCGGCTCGGCCAGGCAGGTGTAGAACTCGCCATGATCACGCTCCTCACCCGCTTGCATGACTCGACCTTCGACCAACAACGCAGAGCAAATATGGCAATTGCCATTGCGGCAACTCTGCGGGCAGTCATAGCCTAGACGTTGTGCAGCGTCGAGTATTCGCTCGCCGGGCAACATCTCCAGTACCGCACCAGACGGCTGCAAGGTTACACGCATCAATCTATTCCTAACTCATTCCAAATATCGTCGATCCGGCGTGTCACCGCTTCATCCTTGACGATAACCCGACCCCACTCGCGCGTGGTTTCACCCGGCCATTTATGTGTTGCGTCCAAACCCATCTTCGAACCCAAGCCGGAGACTGGCGAGGCGAAATCGAGATAGTCGATCGGCGTATTTTCGATCATCACCGTGTCGCGCTTGGGGTCCATGCGCGTGGTAATGGCCCAGACCACATCGTTCCAGTCCCGAGCGTTAATGTCATCGTCGGTGACAATAACGAACTTGGTGTACATGAACTGTCGCAGAAACGACCAGACGCCGAGCATTACGCGCTTGGCGTGGCCGGGATACTGTTTCTTGATGGTCACGATGGCCATGCGGTAGGAACAGCCTTCAGGCGGCAAGTAGAAATCGGTAATCTCTGGAAACTGCTTTTGCAAGATGGGCACGAACACTTCGTTTAGCGCTACACCAAGGATAGCGGGCTCATCAGGTGGCCGACCGGTGTAGGTGCTGTGGTAAATCGGTTTGATTCGATGGGTAATGCGTTCGACCGTGAACACTGGGAAGCTGTCGACTTCATTGTAATACCCGGTGTGGTCGCCGTACGGCCCTTCATCGGCCATCTCGCCGGGATGAATTACGCCTTCGAGGACGATTTCCGCGCTGGCCGGAACTTGCAGGTCGTTGCCACGGCATTTGATCAGCTCGGTGCGATTACCACGCAGCAAGCCAGCAAATGCGTATTCGGACAAGCTGTCAGGCACCGGCGTCACTGCGCCGAGAATCGTTGCCGGGTCAGCGCCCAACGCCACGGCCACCGGAAACGGCTTGCCGGGGTGCTTCTCGCACCACTCCCTGAAATCCAGCGCACCGCCACGGTGGCTCAGCCAGCGCATGATGACCTTGTTGCGGCCAATCACTTGCTGACGATAAATACCGAGGTTTTGGCGGTCCTTGTTCGGACCTTTGGTGACGGTCAGGCCCCAGGTGATCAGCGGACCGACATCGCCCGGCCAACACGTCTGGACCGGCAACATACCGAGGTCGACATCATCGCCTTCGATGACCAGTTCCTGGCACGGCGCGTCTTTGACGACCTTGGGCGCCATGGCGATGATTTTGCGAAAAATAGGCAGCTTGGACCACGCGTCCTTCAGGCCTTTGGGCGGCTCCGGCTCTTTGAGAAACGCCAGCAGCTTGCCGATTTCACGCAGTTCGCTGACGGCCTCAGCGCCCATGCCCATGGCCACGCGCTGTGGCGTACCGAACAGATTACCGAGTACGGGAATGTCATAACCGATGGGGTTTTCAAAGAGCAAGGCCGGACCTTTGCTGCGCAAGGTTCGGTCGCAAATTTCGGTCATCTCAAGCACCGGCGAGACGGGCACCTTAATGCGTTTCAACTCTCCGCGCTGCTCAAGCTGCTGCACGAAATCCCGAAGGTCCTTGAATTTCATTGATCAGGCCATTCCTAAAATAGACGCACATCCTACCTGCTCTGAAGCGTGAATAGGCGACGTCAGCGGGCATTTTCGCTCAAGAAAATCGTCTCGAACAATGGCTTCATACGTTCGCCACCCTGATCCGACAGGTGATTTTCGTCCATGTACAACGGCGCACCGTTTACTTCGGCCCGACAAATACCCCCGGCGCACAACAGCGCGGACGGATCGAGCACCCGCACTTGGGCGTCGGCGGCGCTCAATTGCGCGAACACGCCGTCGATGAACTGTTCTCGCGCTTTATATTCAGCGACGGGGCGGCCCACCAGCGACGCCGAACGACCGATCATGGCTAGACTGCTCAGGCGACCGATGGTGCCCGGTCGTTGCATCGGCACCTCTTTGAACAGCCAAACCCTGGCACCGGTTTCGCGTAAACGGGCAACCATGCTGCGCAGATCGTCCGCCATGTGTTGCTCGGCACTGCCCTGGTTATCCGCGCGGAACACCACGTATTTTCGGTCACCGTTCTCTTCGCCATACAGGTAAAGACTCCAGCGACCCGCCAACACCACATCGTGAACCTTTTCGCGACGGACCAGCGCCAACGTCTGCTGATTGAAGTCTTCGCACTGCTGACGAACATTCGCACCAATGATCGGCGGGCAACCCGCCAGACTGGCCAGCCAGACCGGCATGCCATAACGCTCTGCATCCGCCCGAAGCGCGGGGGTCAACGCGGCAGCATGGCTATCACCCCACACCAATTGCAGCGGCGGAGTGTCGGCGGCCCCGCCAAAACGGCACACCGTGTTTAAGTCCGGACTTTCCGTGCGCATGAGGCACGCCATCTGTCCTTGGGTCCAATGACGCGCTTGGGCATAACGCATGGCTTGCGCGGACAAACGTTCAGGTACGCCATCCTTCCAACGTATCGTTTGGCCAACCATGGCCAGCACCAACATGCTAATAGCGGCAGTAACCACAACTGACCCACGACCGGCCACCAAACGCTTTTGCCTGAAGGGAAGTTCCACAAAACGCCAACTCAGGTAAGCCAACACGAAACTGAGCAGCACCCACAAACAGGCTTCATTGAACTGCAGGCCGTCGACCGATGCCGCGTTGGCGTAGACAAAAATCGGCCAATGCCAGAGGTACAGTGAATAAGAGATCAACCCAATGCCTACCAGCGCCGGCATGCTCAGGAGTCGCCCCACCCATGTTGGGGACTGACCATTAGCCCAAATCATGGCCGTAGCGCCCACGACTGGAAGCAATGCCGCACACCCCGGAAATAGCGTGTTTTTGTCCAGCCAACACACTGCCAGCATCACGGCCGCCAGCCCTGCCGCGCTCACCGCCTGATACACCCACGGGCGCAGACTGCGTTGCGAAACCGGCAGCACGGCCAGCATTGCCCCGCACAACAACTCCCACGCGCGCATCGGCAATAAAAAGAACGCCACGTCGGGTTGCCGATTTACGGTCCAGACATTAAGCAAAAACGAGCCCACTAATAACGCAAACAATGCCCATCGCCAACGCCGGAGGTAACGCGTAAGCAGGACCATCAGCAGCGGAAAGAAAATGTAGTACTGCTCTTCGACCGCCAGTGACCAGGTGTGCAGTAACGGCTTGAAGGCCGAGGCGGCATCGAAGTAACCGTCTTGGCGCATGAAGAGAATGTTGGAGGCGAACATCGCCTGATAACGAACGGTTCGACCCAGCTGCGCATAATCGTTAGGCGGCAGCAGCAACCAACCGACTAACAGCGTGGCGCCCATCACCAGACTCAATGCCGGGATGATGCGTCGGGCACGCCGCGACCAAAACTCATAAAAACTGAACCGCCCGGCTTCGATCTCTCGGCAGATGATTGAGGTAATCAGGAATCCTGAAATGACAAAAAACACATCGACGCCGACAAAGCCGCCGCTGAAGCCGTTGAATCCATAATGAAACAAGACGACCGGGATGACGGCCAGCGCCCGTAATCCGTCGATGTCACGACGATTGCCAAGGATGTAATTCACTTCCGTGTTCCAAAAAAAAATGGTGTCCCTAAGGACACCACTCTTTTTGTACGGTTCAGCCGGGTTGAATCAGCGGCTTATTTGCGCTTCATCGACAGGAAGAACTCGTCGTTGGTCTTGGTCTGCTTCAGCTTGTCGATCAGGAATTCGATAGCCGCGACTTCGTCCATTGGGTGCAGCAATTTGCGCAGAATCCACATCCGTTGCAGCTCGTCATCAGCTGTCAGCAACTCTTCGCGGCGGGTGCCGGAACGGTTGATGTTGATGGCCGGGAACACGCGTTTTTCAGCGATCTTACGATCCAACGGCAGTTCCATGTTGCCCGTGCCTTTGAATTCTTCGTAGATCACTTCATCCATCTTCGAGCCGGTTTCAACCAGCGCGGTAGCGATGATGGTCAGCGAGCCGCCTTCTTCGATGTTCCGTGCAGCACCGAAGAAACGTTTCGGCTTCTCCAGGGCGTGAGCATCGACACCACCCGTGAGTACCTTGCCGGAGCTTGGGATCACGGTGTTATAGGCACGAGCCAGACGGGTGATGGAGTCGAGCAGGATCACCACGTCTTTTTTGTGTTCGACCAAACGCTTGGCCTTCTCGATCACCATTTCGGCAACCTGTACGTGCCGGGTTGGTGGCTCGTCGAAGGTCGAAGCAACCACTTCGCCGCGCACGGTGCGCTGCATTTCGGTTACTTCTTCTGGACGCTCATCGATCAGCAAAACGATCAGATGGACTTCCGGGTTGTTACGCGTGATGTTCGCCGCGATGTTCTGCAGCATGATGGTTTTGCCGGCTTTCGGCGGCGCAACGATCAGACCACGCTGGCCTTTACCAATCGGGGCGCAAAGATCGATCACCCGGCCGGTAAGGTCTTCAGTCGAACCGTTACCGACTTCCATCTTCATCCGAATAGTCGGGAACAACGGCGTCAGGTTTTCGAAAAGAATCTTGTTCTTCGCGTTTTCCGGACGGTCGTAGTTGATCGTGTCGACCTTGAGCAGGGCGAAATAACGCTCGCCTTCTTTAGGCGGACGGATCTTGCCGACTATGGTGTCGCCGGTGCGCAGGTTGAAACGGCGGATCTGGCTCGGCGAGACGTAAATATCGTCTGGACCGGCAAGGTAGGAGGCATCTGCAGAGCGGAGGAAACCGAAGCCGTCCTGGAGAATCTCCAGCACGCCATCACCGGAAATTTCCTCGCCACTCTTGGCGTGCTTTTTCAGCAGGGAAAAAATCACATCCTGCTTGCGCGAACGGGCCATATTTTCTATGCCCATCTGTTCGGCCATTTCGAGCAGATCGGTAATCGGCTTTTGCTTGAGTTCAGTCAGGTTCATATAGGAATGACGTAATCATGTATGGGAGGGGAAATTAAGCTTTTGGCTTAATGAGGCCGCGCCGCAGAGAAGGCGACAGGATCGCGTACTAATTCGAAAGGAGAAGCGTCGGCGACGGCTAGCAGGGGGCAATGGAGAAACCATTGCGGGGCCGAATGTAACACTGGACTTTCAGGGCGTCTAGTCCCGGCCACATAAAAAACCCCGCTGTATGCGGGGCTTTAGGTGCTTCAGATGTTGCTGTCGAGAAATGCAGTCAGCTGCGACTTCGACAGAGCGCCCACTTTGGTGGCCTCGACGTTACCGTTCTTGAACAACATCAAGGTCGGAATGCCGCGAACGCCGTGCTTGGCAGGTGTTTCCTGGTTTTCGTCGATGTTCAACTTGGCAATCGTCAACTTGCCTTTATAGGTCTCGGCGATTTCGTCCAGGACCGGGGCAATCATTTTGCATGGGCCACACCACTCAGCCCAGTAATCAACCAGTACCGCGCCTTCAGCCTTCAGGACTTCTGCTTCGAAGCTGGCGTCACTGACGTGTTTAATAAGATCGCTACTCATGGAAAGTCTCCGAGGTCGTAGGCTAAAAATCGTGGTCCATCATAGCGGTACTCACCGGGTTCAGGAAGCCGAGGTTGATTGACTCTTGCTATGGTCCTGCATGAGTCAGGCAATAACTTGGCACCATCAAGCATCAAAGCAGGCCCAAAGTCAGTGCAAAACTGTGCGCCAAAACGGAGCGACATGCGCGCTAACAGGCCACAGCACGCAGCTACCCGGTCGCCTGGACCCCGAAAGCTGGAGTAGCAAAGCGCTGGCATGCACTGTGCACTGGATAGAGACATGCCTTTCGTATGACTCGGAGTCTTCCTATGAAAAAGTGCTACAGCGTCTTACTCACTGCTCTGTTTGCGAGCCTGATGCTCGGCCAAGCGCCCGCTCACGCTAATGGGCTGGACGACGTGATGACCCGAGGCGTATTGAAGGTGGCGGTGCCTCAGGACTTTCCACCCTTCGGCTCGGTCGGCCCAGACATGCAGCCGCGCGGGCTGGACATCGACACCGCACACCTGCTGGCTGACCAATTGAAGGTCAAGCTGCAATTAACGCCGGTCAACAGCACTAACCGCATCCCGTTTCTGACCACAGGCAAAGTTGATGTGGTGATCTCAAGCCTAGGCAAGAACCTTGAGCGCGAAAAAGTCATCGATTTTTCCCGTGCCTATGCGCCTTTCTATCTCGCTGTCTTCGGCCCGCCCGATGCGCCCATCAAAGAACTCAGTGATTTGACCGGCAAAACCATCAGCGTGACCCGGGGTGCGATTGAAGACATCGAGCTGACCAACGTGGCCCCGGAAGGCGTGACCATTAAGCGCTTCGAGGACAACAACTCGACCATCGCCGCCTACCTCGCCGGCCAAGTGGATCTGATCGCCAGCGGCAACGTGGTCATGGTCGCCATCAGCGAACGCAACCCGAAACGCATTCCCGCGTTGAAGGTGAAGCTAAAGGACTCGCCAGTGTATGTGGGCGTTAACAAAAACGAGCCGGAGTTACTGGCCAAGGTTAACGAGATCCTCACGGCCGCCCTTGCCGACGGTGCGCTGGAAAAGAACTCGCAGCTATGGCTCAAACAACCGCTGCCGGCTGGCTTCTGATCTGGAGCCCCCGCCATGTCGTATCACTTCGATTTCCTGCCGGTCCTGCAAAACGCCAACCTGTTGCTGCGGGGGGCTTTATTCACCTTGGAACTGACGGCCATCGGCACGCTGTTCGGGGTTGGCCTTGGCATTGTCGGTGCGGTGTGCAGAGCGTGGAACATCCGCCCGTACTCATCGATTTTCGGCGTGTACGTCGAGCTGATCCGTAACACGCCATTTCTGGTGCAACTGTTCTTCATTTTCTTCGGCTTACCGTCGCTGGGGGTGAAGATTTCAGAGTGGGAAGCGGCCGTGTTGGCGATGGTGGTCAACTTGGGTGCGTACTCCACCGAGATCATTCGTGCTGGCATTCAGGCCGTATCAAGGGGGCAACTCGAAGCAGCGGCCGCTTTGGCCATGAGTCGCGCCGAGGCGTTTCGTCATGTGGTGTTGATTCCGGCGTTGGGCAAAGTCTGGCCCGCGCTGACCAGCCAAATCATCATCGTCATGCTGGGCTCGGCGGTCTGCTCACAGATCGCTACCGAAGAGTTGAGCTTCGCCGCCAACTTCATCCAGTCGCGCAACTTCCGGGCGTTCGAAACGTACATCGTCACCACGCTGATTTACCTGTGCATGGCCGTACTGATCCGCCAGTTATTGGCGTGGGTCGGGCGACGCTACATTTCGAGGAGCAACTGATGGATTTCACCCTTTGGGACGTCGTGCGCAACTTGCTTATCGGCCTGCAATGGACCGTGGCGCTGTCGCTGGTGGCATTCGTCGGCGGCGGTGTTATCGGGTTGCTGGTAATGACCCTGCGGATTTCGACGTTGAGCGCGCCGCGCTGGCTGGCGCGGGTGTACATCGAGTTGTTTCAGGGCACGCCGTTGCTGATGCAGCTGTTTCTGGTGTTCTTCGGTGTCGCGTTACTGGGCATCGATATCTCGCCTTGGTTCGCTGCCGCGCTGGCACTGACCCTGTTTACCAGCGCGTATTTGGCTGAAATCTGGCGCGGCTGTGTTGAGTCAATTGCTCATGGTCAGTGGGAGGCCTCTGCCAGCCTGGCGCTGTCGCCTTTTGAGCAATTGCGTTACGTGATTTTGCCCCAAGCCCTGCGCATTGCGGTGGCACCCACCGTTGGATTCTCGGTGCAAGTGATCAAAGGCACCGCTGTGACCTCGATCATTGGCTTCACGGAGCTGACCAAAACCGGCGGCATGCTAGCCAACGCTACCTTTCAACCGTTCTTGGTCTATGGCTTCGTCGCCCTCGGCTATTTCCTGCTCTGTTACCCCTTGTCGCTCAGTGCCCGCTATCTGGAAAGGAGACTGCATGCCGTTGCTTAGAATTTCCGCCCTGCACAAATACTACGGCGACCACCATGTGCTCAAAGGTATCGACCTAACCGTTGAAGAAGGTCAGGTGGTGGCGATCATCGGCCGCAGTGGTTCGGGTAAAAGCACCTTGCTGCGCACGCTCAATGGCCTGGAGTCGATCAACGACGGCGTCATTGAAGTCGATGGCGAGTACCTCGACGCCGCCCGCGCCGACCTGCGCAGCTTGCGGCAGAAAGTCGGCATGGTGTTTCAGCAATTCAACCTGTTCCCGCATTTGAGCGTGGGCGAGAATGTCATGCTCGCGCCGCAGGTGGTGCAGAAGGTGCCCAAAGCCAAAGCGGCGCACCTTGCGCGGCAGATGCTGGAGCGCGTGGGGCT
Organism: Pseudomonas sp. CCI4.2; assembly: GCF_034350045.1. Lineage (NCBI taxonomy): Bacteria > Pseudomonadati > Pseudomonadota > Gammaproteobacteria > Pseudomonadales > Pseudomonadaceae > Pseudomonas > Pseudomonas sp. CCI4.2. The sequence continues at coordinate 1,653,316 of NZ_CP133781.1, read as the reverse complement.
GGGGGAAAAATTCGATGCCTTCCCTGATCGCTTGTCCGGCGGTCAGCAACAGCGCGTGGCGATTGCTCGGGCGTTGGCCATGTCACCCAAAGTGCTGCTGTGCGATGAAATCACCTCCGCCCTCGACCCCGAACTGGTCAACGAAGTGCTGAGCGTCGTGCGCCAACTGGCCAAAGACGGCATGACCCTGATCATGGTCACCCACGAAATGCGCTTTGCCCGGGAAGTGGGCGATAAGTTGGTGTTCATGCATGAGGGCAAGGTTCACGAAACCGGTGATCCGAAGATTCTTTTTGCTAACCCACGTACGCCGGAATTGGCTAACTTTATTGGCTCGGTAGAGCACGGGGACTGAGTGAACTTCGATGAAGCGCTGAAAATAAATCAATCCCCTCAGGCCATGTCATCTAATAACATGCCGTTGTTAGCGGTTTCCTAACAGCACTGACAGCCTCGCTCTTTTCGATGCCACCGGGAAAGTGCCAAACCCTTGAGCATCGACTCGTCGCGGGCCTGACTCCCCCTCAAATTCGCCAAAATAGTTTTGGCTAACAATAAATTCTTCTGTTTCTGTATCAAACAGACGAAATATCAATTTGGGGGGGATTATTTGCGGTGGGGGATTCTCTAATGCTGCCAGCATTCTTTGATGGCGAGCGTGCGGCTCGAAATCGCCCCAGTCAAACGTGCGCGCCTCAGGCTTGGTCAGCACCCACTCGCCGCGCTCGACTTGTTCCCAGACATAACGATCGTGATAGACCATCGACGCGCGCCGTAATTCGGCCAGACCTTCGATTTCCCGATGCCCCGCTAACAGTCTTTTGACTATCACCAGTGCTTCAGCGGGAGGATGGACGTATTTTTTCTCATCCATTTGGAGTGTGCGACGATGCACCAACTTCATGCCGAAGTCCCCTCATCCCAGTAGTCGGAACCCATCGTTCCACAGGTTTCATGAGTCGAGGCGATGGTCCGATACGTAAACGTAACAGTTTCCAAGGGAGTGATATGAGCCACTGCAGGATCGCGCCAACGCGGCATTGAAATATGAATATCGGTAATGAGGGCGTCTGTGTATACCATGGTGAAATAGTGTTCTTGAAAGCCGCCGGGTGAAACTCGATACCAATCCAATGTGCATAGGCTAAGTGTTTCACCCGTGCGCCACGCTTCGAACAGTAACGGGGTCGACTTGTCGAGCATCTTGGTAATGATGAAAGGCCCATGAACCCGATGGCCGGATTGCGCCCCTTGGGGACGACCAAAATGTTGATCAAATGACTCCACAAGAATTTGATCTTCTCGTCCGAGCTGGTAGTTATTGCCAATTGATTCTAACGACGAACAGCCTCCAGTAATCAATTTTTGTTTTTCGCCGATAATGGTTAAGTAGGTCGGCATGGACATGGGGGTACTCCTTGGCTAGACAGATTTATTTTTAGATTGGGTTAGTTGAGGTGAAACTTGCCAATTGACTGTGACAAATTCAGTTGAATCTATTAGGTAGCGCCAATGAGGCCGAGTCATGGGTAAGGGGTAAGGGGTCCAAGGCTTGGCAACTTCAAGGGTGATCTTATAGCGCTCTTCTTCGGGGTGTTTGCGGTCTTCAAAACGATGCACTGTGAGCGTGGCCTGATACTTGTCGCCGGCATACCAATAAGTTGTGCCTCCCTTGTTGGCATCGCGCAATCGAGCACGCCATTGGGGCGTGTCGGCAAAGGGTGGATATTTTTTGTGATTTCTATCTATCCACCCGCCGCGTCGCCATTGGTCCTGAAGTTCCAAGACAACCTTCAATGCATCATCGAGCAATAACGGTTCAATGTGCGGATGTATAGTTAGGCTCTGAACAATGTCGTCCTTGAATACAACTAAAAGTTCAGCGCTCTTTGGAGTAATAAATCCAAATTGCGGGTCGGTGAATCGTAATTGCACGTCGGAATGTGGTACGGCCGGCCATATCCCCCCACCGGGATAAGGTGAAGTAAAGCGGGCTGACGACTGTTGTCGCATCTCCTCGTAGGTTCCACCTATCACCAAGGCGATCTCTCGCTCGTACCATGAACGCAAAACGTATGCGGCTAATAGCGCCACAACTATAAGTAAGGCCCAACGACACCAGCTCATGGGAAAGGCAACCAAGGCTTGGCAACATTTAGAACTATCTTATAACGCTCTTCGTTAGGATATTTATCGTACTTGAAACGCCCCATATCTAACATGGCCTGATACTTTTCACCGGCCTGCCAATAAGTGGTTCCACCCTTGTTCACATCGCGCAACTTAGCGCGCCATTCAGGTGTATCGGCAAAGTCTGGATTCTTTTCCTGGTTACTGCCCACCCAACCACTCTGACGCCATTGCGCTTCCAGATCCATCACGACTTTTAGTGCATCATCGAGCAACAAGGGTTCGGTCTGCGGAGATATAACCAAACTCTGAATAATGTTGTCCTTGAATACAACTAAAAGCTCAGCGCTCTTTGGAGTAATAAATCCATATTGCGGGTCGGTGAATCGTAATTGCACGTCGGAATGTGGTACGGCCGGCCATATCCCCCCGCCGGGATAAGGTGAAGTAAAGCGGGCTGACGAAAGCTTTCGCATGTCTTCGTAGGTTCCACCTATCACCAGGGCGATCTCCCGTTCGTACAACGACCGCGCGACATTGGCTCCCCATACCGCTAGTAGTGCCAGGCAAAACCAATATCGCCGTTTCATCGGACACCCGATCCTTCGGCGATATCTTTTATTGACTGTTCCAGCAAGGGTCGATTTTCGTCGCCCAGCATCTCATCGAAACGTTCCGCTGCTTGCATCACGAAGGCTATGCGCTGCTCGTAAGCTGACAAGTCTGCAAACGGGTTGCTGCTGAATTCGAGGGTGCGTCCATCCTCGACCGGCTGGCATTGGCTCGCCAGGGTCAGCTCAATCGCTTGAGCCACCCCCGATGGAAAACCGGTCACGTAGGAGACATGGTTACCGCGCAGTAGCAGTTTAAGTTGTGGGTCTTCGTAGATGGTCGGCTGGAGGATATTGAGCTGCTCATGTACCGCTAATTGCCTCACGCTCTCGGCAATATCTCCCTTTTCTATTGCCTTGAAGGCCTCAAGGATCTCATCATGTGGTCGCCCAAATCGAAGCCTTTCCTGCTCCACCAACCACATCACCGGAAACTTCGGATGACCATAAATCCCCGCCCGCTCTTTAAGACAAGTCCTTAGCTCCTCAAGCCCACGCTTTTTGTAAAACGCATGCAATGGGAAGATATCCAGAAACAAGGTGGTGTTGCCCAGCGCCATCATTTCGTAGACGTGCTGGAACTGTTGCTGCATCAAGGATGAGGGTTCCCCGCCCAGGCCAAGGTCGCCCAGGGGAACGGGATTATTGCTGCGGGCGGCTCGGTAATCCTCCAGTGCCTGCTGATCCGTATCGTTGAAAATATGAGCCCCGAGGAAACCGGGATTCGATGCCGCATTGGAGTCGATCAAGCGCTGCCTGGCGTCGCGCTCAGCTTGAATGACGTCAGTCATATCGGCCGCATGCAACAACCCGCAACCGACTTGCTTGGAGGCAAAGGCTGCCAGCCCGGCCCACTGAAAGCGGTTGTCGTGCAGCCACAACCGGGCATAGGCGGCGTTGATCACGCGGTTGCGTTCGATGGGGTCGGCGATCAGGACGCCGCCGGGGGCGACGATTTCTTCGGCTTCGCGCTGGAAGACTCGCCAGATTCCCGAGCAAGTCAAAAACGGCACGTCAACGACGTCCTGCATGACCCCGTACAACTCGATCCTGTGCGTCTCGCACTCTTCGATCGGTTTGGTGGGGTGGTTCAACAGCTGCGTGTCGCATTCGTGGTCTTTGAAACACTGGGTCATGGGGCTGGCTCCTGGCTAGAATTTCGCCACCCTATCAGCCAAAACCCAGCAAAAAACCGGCGAAAAGGGCAATCAGAAACGCCCTACAAGCCTTACAGCCAAGATCCTACAAATCGCAGAAGCAAAAAAATCGGAAATGCACGAAACCGGTGGTCCGTCGCGCAGCAAAAACGGTGCTGTAGGAGCAACTGTCTGCCGCACAATTTTTTTGGTTTCATACCTGAAGTTCTTTTCGGGCGCAGCCGATCGCGGGCAAGCGCGCGCCTACAGATGCCCGGTGTTTGCAGCGCGACAGCACGGCTGTCGACGACTTGGCGCCAACTCCCACACAGAATGTCGGCAGGCACGAAATGGTAGGCACTGAAAAATCTTATCGCAGCCTGCGGCAGCTCCTAAAAAATTAGTTTGTATTCAATAGGTTATGCGCTACCTGAAGGAAAGCCAACGGGTTGGCTCGAGAATTAACGCGGTACAGGAAAACCGCGCTGCCTGATTTATCGCCAACAAGTTGGCTTCTACACGGCACCACACGACGCTTCGCGTTGGCGGCGGGGAAGGATCGTGGCACGATGACGGGGTTTTCGACCGAGACTCTTTAATCATGCCGCTGTCCCCTAGAAAAAATCATTCTTTGATCGCCGCCATCGACTTGGGCTCCAACAGCTTTCACATGGTCGTGGCCAAAGCCAACCTGGGCGAGATCCGCATTCTAGAGCGGCTCGGCGAGAAGGTTCAGTTGGCCGCAGGGATCACTGAAGAACGTCAGCTCACCGAAGAATCCATGCAGCGCGGCCTTGACTGCCTCAAGCAGTTTGCCCAGCTGATCAGTGGCATGGAGCCCGGCGCCGTCCGCATCGTCGGCACCAACGCCCTGCGTGAAGCACGTAATCGGGTGGAGTTCATTCGCCGGGCCGAAGAGATTCTCGGCCACCCGGTGGAGGTGATCTCAGGGCGTGAAGAGGCCCGCCTGATTTACCTCGGCGTCTCGCACACGCTGGCTGATGCGCCCGGCAAAAGGCTGGTGGCTGATATCGGCGGCGGCAGCACTGAATTCATCATCGGCCAGCGCTTCGAACCGCTGCTGCGCGAAAGCCTGCAAATGGGCTGCGTCAGCTTCACCCAACGGTATTTCAAAGACGGCAAAATCACGCCAGCACGCTACGCACAGGCTTACACCGCAGCGCGTCTGGAGATCATGAGCATCGAACACGCACTGCATCGCCTGAGTTGGGATGAAGCCATTGGCTCGTCTGGCACCATCCGCGCGATCGGCCTGGCCCTTAAAGCCGGGGGCCACGGCACTGGTGAAGTAAATGCCGAAGGCTTGGCCTGGCTCAAACGCCGAATGTTTAAACTGGGTGACGTCGATAAAATCGACTTCGAAGGCATCAAGCCCGACCGTCGGGCTATTTTCCCGGCAGGTTTGGCGATTCTCGAGGCCATTTTCGACGCACTGGAACTCACCCGCATGGATCACTGTGAGGGCGCGCTGCGTGAAGGCGTACTTTATGACCTCATGGGCCGCCATCATCATGAGGACGTCCGTGAGCGTACGCTCAGCTCGCTGATGGAGCGCTATCACGTCGATCTTGAACAAGCGGCCCGCGTTGAAGCTAAAGCGTTGCACTCACTTGAACAAGTGGCCGTGGCGTGGGGGCTGGAAGATGAACTGTATCGCGAGTTATTGCGCTGGGCCGCCAAGGTCCATGAAGTGGGCCTGGACATCGCTCACTATCATTACCACAAGCACGGTGCTTACTTGATCGAGCACTCGGATTTGGCCGGTTTTTCCCGCGAAGACCAGCAAATGCTGGCGCTGCTGGTGCGAGGCCACCGCCGGAATATTCCCAAGGACAAGTTTGCCGATTTTGGCGAGGAAGGCATCAAGCTGATTCGCCTGTGCGTGTTGTTGCGCTTTGCGATTCTGTTCCACCACATCCGTGGCACCCAAACGATGCCACAGGTGGTGCTGCACGCCAACGACCAGAGCCTAGACGTACTGTTCCCGGACGGCTGGCTCGAAAACAACCAACTGACTCAGGCCGACTTCGCGCTGGAAGCGGAGTGGCTGGCCCGAGTCGGTATCGTCTTCAGCGTACGCTGAGTACCGGGTTGCTCAGGCGCTCCAACAGCGTCGCCTGAGCACTGCGCGGGTTCTGGTTACCGGTCGGCGTGCTACGTGTGTAGCGACCGTCTGAATGCAGAATCCACGCGTGGGTGTTATCCGTCAGGTAACTCTCCAACTCCTTCTTGACCCGCAGAATCAACTTTTTGCCCTCAACCGGGAAGCACGTCTCGACGCGTTTGTCGAGGTTGCGCTCCATCCAGTCGGCGCTCGACAAGAACATCTGCTCTTCACCGCCATTGAGGAAGTAGAAAACCCGCGTGTGCTCCAGGAAGCGACCGATGATCGAGCGCACTTGAATGTTGTGCGAGACACCCGCGATGCCTGGCCGCAAACAGCACATGCCGCGAACCACTAAGTCGATACGCACGCCCGATTGGCTCGCCTTGTACAACGCACGGATAACCTTCGGGTCGGTCAGCGAGTTGAATTTGGCAATGATGTGCGCCGACTTGCCATCGAGGGCGAACTGCGTTTCTCGGGCAATCATGTCGAGCATGCCTTTCTTGAGGGTAAACGGCGCATGCAGCAGCTTCTTCATGCGCAATGTTTTACCCATGCCGATCAACTGACTGAACAGTTTGCCAACGTCTTCGCACAGGGCGTCGTCGGAAGTCAGCAGGCTGTAATCGGTATACAAACGAGCGTTACCCGCATGGTAGTTGCCGGTCCCTAAATGCGCATAGCGCACAATTTCACCGGCCTCACGGCGCAGAATCAGCATCATCTTGGCGTGGGTCTTGAACCCGACCACGCCGTAGATTACCACTGCACCTGCCGCTTGGAGACGGCTGGCCAGTTGCAGGTTGGACTCTTCATCGAACCGGGCACGCAGTTCGATCACCACCGTGACTTCTTTACCGTTACGGGCAGCATCTACCAAGGCATCGACGATTTCGGAGTTGGCGCCGCTGCGGTACAGGGTTTGTCTAACCGCGAGCACATGCGGGTCTTTAGCTGCCTGGCGCAGTAAATCCACCACAGGCGTGAAGGACTCAAACGGATGCAGCAGTAAAATATCCTGCTTGCTGATGACGTTGAAAATGTTCTCGCTGTTTTGCAGCAACTTCGGAATGGCTGGGGTGAACGGCGTGTATTGCAGCTCGGGGTGGCTGTCCAGGCCGGTAATGCTGAACAACCGCGTGAGGTTGACCGGTCCATTGACTTGATACAGTTCGGTTTCGCTCAGGTTGAACTGTTTGAGCAAATAGTCAGACAAGTGTTTCGGGCAGGTGTCCGCCACTTCCAACCTGACGGCATCACCGTAACGACGCGAGAACAACTCGCCACGCAGCGCGCGGGCCAAATCTTCTACATCTTCGGTATCAACGGCCAAGTCAGCGTTTCGAGTCAGACGGAACTGATAGCAGCCCTTAACCTTCATGCCCTGGAACAAATCATCGGCATGCGCATGGATCATTGACGACAGGAACACATAGTTATCCCCTGCGCCGCCGATATCCTCTGGCACTTTGATAATGCGCGGGAGCAAGCGCGGCGCCGGAATAATCGCCAGACCGGAGTCGCGACCAAAGGCATCAACCCCCTCCAGTTCAACGATAAAGTTCAGGCTTTTGTTCACCAGCAACGGGAACGGGTGTGTCGGATCAAGGCCGATCGGGGTGATGATCGGTGCAATCTCGTCACGGAAATAGCGACGGACCCAGGCTTTAAGCTTGGCGGTCCAGTAACGACGACGAATGAAGCGAACCTGATGTTTTTCCAGTTCCGGCAACAAAATATCGTTAAGAATCGCGTATTGGCGGTCCACGTGACCGTGTACCAATTCGCTGATCCGCGCCAAGGCCTGGTGCGGTTGCAAACCATCAGCGCCTGCTTGTTCGCGGGCGAAGGTGATTTGCTTCTTCAAGCCTGCGACACGAATTTCGAAGAACTCATCGAGGTTGCTGGAGAAAATCAGCAGAAATTTCAGCCGTTCCAGCAATGGGTAAGACTCGTCCAGTGCCTGTTCCAACACGCGAATGTTGAACTGCAATTGCGACAGTTCGCGGTGGATATACAGGCTGCTGTCGTCCAGATTCTGGACGACAGGATGCGCAACTGGCACGGGTAGTACCGCATCGGGGACCGGCACCACTTCAATGCTCGGCTCAACCACAGGCTGAGTCTCCTGAACGGCGATCTGAACAGCTGCTTCGGTGAGTCCTTCGGTATTCATGGGTGTTCCTGTTTGGGCTACTGCCCTTTTAGCAGTTGAGCAGCACGAACGGCGAAATACGTAAGAATGCCGTCAGCGCCTGCACGTTTAAAGGCGGTGAGGGATTCCAGTATCACCCCCTCACTCAGCCAGCCATTATTTATGGCCGCCATGTGCATCGCGTATTCACCGCTGACCTGATAAACAAAGGTCGGCACTTTGAATTCCTCCTTCACCCGGAAAAGAATATCCAGGTAAGGCATGCCCGGCTTGACCATGACCATGTCCGCCCCCTCAGACAAGTCAGCAGCCACTTCGTGCAGCGCTTCATTGCCGTTGGCCGGGTCCATTTGATAGGACGCCTTATTGGCCTTGCCCAGATTCAGTGCCGAACCTACCGCATCACGAAACGGACCGTAGTAGGCGCTGGCGTACTTGGCTGAATAAGCCATGATCCGCACGTTAACGTGATCAGCCAACTCCAACGCTTCACGGATGGCCTGAATCCGACCGTCCATCATGTCCGAAGGCGCGACCACTTGCGCACCGGCGGCGGCGTGGGACAAGGCTTGCTTGACCAAGGCGTCGACAGTGATGTCGTTCTGCACGTAGCCGTGCTCATCCAGGATGCCGTCTTGGCCATGCGTGGTAAACGGGTCCAGAGCAACGTCAGTAATGACGCCCAATTCGGGGAAGCGGTCACGCAGGGCACGAGTAGCGCGCTGAGCAATGCCTTCAGGATTCCAAGCCTCGGCACCGTCCAGGGTCTTTTTCTCAGGCGGCGTCACCGGGAACAAGGCCAGCGCGGGAATACCCAGCGCCACCCATGCTTGAGCTTCTATCAGCAGCAAATCAATGCTCAGACGCTCGACGCCCGGCATCGACGCAATCGTCTCGCGACGGTTTTCGCCGTCGAGTACAAACACTGGAAGAATCAGATCGTCGACAGTCAGTACGTTTTCACGGACAAGGCGACGAGAAAAATCGTCGCGGCGATTACGACGCAGGCGAGTGGAAGGAAACAAGCGGCTGGCGGGGGTAAAGCTCACGGCAAGACTCCTGAGCCCGCGTTGGCGGGCAAGCGTGACAGTTATAAGCGGCCATTATGACCGCTGCGTGACAACTATGGCCAACCCTGCGACCGTGGGACGCAGCCGATGACTATTGTAGGAAATCTTAACGCTGAGACACATATCCACACTTTCCTGAATGGCTTCGGCGAGTTAGGCTGCGCGTTCATTTCGCTAGCATCCATATAATGCTCCAACATCTACTGCAGGAATTTGGCTACTTTGCCCTCTTTCTAGGAACCTTTTTTGAAGGTGAGACGATTCTTGTCCTCGCCGGCTTCCTTGCGTTCCGCGGATACATGGACATCAATCTGGTGGTGGTGGTTGCCTTCTTTGGCAGCTACGCGGGCGATCAGCTTTGGTATTTCCTGGGGCGCAAGCACGGCCGCAAGTTGCTGGCACGCAAGCCTCGCTGGCAGCTATTGGGCGACAAGGCACTGGAGCACATCCGCAAACACCCCGACATCTGGGTGCTGAGTTTTCGCTTTGTGTATGGACTGCGCACCGTGATGCCGGTGGCTATCGGTCTGTCCGGTTATCCGCCAGGACGTTATTTATTGCTCAATGGGCTGGGTGCCGCCGTCTGGGCCGCCGCATTGGGCGCCGCCGCTTATCACTTTGGCGCATTGCTCGAAGGTTTGCTGGGCAACGTAAAGAAGTACGAACTGTGGGTGTTAGGCGCTCTGTTGATCCTCGGCGGTGCCTTGTGGTTGCGACGCCGGATCAAGGCCGCTCGTATCGCCCGAGAATTGGAATCGTCCAAGCGCGACGCGGCAATGGTCGAGGTCAAGAACCTGCCAGACGAATGAAATGCCCACGAGCGCAATAAAGCCCCATTGCGCTCAGCAACACATAAGTCAGCAACGCCACCCAGCCCAACGAACTCACCGACCACATCCCGACCATCGGCGCTAACCCCATCAGCGGGATGTTCAGTGCCAGCCGCGCAGATTCCAGCTTGATCGCCCAGGGCCGGTTCTCCAGCGCAACACCCAACACAAACAAACCAAACGCGACCCACACCCAGCCCAACACCAAGGCAGGTACCGACAAACTGTCGCCCATGTTCAGCAAATAGCTGCCCAGCGCGGCATGAACGACGAATTGCAGAGCGATGTACACCTGCTGCGACGGGCTCAGTGGTATCTCGAATTTACGGAATTGGCTCAAGTCAGATTGGGTTGTCGGGTATTTCGCAGCGACATCCGCCGGTCGCCAGCCGGTGCGCATGAACCAGATCCGCAGCTTGTCCCAGCCTTGTTCAGTCCGCCGTGCGTCGGCAGCCAATTGCGCATAAAACTGCAGATTGGCCCATAACGGATTCCAGCTCGCCAGCGGCGTAGTTACCCCGAAAATCGGCGGATTGCTGTCCAATTCCTCCTGAAACGAGCCAAACAGTCGGTCCCACACAATGAACACTCCGCCGTAATTGCGATCGATGTAAATAGCGTTCTGTGCATGATGGGCGCGGTGATTGGAGGGGGTGACGAACACCCATTCCACCCATTCCAACCAGCCCAACTTCGGAATATGGCGAGTGTGGACCCAGAATTGATACAGCAAATTGAGCGCTGCTACGCTGATAAAGACCAGCAGGGGAACGCCCACCAGTGCCAGCGGCAGGTAGAAAATCCAGCTCAGCAGAAAACCGGTACTGGTCTGGCGCAATGCGGTGGAGAGGTTGTAGTCCTCGCTTTGGTGATGAACGCAATGCGCTGCCCACAGCACGTTTCGCTCGTGGCCCATTCGGTGCAACCAGTAATAACAGAGGTCATACAGCACAAACGCGAAGACCCACACCCAAACGCTGTCTGGCGAAAGCCGCAACAGCGCCAGGTGATCGAGCGCAAAGGCGTACGTCATCAAGCCGACGCCTTTGGTCAGCAATCCGGTGGTGGTGGACAACACGCCAGTGCTCAGGCTGTTGATGGAATCCGACAGGCGATAGGTATTCACCTTGCGCCAACGTTCAGTCAGCAGCTCCACGGCGATCAACACAAAGAAGAATGGAACGGCGTACAAAATGAAATTCATGGGGTAGCACTTATGGGACCGATCACCAAAGATTAGGTCGGGTTTGGCAAAAACCCTATGGCAGCGAATGACAAATTAGTGGACATTTAACGACATTCTTGTCGGACAACTCAGCAACCGGTCGGCGTATGGATGACTCCATCGGTGCCCTCAACAGGAGCAAACCCATGCAAAAAAAAGTGGCGGTTATTCTTTCGGGCTGCGGCGTCCAGGACGGAGCCGAGATCCACGAGAGCGTCCTTACCCTCCTGCGGCTGGACCAACGCGGCGTAGAGGTGCAATGTTTCGCCCCCAACATCGCGCAGCACCACGTAATCAATCACCTGACCGGGGAGGAAATGCCTGAGTCGCGTAACGTGCTCGTCGAGTCCGCCCGCATCGCCCGTGGCGCGATCAAGGATATCCGTGAAGCAGACGCCGATGAGTTTGACGCACTCATTATTCCGGGTGGCTTCGGCGCCGCCAAGAACCTGTCCAACTTCGCCGTCGAAGGCGCTAATTGCAGTCTTGATCCCGACTTATTGATGCTGGCCGAAGCGTTTGCCGAATCGCGTAAGCCGGTGGGGTTGATCTGCGTGTCCCCTGCCCTAGCGGCGAAAATCTATGGCCCTGGCGTTACCTGCACCGTTGGTAACGATCCAGCAACCGCCAAAGCTATCGGCAAAATGGGCGGCAACCACAAGGAATGCACCGTCGGCGAAATCGTTGAAGACCATGCACGCAAACTGGTCAGCACCCCGGCCTACATGATCGCCCAGTCAATCAGTGAGGCGGCGTCAGGCATTAACAAATTGGTCGACCGGGTGATTGAACTGATGCAGGACCGCGAAGAAACCGCAACTTTATAAGAGCCAATCTGTTAGCGAAGCGGTGTTTTTCAGTTTCACCGCATCACGCTTTCGCCGACAAGTTGGCTCTTACAGAGGTCTCGACAACCGAGTAAGTATCCTGTCCAGCGCATTGGCAAACGCCTGTTTTTCGCGGTCGCCATGGGGTGCCGGGCCGCCGCTCATCTGGCCTTGATCACGCAGGTCGGTGAACAAATTTCGTACCGCCAGACGGTCGCCCATGTTCTGCGGGTCGAACTCGCGACCCCGAGGGTCCAGCGCGGCGACACCCTTTTTGATCAGGCGATCCGCTAACGGCACGTCGCTACAGATCACCAGATCTCCAGGCACGGAGTGTTCGACCAGATAATCGTCTGCCGCGTCCGGCCCGCTAGGGACCACGATCAATTTAACGCAGCTGTAACTCGGCTTGATCTGGCTTTGCCCCGCCACCAGTAGCACCTCAAACTGACGCTTCAAGGCGAACTTGATGACCTGATCTTTCGCTGGCCTAGGGCAGGCATCGGCATCTATCCAAACGCGCATACGGTACTTCCAAATGGAGAGTGCGAGTATGTGCCGCACCCAAAAGCATTACCAATACTGTTATTAAGCCATTGTTTTGCCAGCACCGAAGCCTATACTCCGGCCCCGCACCAAAATGTCTTTTCCAATCGGCACTTCTATGCCGGTTGTCCTTCAGGGATGAACAGAACTCATGGCATTTCGTGCAAAGACTGCGTTGGCGTTAATCGCCATGATGCAACTGGCTGGCTGCGCCGCCTTCCGTAGCTACGACACCGAACTCAAAGAAACCAACCAACAACTGGCCACCGGCAACGTTGATGGCGCGCTCTTGACGCTGGAAAAGAACAACACCGGCGAAGATAAAGACTTGTTGTATTACTTCGAAAAAGGCGAGTTGCTGCGTTCTAAGGGCGATCTAGCGGGCAGTCAAACGGCTTGGCACGCAGCCGACCGTGTGGTGTTCGCCTGGGAAGAGTCGGTCAAACTCGATACCGATAAGTACCTGAGCCAGTTCGGTAGCTACTTGGTCAACGACAAAGTCCGCCGTTACGAAGGCTACGACTACGAAAAAGTCATGTTGACCACTCAGATGGCGCTCAATCTGCTAGCCCAAAACGACTTCGATGCAGCCCGCACTGAGATCAAGAAGACCCACGAACGTGAGGCCGTGATCGCCGAGTTGCGCGACAAGGAATACGCCAAGAGTGAACAAGACGCCCAAGCGCGCGGCGTCAAAACCGAGTTCAAAGACCTTAAGGGCTACCCGGTAGAAAGCTTGAATGCGCCGGACGTTGTCGGCCTGAAGAACAGCTATCAGAGCGCATTCAGTCATTACCTGGCGGGCTACGTCTACGAAGCACTGGGAGAACGAGGCCTCGCCGCACCCGGTTATCGTCAAGCCGCCGAACTGCGGCCTCATACTGCGCTGCTCGACCAAGCCCTGCTTAATCTCGACAGCGCCGCCAGCACCGACAGCGACGTTCTGATCGTAGTGCAAAGTGGATTCGCCCCAGCCCGCGACTCGGTCCGTATCCCACTACCCTTGCCGATCAACAACGGTCTGGTGATCACGGCTCTGTCATTTCCGATCATCAAGCCGGACCTTTCGACCGCCGCGTTCAGCCAAATTGGGCTCGATGGCCAACCACTCAATCTGACGCTGCTCAACAGCACCGCCGCGATGTCGCGTCGTGCGCTGCGTGACGACATGCCTGGGATCATCCTGCGCACTTCCGTGCGTGCCATTAGCCGTAGCGTTGCTCAAGCCCAATTGAACAAAGCCAGCCCGATGGCGGGACTGGTACTGGGTATCGCCTCCGCCGTAACCGAAGGCGCGGACACCCGCACCTGGCGCACCTTGCCTGATACCACTCAAGTGGTGCGCTTGCGCCTGAAACAGGGCGATCACCAAATCAGCCTGCCGGCAGCTCAGGGTGGCCGACAAGTACAGATAAAAATCGATCAGCGCTACCAGGTCATCGCCCTCCGGGTGATCGGCACTCAGGTTTACACCAGCGGCTTGGCCTCGCACGTCGTCCCAACAGACACGCCGCAAGCGCTGGCCAGCATCAAACAACCTTAAAAGGAGCGCCTGTATGCGCATCAAGATTTTTGGCCTGATGGCTGCTGCTTTGCTGATCGGTTGCGCCACGCCGCCACCTGCGCCAGCGCCGGGGAGTGCCGCCAGTAAAGTAATGGCCATGGGCAAACTGAAAGACATCGACGTCGGCGCTATGCGCGTCGCCCGCGAGAACGGTTTTCTTACCGTTAAAGCAGCGCTGAGCAACACCAGCTCCAGCAACACAACGCTGTATTACCGCTTCGCCTGGCTGGGCAACGACGGTTTCCCTGTGGCCGATGAAGAAACCTGGAAAAGCCTGACCTTGTACGGTTCGCAAACCAGCTTCCTGACCAGCATCGCCCCCGTGCCCAGGGCCACTGATTTCCGGATCGAAGTGAAAACGCCTTGAACAAAGAACCCCTATTAGCTCGATCCACCCCAGAGAGTCCTACGATGCTTCTTGCACGCTTTTCACTGGTTGCCCTTGCTGCGTTGCTGATCGGCGGCTGCGCCTCTAACTCTCCGGTTCTCGGCGGGAAAAACATCAGCTACGGCGACACCAAGGCTGTCGAGTTGGTGACCAACGAGTTCGGCTCCACCGACCTGCAAACCATCGCTGAAAGCATGACCCGTTCCTTGGCACAGTCCGGCGTTCTGCAAGGTCGCCCAGTGGTGCAGGTGTACGACGTGAAGAACAAAACCAGCGAGTACATCGATACCCGCGAGATCACGACATCGATCAAGACCCAGCTGATGAAAACCGGTACCGCCCGCTTCGCCAGCGACAACACCGACATGCAAAGCCAGGTCGATCAGCTCAAGCTGCAAAACCAGAGCGGTTTGTATAAGCCATCGACGGTCAACAAGACTGGGAACATGGTCGCCGCCAAATACCGCTTGGAAGGCTCGATCAGCTCGATCGTCAAACGCAGCAGCGACGTCAAAGACGTGTTTTATAAGTTCAGCCTGCAATTGGTCGACGTTGACAGCGGTTTGGCCGAATGGATGGACGAAAAAGAAATCCGCAAAACCACGGAGCGTTAAACAATGCGTGCATGGATTGGCATTCTCGGCTTGATCTGCGCCGTTGGCGTGCAGGCAGCCCCAAAAATCGCTGTCACTGATTTGGCGTTCGAGCAGCGAGTGGAGCAGTACATTCATACCGTTTCCGCGCAAACCAATGTCCAGGCCAACGCCTATCAAGCCAGCGGTTCGGCGAGTTACAACGAGTACGAAAGCAGCACCAGCTACATCGAACAGGGCGAGCTACGGAAATTCAGCGGCGACATCAAGGGCGAGATTTTGAAGTCAGGGATGTTCCAACTGGTTCAGGGCACGCCCTACACCGCCAAGTCCCAAGAAGACGTTTATGACGTGATCAAACGGATCAAAAACGGCAACTTCAAAGGCGCAGATTTCGTGCTATTTGGCACGGTGTCCGACATCGATTTCCGCCAGGACATCTCCGCGCTGGCCAATACCGACAGCCATACGGCGGTCTTGGGGCTGACATTGGTGGGCAGCTTCAGCCTGATCAACACCCGTACCTTCGAGATCACCTCGGCCTTCACCGCCATGGGCGAAGGTCAAGACACCAAACTGGTCAATGGTTATGACCAGCACGTCACGCTTAATCGCGGGCATGTGGTCCGGGACGTATCGAAATCCATCGGCCTAGACGTTGCTCGGCAATTGAAAGAACAACTGATGGGCTTCAATGGCAGCAGCGAAACGCCGTCGCCACGCAACAACTTGCCCCGGGATGAAGCGCCGACGATATTGCGCTGATTTCTGGGCGCCGTGAGCGGCCGTCCCTGGCCGCGCACGGCTTACTCGGCATCCTTACCTCGTCACTCCCCTGCGCAACACCTGCGTTCGGCCGCATGGTTTCACGGGGCCTCTTTGCGCAATTTGATATTCAATTCACAGGCGGTCTATAAGCGGGCGACTATCTCTAGAGCCAACTTGTTGGCGAAGGTCCTTCGGACCTATCGCAGCCTTCGGCAGCTCCTACAGAAATCTGTGCAGCGCCAAAAACCGTGGGACCGAATTTATTCGGAAAGGCTTCTGTCCTGACACGCTGCAACCTCAAACCACACAAAGTGCCAACCAGTTTGCTGCGCGACAGCGCAGCGTCGAAGACGTGGCGGACCCTCCTACAGGGATTGCGATATTCAGCGGGAGGCTGCGCTGTTTGAACCGGTGCCTTCCCGAATAAATTCGGTCCCACGGATGTCGCTGTTCGCACATTCGTAGGCGCTGCCGACGGCTGCGATAGGTCCGAAGGGCCTTCGCCAACACGCGGGCGGCTACAGACGCCCGCACATGTCAGCGGGTCAAACCGTTGCGCGATGGATCGTTGCCAAAAATGCCGCAGCGCCCACGAACAATCCGGCGAAGGTGCGGTTCATCCGGCGTTGTTGTTTAGGCGTGCGCAACAACCTTAATACCCGCGAAGCCAAGCCGGTATACCCCGCCATGACGGTCAAATCCACCGCGACCATGGTCACGGCGATGATCAGGTATTGCGCGAGCAAAGGCCGAAGTGGGTCGATGAACTGCGGCAGGATAGCCAGCATGAATACCAGCGCTTTCGGGTTGCTGATGTTCACCAGAAATCCGCGCATCACCAAACTGAGTGGTCGACCGATTGGGCGAACTGCATCATCGGCAGCCAAGTCCATCGCCAGCGCACGCCATTGTTTGACGGCGAGGTACACCAGGTAAAAGACGCCAAACCATTTGATCAAACTGAACGCCAACGCCGACGTGGCAAGAACAGCGCCCAGCCCTGCGGCGACAATCGCGATTTGCAGCACCAAGGCGACTTGCAGACCGAGGGCGTTCCAGTAACCGCGCCAAAAGCCGTAACGCAAACCACAAGACATTGACGCAATGGCGCCCGCACCTGGAGACAAGCTGATGACCCAACAAGCGGCGAAGAACGCCAGCCACGTTTCAAGCAACATCACTCACCTCGGGAATTTTGAACGCGGCTAAGAGGATAGCGCTTCCAGCTCCGCTTGCATGCTTTCCAGCAGTTCCAGCGCTTCCATCCAGGTTTCTTCCAATTCTGCTTCGCGAATTTTCAGCTTTGCCTGATCCGCCAACAAGTCGCGCAGCTTATCTTTGTTCGCCGCGTCGTAGTTTGTGCTATCGGCCAGTCCCGCTTCGACCGTGGACAACTTTTCATGCAGCGTACCGAGGTCGCGTTCGAGCTTGTCGGCCTCGCGCTTGTGCGGCGCCAGCTGTTGACGCAAGGCCGCCGCTTGTTGGCGTTGGGCTTTTTTGTCGGTCTTATCAGGGTTGACCGGCGTGTTGTTAACCGGTGCATTGCGCAGACGATAGTCCACCAGCCAGCGAGCGTAATCTTCAAGGTCGCCGTCGAAGGTCTGCACCAGACCATCAGCCACCAGCAAGAAGTCGTCGGTGGTGCTCTTGAGCAGGTGTCGGTCGTGAGAAACCACCAACACCGCGCCACTGAACTCTTGAAGGGCCATGGTCAGTGCCAGGCGCATTTCCAGGTCCAAGTGATTGGTTGGTTCGTCGAGCAGCAGCAGGTTCGGCTTGCCCCAGGCGATCAACGCCAAGGCCAATCGTGCTTTTTCGCCACCGGAAAAATTCAATACCGGCTCGTCCAGGCGCGGCCCCCGGAAGTCGAAACCCCCGAGGAAGTCACGCAAGGTCTGTTCACGCTCGGTGGGCGCGATACGTTGCAAGTGCAGCAATGGGCTAGCTTTGGAATCGAGGGAGTCCAACTGATGCTGGGCAAAATAGCCCACGATCAGGTTTTCGCCACGAACCAATCGACCACTTAACGGCTCAAGCTCACCGGCGAGGTTTTTGATCAGGGTCGATTTACCCGCACCGTTGGGGCCCAGCAAACCGATCCGGGCGCCCGGTGTCAGCTGTAATTTGACCTTTTCCAGTACGGCTCTTTCGCCATAACCCAAACGGGCATCGGACATATCCAGCAGCGGACTGGAGATTTTGTCGGACTCACGGAAGGTGAAGTCAAACGGCGAGTCGACGTGGGCCGCCGACAGCTCCTCCATGCGTTCAAGGGCTTTCATCCGGCTTTGAGCCTGACGAGCTTTGGTCGCCTGGGCCCTGAAGCGCGCAATGAATTTCTCCATGTGAGCGCGTGCCACTTGCTGCTTGTCGTACGCCTGCTGCTGCTGGGCCAGACGTTCAGCTCGGGCGCGCTCGAAAGCGCTATAGCCGCCACGATAGAGAATGATTTTTTTCTGTTCGACGTGGGCGATGTGATCAACCACTGCGTCGAGGAAATCCCGGTCGTGGGAGATCAACAGCAAGGTGCCGGTGTAGCTCTTGAGCCAGTCCTCAAGCCAAAGAATGGCATCGAGGTCCAAGTGGTTGGTGGGCTCATCGAGCAGCAACAGGTCCGATGGGCACATCAGTGCCTGGGCCAGGTTCAGACGCATCCGCCAGCCGCCGGAAAAGTCTCCGACCTGTCGATCCATCTGTTCGTTGGTGAAGCCCAGGCCGGCGAGCAACTTGCGGGCGCGGGCGTCAGCCGTGTAGCCATCGGCAGCGTCCAGCTCGGCGTGAAACCGTGCTTGAGCGGAGCCGTCCTGAGCCAACTCGGCGGCGGCCAAATCGCTTTGTGCCTGACGCAGACGCAAGTCCCCGTCGAGCACATAATCCACCGCCAGGCGTTCGAGGGTCTCGATCTCCTGGCGCATGTGTGCGATGCGCCAATCGGCGGGCAGCAGGCAATCACCAGAGTCGGGGGTCAATTCACCCCGCATCAAAGCGAACAGGCTGGATTTTCCGGCGCCATTGGCACCGATCAAACCGGCTTTATGGCCGGCGTGCAGCGTTAACTCGGCGTCTTCTAGCAGACGTTGCGGGCCACGCTGTAAAGTTAGGTTTTGAAGTCGAATCATAATGGCGGCGGAGTCTACCAGCTTCGTCCGAAACAAGTAGATGACTATGCCTTCTGATCTGTGGAGTTTCACCTTCAATCTCTATACCCAACCGGGCGTTGAACAGGCCTGTTTGCGCCTGCAAGCCAGCGGGGCCAATGTTTGCACGCTGATATGTGGCGCATGGTTAGGGCAACGCGGAGTGATTTGCTCGGTTGAGCGTTTGAGCGAAATCAGACAATTGGCCACGCCTTGGCACGACGCGGTGGTGCAACCGCTCAGGGCATTGCGCACGCAATGGCGAATGGCGGCGGCCGATGATGCTGAATGGGGAGCCCTGCGGCAGCAGGTAAAGGGTCTGGAACTGGACGCCGAGCGCACGTTGTTGGCGCGACTGGAAATACTGACTCAGGGTTGGCCAGTGGGTGTTGCTGAGGATCTAGTCGCTTGGCTGGAGGGGCTTGCCGCCGACGCAGCCAGAGAAAACCGCGACGCGCTGCGGGTGCTGCGCGTCGCGGTGGACCAGCGTTAAGAAGCGCTGGTTGGGGTAGCAGGCGTTGCCGTTACCGCTGGAGTTGACGCCGCAGGAGCGGCTGCAGTCGAGGCGGTGGAGGCTGGCGGGGTTGCCGGCTTAACCGCTGGCTTGGCGGCCGATTTCGCGGCGGCTTTCACTGGCGCAGGTTTAGCGGCTGGTTTTGCGGCGGACTTGGCCGGGGCTTTGGCGGCAGCCACTTTAACCGGTGCTTTAGCAGGCGCTTTTGCTGCCGGCTTAACCGCAGGTTTTGCAGCGGGTTTGGCGACAGCTGCTTTAGCCGGCGCTTTGGTCACCGCAGACTTAGCACCGCTTGCTGCAACTGGCGCTTTCGAAGCGGCTTTCGCAGCAGGCTTGGCGACAGCGGCTTTCGCCACCGGCTTGGCAGCAGGTACTTTGGCGGCAGCCGCTTTAGCAGGCTTGGCGGCAACAACCGGAGCAGGGGCTTTAACCGCCACTGGCTTAGCTGCGCGCAGGCTCAATGTCTTGCCCGCTGCGTCTTTTACACGACCGATGCCCTGGGCCAGTTTCAGGCTTTCTTGAGCATCACGCTTGAGTTGCAGAATGTAGGTGCGGGTTTCGGTCTGACGGGACTTGAGCGCGTCGAGCAGCTCTTCGAGTTCGGACACGCCCTGCTTGGCTTTAGCTTGTGCCTTGGCTTTTCCGGCAGTGGCGGCATCTTGCAACTTGATACGGGCGTTGTGCAGTTTTTCCTGGGCTTTGCCGCGCTGCTTTTCCAATTTCGCGAGCATTTTTTCAGCTTCGGTCATTGCTTGGGAGCAGGCGTTTTCCAAATGTTCGAGCAGACTGTTCGAAAGCTGTTGAAGCAAATGCAACGGCGTATGTACTAATTTGGCTTCTACTGACTTCTTTTTCGCCGACATGACTAACCTCCTGGCTGGCTTGATTGGGGCTCATACTAGACCTCTGCATGACACGCCGCTAGGTGATGTTGACAGCAACAACATGCCATCGTTTGCACAGCGCCGAACTGATTGAGAGCAGTACCCATGACAGTTCCGTGAAATTCCCTTTCACGCGAGGCAGCGTCACGGCGTCTGCGCTGGCATAATCGCCGCTCCCCAGGCTGGAGTGGACCATGTCGCGCTACCTATTAATGTCTCTGTTTCTTCTGCTACCGCTCGCTCAAGCTGCCGAAACTGCCGCTCCCGCGAGCGATCATGATCTCGCGTATAGCCTCGGAGCGAGCCTCGGCCAGCGACTTCGCCAGGAAGTGCCTGACCTGCAGATTCAGGCGTTGATCGATGGCCTGCAGCAAGCCTATCAGGGCAAACCGCTGGCGCTCAAAGACGAACGCATCGAACAGATTCTCCGGGATCACGACGCCGCAGTAACGCAGTCCGAAGAGGCGCCTGCGCCGGAGCCACAAAGCGAAGCAGCTATGAGCACTGAACAGCGTTTCCTGGCGCTCGAAAAAGCCAAACCGGGTGTTCAGGTACTCGCAGACGGCGTGTTGATGACTGAGCTTAAGGCAGGCACCGGGGTGAAACCCACCGCATCGGATCGTGTGCAAGTACGTTACGTGGGCCGACTGCCTGATGGGACCATCTTCGATCAAAACACTCAGCCACAATGGTTTCGCCTGGACAGCGTGATCGCTGGCTGGACCAGTGCTCTACAGGGGATGCAGGTGGGGGCGAAATGGCGACTGGTGATTCCGTCCGCCCAAGCGTATGGCGCCGAAGGTGCGGGTGATCTTATCGACCCGTACACACCGCTGGTATTCGAGATTGAATTGCTGGACGTTGCCCGATAACACATCCGTCGGGCGGACCTTCAACATCCGGGGCGCAGGAAGCGCGCCCGGAAATTGCAGGTATCAGGCCTGGGCAGCGTCAGGCGTTTTGTGGGAATTGTGCAGCACTTCGATCAAGCAATCTTCGAGTTCGAAGCGTTCATGGAGCATGTTGCCCAGCTTCTTGAACTCTGCGGCAACGAGATCAGCATCAGAGCAGTCACCTTTGTCACAGCGGTCGTTGAAGGCCAGCGCGAACTCGGTGATGACGTCGATTCGCGGGTAGATTTGCTTGGCCAAGTCCAGGCCGCGCTCATCATTGAAGGCTTTCGCTTCACTGGTCAATTGTTCATAGACTTCAAAATGCCCAGCCGAAACGTAATCGACCAACACTCTGCAGAAGTCTTGAAGGGCTTCGCGGTCTGCGGCCAGAGCTACCGGCGTATCGCCGAGCGCGTCGTAGTCACGTACAAGCTTTTGGCGGTCTTCAAGCCAGCGATCAATCAGCTTATGAACCCCACCCCAGCGCTCCTGAGCATTTTTGCAACTTTCCAGCATGATGTTCTCTCTTCCCTTCAGGGTCATGCGGCTCTGCACCGCTCCCCAGACTTCTAGTACGCCTCTGGGTAAGAGACGGGCCTGATGAAGCTACAAAAACGGCATATTTCCGATAACGCGTGCGGACCAGATTATGCCCGCACACCAACCCCATCAAGGTACGCAGGAGAGAAAGTTCATACAAGTGTTTAATCCGGGCGGGCGTGAAGATCCGATTATTCAGGGTCCAGACGGGCAGGCTCACGCTGGAACAACTGATAGGTCGCGAACATAATCAAGCCGGCAAATGCCAGCAAACTCCATTCGGGAACACTCATCTCAAGCAGCGTCCAGCTGACCTCATCGCAATTGATGCCGCCCATGAAAAGGCGCGATATGGCTTCGTTGACAGCCATCGTTTCAAACAAATATTCGAAACCAGGCACGCATGACAATAAGTCTTGAGGGGGCAGCGTTTGCAACCACACCTGACGTCCCGCCGTCACGGCGCCCGCCAGAGCAAACAGCAGCAGCATCGAAGAGTAAATCCGCCAAACGAGCTGACCAGGCGCATGCAAGTAAGCAACCAACGACATGATGCCGAAAGCGACCACAAAGATGCGTTGCAGGATGCATAAAGCACAGGGTGTTAGCCCCTCTTCATACTCCAGATACAGCGCCATACAGATAACAAACGCACAGGCGATGAAAGCCAGGAAAAACAGGGGACGCGAGCGGGCCAGTTGCATGGCAGATCCGTTACAGAATGCGAGGGCACCTACGGTAGAGAAAGCATCTGAACGTTTCAAGGCAGCAACGGGCCGATACGTCTGCAATGCCGTAGGGCCCTAATGACGCGACGGGTAGGACTTTATTGCGAAAAAAGGAAACCGTTCTTTTCGGCTACTCACCGATAGGAACAGTCCTACAAATCGGGTAATAAGCTTAGCCATCACGGGACGTGGCGGGCCGCATTCATGAGACCCGCGAACCTGTTACGCCCTCGCCAACACGGGAAGTGGCCTTGCCAGCAAACGCTCATCAAGCAGCCCAAGACCTTCCTGGAACAATTCATTACTGCGGTCGGTTTCGCCCAATTGCGCCAAGAGTCTCGCCAACTCAGCGCACGCCTCAGGGTTACGCTGCAAGCGTAAGCTGTCTTCCAAATAATCCCGTGCTTTACCCCACAAACTGCTTTGCAGGCATAGACGCCCGAGTGTCAACAACAGGCTCGGATCGGCAGGGTGCTGCTTGAGCCAGCCTTCGGCAGTTTGTAACTGCCGAGCAGGGTCATTACCGCGCAATAATCCGTAGAAGCGCGCCAAGTGGCTGTTGTAATCGCGTTTGACGGCCCCTCGCAACACTTCCTCTGCTTCGCCGTCGGCGCCCAGTTGGCGAAGTTGCTCGGCATAAGCCAGCACCAAGGGCGGCTCTTGCCGTTGGGCGGAAGAAAGCTGCTTCCAGGCGTTGTTGAGCGACTGGAGTCCTGCTTCGCCTTCCTGCTCACGATGCGCGGCGAGCGTCAGGTTTTCGCCCCAGGCCCGGCGTTCCAGCTCAACCAGGTCTGCCGCCGGCAGCACCTTGTCTTTGCGCAACTCAGGCATCAGCCGAATCAGCGCTGCCCAGTCGCTTTGCTGCTGATACAGCCGCTGCAGTTGGCGCAAGACCTGCGGGTTATGAGGGTGACGCTCATGCATGGCTTCCAGCGTCGCCCGAGCGCCGACGTTGTCTCCACGGTCCAATTGCAACTGCGCGTGACTTAACGCAATGGCCAGTTCGGCGTGTGGCTGTCGTTCCAGTGCACGCTCAAGCAGGCTGTCACAGTCTTCGTAGCGACCGAGTTCATTCGCCGCACGCGCTGCGCCAAGGTAGTACAGCAGCGGTTGACGCTCAGCTTCAGCCGCTCGTTGCAAATGACGGTGCGCGTTGGCCCAGCGGCCTTCAGCAAGGTCCAATTGACCTTGCTCAATAGCCTGCTGCACTCGACGACTACGGTTGCGCCGTGACCATGGATTGACCACGCCACTGGAGGTTGTTACCAGGCTTAATAGAACCCGAACGGCAAACACCGCCAGCCAAATAACCAGCAGTAAACCCAACGTCGCCCACAGGCTCGATTCGTAGCGGAAGTTTTGATAGGCAATCAATACGTAGCCCGAGTGCTCGGAAATGGCGACTCCGATCAGCGCCGCGACGACGATCACCGCAAACAGGATCAGGTACACACGTTTCATGGGCTGGTCTCCTGCTTGGCTTGCGCGGCAGGTTTGTCTGCAGCGAGGTGCCGTCGCTCAAGGTAGGCCTGCACCGAACTCAGGCTTTGCGCCAAATCAGGGGTGACCACTGACACCGGTTGCGTTGTCAGGGCTTGCAGACGCTCATCGAGCACTTTGCTTTGTGGGTTGTCCTTGTTGAAGTTGTTTTGCAGGACATCGCGCGCCTCGCCGATGGCTTGGGCATAAACCTTGGGTTCGCCATTCAGCGCGGCCCATTGCGCCTGTTCCAGCGTCAGACTCAAGGCCAGCCGAACCTGTGTGAGGCTCTGCCCGGCCAACAGCGGACGGATGTTTTTGTCGGCATTGAAATCGATACGGATGTAATGGGAGATCTGATCCCACCATTGGGCCCAATGGCTGTCGGTGGCGTCACCGGCAGCGGTCAAGCCGAGCAATGACTCACCTTTGTCCTGATACTCCGGCGCCAAGGTGTTGAGCTGAGCAACTTGATCCCGCAAGGCCCCCAGCTGCAAGAACAGTCCGGTACGATCCGGTTGCTCAACGCTGCGCAATGCGGCGAGACTTTTAGCCAATTGCTCGCGGGCGGCAAACGAACCTGGGTCGTCCTGCTCTTGCAGAATCTGATCGGCACCCTGAACCAAGGCCAACGCGCTGTTGATATCCTGCAACGCCGACAAGCGCAGGCTGGCCAAACGCAATAAATGCTCGGCCTCGGCCAATCGCCAATCCTGGCGGCTTGCACCCAGCACGGTCTCCAGACGCTCACTCAATCGCTGCTGATCGCCCTGAAGCTGCGCAACCAGACGCCGACGCTCTTCCAGCTCTGTCGGAGGTGGTAATTGCGCCAGACGTGTGGCCAATTGCTGCTCGCTCTGTTTCAGCGTTTGCGTCTGTGTGCCTATGTCCTGTAATTGGGTCAACTGCTGCTGATGACCTGCTTGGAGGCTGCGCACCTGCCACACCCCCCAGCCACCCACGGCGATGCCAGCCACACCCAGCAGCAACGCCAGGATCACCAGACCGCCGCCACGGTTTTTCGAGGGAGTGTTCGGGGTTGGCGCAGACGCTTCAATCACCGGTTCAAATTGTTCTATGGGCAAGACTGTTTCGCTCACGTATCCATCCTTTGCATTAGGGCGCACATCACATCGAAGACGACGCTGCTCTGAATGAGGTCATCATCGCTACGCCTGGAGGGCAGGTTCAGGCTGAGCCCGTAACGCCGCCAGCAAAGCCGCGGCATTAGCGCCGCGACAATCAATAACTGTCTGAGCCCCCGCCGCTGACGCCAATTCAGCGACCCGGGGACTCGGTACAAACAAAGGTAACCGTGCCACATCCGACCAAGCATCGCCCGCCAATACGCGCAAGTGTTCAAAACCCTGTCCACTGCTGACCACCACACCGTTCAAGCGTTCCGCTTCGATACGGCGTGGCAGCTCAGACGCGGCGTAATTGGGTAAGGTGCGCCGATACAAGGGAAGATAATCGACACTGGCACCTAGCGCACGTAATCGGTCGGCCAGCAGTTCCCGGCCACCTTCGCCGCGCAGGATTAATACCCGCGCGCCAGGCAAGGCCATGGCTTCCTGCAACGGCGCCAATGCGAGCAAGGCTTCGCTGTCATCACCGCCCTCGGGATAGGCGACGTCCAGGCCATAGTCTTGCAGAATATGCGCCGTTGCAGCGCCGACAGTGAACCACTGCTGAATGGGCGGTTGCGGCCATATTTCGTCAATCAACGCCAAACCCAAACGTGCAGCCGGCTTGCTGACGACGATGACAACGGAATAGAGGTCCAGATCGAAAATCATTGAGCGCTGCGCACCGGTGAGTGCCAACGGTTCAATGTCCAGCAAAGGCAGGCTGCTGCTATAGACGCCAACGTCACTCAGCAAAGTCGCCAGCGCGGCTGACTCCTGCGCGGGACGCGTCAGCAGCAGTCGCCAACCCGTCACTCTGCGCCCGCCTCGCCGTAGACTTTTTGCAAGATAGCTTGTGCACCTTGGGCCAACAACGCTTCGGCAACCTGGACACCCAATGCTTCAGGGTTAGCCCGAGGGCCGCGGGCATCCGCGTTTAGAAGAAGGCCGCCTTCTGGATCGCCGACCATTGCGCGCAGCCAGATCTGCTCACCTTCCAGCACCGCGTAACAGGCGATGGGCACTTGGCAGCCCCCATTTAGGTGCTTGTTCAACGCTCGTTCTGCGGTCACCCGCACCGAGGTATCAGCGTGATTGAGAGGCGCGAGCAAGGCTTGAATTTCGCTATCAGCCGTGCGGCATTCGATTGCCACCGCGCCTTGACCACCTGACGGTAATCCGTCTTCGATACTTATTGGCGCAGTGATACGCCCTTCAAAGCCCAATCGAATCAAGCCAGCCGCCGCAAGAATAATCGCGTCGTACTCACCCGCATCCAGTTTTGCCAAGCGGGTGTTGACGTTACCGCGCAGGAAACGAATCTGCAGGTCTGGCCGTCGTGACAGCAGTTGCGCCTGACGACGCAAGCTCGATGTGCCGACAACGCTGCCCGCAGGCAACCTATCCAGACTGGCGAAGGTGTTGGAAACAAACGCGTCGCGGGCATCTTCACGCTCGCAGATGCAGAACAGACCCAGGCCCTCAGGGAAGTCCATCGGAACGTCTTTCATCGAGTGCACGGCGATATCGGCGTTGCCCTCAAGCATGGCTGTTTCCAGCTCCTTGACGAACAATCCCTTGCCACCAATTTTGGACAAGGGCGAGTCGAGCAACTTGTCAGCACGGCTGACCATGGGCACCAACGTCACGATCAATCCCGGATGGGATTCTTCCAGACGGGCTTTGACGTATTCGGCCTGCCATAAGGCCAACGCACTTTTGCGGGTAGCGATGCGAATTTCGCGAATGGACATGGATCGATCCGTACTTGAATAGATGCGACGGATAATAACAGCTGTGCGCACTCGCGGGCCTGACCTGGCTCAGAAGTTAGCGCCTACAGATATGCGAACCTCTGTAGGGGCCGACTTGTTGGCAAGGCCTCAACACGGTTTATTGTGTAACCCGCGCAAAACCTATAGCTGTTGCATCATTTTGCGCACGCCTGCCACATGGCGCCGGCTCACGATCAGCGCGTCGCCGTTAAGACCACGCAGAAACAGCTGAAAATGACCCAACGGCGTACGCTGCAGACGCTCGATGCGATCGCGGGCGACCAGCGCATTGCGATGGATGCGCACAAATCGATCGCCGAACTCATCTTCAAGCGCCTTGAGCGGCTCATCCAGCAGCACCTCGCCGCCTTCATGGCGCAGGGTCACGTACTTGTGATCGGCGATAAAAAATATCACCTGATTCAGCGGTATTAGCTCAATACCCTTACGGGTCCGTGCACTGATATGGGTGCGCGGACCGCTGCCCGTTTCAGCAGCAGGACGGGTCATGGCCGCCAGTTGAACGCGATTGGGACGCTCAGCTTTCTTCAACGCCTCAAGCAAATGCTCGGCGCGCACCGGTTTTACCAAATACCCCACCGCGCTGACCTGAAATGCCTCCAGCGCAAATTCGTCGTGGGCGGTGCAGAAAACTACGGCGGGCGGCGTCTCGCGTTCGCACAGTTTTGCGGCGACTTGCAGACCGTCCAGACCCGGCATACGGATATCGAGCAGCACTACATCCGGTTTAAGGCTATCGATCAGCGCCAAGGCTTCTTCGCCATTGGTAGCGCTGGGTTCGAGGACTCTGTAGCCCTCGAGTTCGCTGACCAGGCGACTCAGTCGCTCACGGGCCAGGGGTTCGTCATCAACGATCAGGACATTCATATTGCTTTGGCTTCCTGCGTGAGTCTCGCACAAGGATAGCGTAGACAGGTGAAGTGACGACCGTCACGGCGTTCCACGCTCAGACTGGCGCGCGGGCCAAAAAGTGCCGCAATTCGCGCACCAATGTTCACGAGTGCCTGATGGGTGCCGTTGGAAGTCTGCTTTTTGGCGACTTCGTCATACGGATTGCTGACGCACAATACGAACTCCCCCTCTTTATAGGTTGCTTCTACCCGAACTACACCGCCTTCAATCCTCGGTGCAATGCCGTAAAGCAAGGCGTTTTCAAGTAACGGCTGTAAGGTTAGCTGTGGAATTGGCAAGTCGTCCGGAATCGCACTCACCACCCAGTCCAACTGTAGACGCTCGCCGAGACGATATTGCTCAATCGAAAGATAACGTTTCGCCAATTCAAGTTCGTCACGCCATGTAACAAGATTTCCAGGTTTGGCGAGGCTCGCACGAAACAAATCGGAAAGATCCAACACCGCCTGCTCGGCCTTGATCGGGTCGCTGGCGACCAAGCTGGCGATACTGTTAAGCGTATTGAAGAGAAAGTGCGGCCGGATTCGAGCTTGCAGTGATTCGATCCTGGCGCGCAATTCCGCTTGCTGCTGCTTGCGCCACTGACTCTGCAGATAAAAATAACGCAACATCAGTGCCGACATGATTAGCGCAATCAGCGCATAGCGAAAATACCTCTCTACCCTAACTCCGACCGTCGCCGTTCCTGCCAGTTCGCAATACTCTGTCACCGCCGTGCATGCCAGGGTCAAACCCACCACCAATGCACAACACAACATACCTGCGACGCCTGCCGGCAAACGCGCCAACCAAGGACGCAGACCACACATCACAGCGGCTGAAAGCAGAACGATCCACTGCACAAACATTGAAATCAGCGCCAGTCGCACCCAGTTGAACCCCGCAACCATGGGCTCGACCAACACCAGAACCATGACCAATAGCTCAGCCAGTACCACCAGCACCAACAATGCTTGGGGCACGCACAGTTCCGGCAAGAAAAATTCTTTTTCAGGTACTGGTGCAGCACCCGTTTTCAACCGTTCATTTCGCATCGGTTCAGTCTCTGCGCCGCCACACTCAGCGGCAAGCTGCACAGGAATAAAAAAACAGCAACCCTGTTATTATCGCCAGCGCCGCCTCAACCTCGGCCATTCCCACTTTTAAATACCAGACAACTGACTATCGAGCGAATCCATGAGCACCGACAAGACCAATCAGTCCTGGGGCGGCCGCTTCAGTGAACCTGTCGACGCGTTTGTCGCCCGCTTCACCGCCTCCGTCACTTTTGATCAACGCCTCTATCGCCACGACATCATGGGCTCCATTGCCCACGCAACGATGCTGGCCCACGTCGGCGTTCTGACCGACGCAGAACGCGACTCCATCATTGATGGCTTGAACAACATCCAGACCGAAATCGAGGCCGGCAACTTTGACTGGCGCATCGATCTGGAAGATGTGCACATGAATATCGAAGCGCGTTTGACCGACCGCATCGGCGTCACCGGCAAAAAGCTGCACACCGGACGCAGCCGTAACGACCAGGTCGCGACCGATATTCGCCTGTGGTTGCGCGATGAAATCGACCTGATCCTGGCTGAGATCACTCGCCTGCAGCAGGGTCTGCTAGGGCAAGCTAAACGCGAAGCCGAGACCATCATGCCTGGTTTCACCCACTTGCAAACCGCGCAACCGGTGACATTTGGTCACCACATGTTGGCGTGGTTCGAGATGCTCAGCCGCGATTACGAACGCCTGGTCGACTGCCGCAAACGCCTCAATCGCTTGCCGCTGGGCAGCGCTGCACTGGCGGGTACGACTTACCCGATTGATCGTGAACTTGTGTGCAAGCTGCTCGGTTTTGATGCCGTCGGCGGCAATTCACTGGACAGCGTTTCCGACCGTGACTTCGCCATCGAGTTTTGTTCGGCTGCCAGCGTGGCGATGATGCACTTGTCGCGCTTCTCCGAAGAACTGGTGTTGTGGACCAGCGCACAGTTTCAGTTCATTGACCTGCCAGATCGCTTCTGCACAGGCAGTTCGATCATGCCGCAAAAGAAAAACCCTGACGTGCCAGAACTGGTACGCGGCAAAAGTGGCCGGGTATTTGGTGCCTTGATGGGCCTGCTGACCTTGATGAAGGGCCAGCCTTTGGCCTACAACAAGGACAATCAGGAAGACAAGGAGCCGCTGTTCGACGCCGCCGACACCCTGCGCGATTCGTTGCGTGCGTTTGCCGACATGATTCCGGCGATCAAACCCAAACACGCGATCATGCGCGAAGCGGCCTTACGTGGTTTCTCCACCGCCACTGACCTCGCCGATTACCTGGTGCGTCGCGGCCTGCCGTTTCGCGACTGCCACGAAATCGTTGGCCACGCGGTGAAATATGGCGTGGAAAGCGGCAAGGACCTGGCCGAAATGAGCCTGGAAGAACTGCGCACCTTCAGCGATCAAATCGATCAGGATGTGTTCGCCGTGCTGACCCTCGAAGGCTCGGTCAACGCGCGCAACCACATCGGCGGCACCGCGCCGACGCAGGTCAAAGCGGCAGTGGTTCGCGGCGAAGCACTGCTGGCCTCCCGCTAAACCTGTAGAGCCAACGTGTTGGCGAAGATGCCCGCGTCGCATCACGTACGCCGCTTCGCGAACAAGACCGCTCCTACCGACGATTGTTGTTGCCCGTATGTGGCTATTTTTTCAGGAAATCAGCATGACCGACAAAACCGACATTATTGACGACGACGAAGAAGAGTTTGCTGAGTCGACCTTGGTCCAAGCCATCGAAAACCAGATTGAAAGCGATAACCCACCGGCTGCCAAAGCGACCTACAACAAGCTGACGTTGGTGGGCTATGAGCGTGAAGAGATTCTGCAATTGATGGCCCATGTGCTAGCGGTCGAAATTGATGCCCTGCTCGAAGACGATCGGCCCTTCAATACCGAATGGTATGAACAGGCACTCCGAGCGCTTCCTACGCTACCTCCCGAGACCAAATGACAACCGGTTAAAGATCTGCTGCAAAAGTTCTGCACCCTGTCTACACTGCAAAAGCCCCGCTGCCGTATCACCCCCCGGGGCTGTCGCGCCACGCCGGCTTTATGGGTCCTCAAGAACTCAAATAAGCGCAGGACAGCTCGTTCCTGTGCCTTGACTCAAGACAGACCCAAACACCAGAGCGGCGCATCACTGGAAATGTCTGGAGTGTCTATGTCGTATACCCCTGAGTTGGTTGCCGAACTGGAAATCCTCGCACTGTTCAATCTGGGCAATACCCTTGAGGGCCTCAAAGTCCATCACATAGCAGCTCCCAAAGCGATCGCCGCCGCACAGCGCTTGTTCGATAAAGGGCTGATCACTCAGTTCGATGGTGGTTACCTGACCAGTCTGGGTCTTGAAGCTGCCGAGCATGCCCAATCACTGCTGACCATTCTCAACGTCACCGAAACTGCCTGAGACTCTCGCCGGGCTCGCGGGAATTCACCTTCCAAAAGGTATCGCGAGCCATTCCTTCAGGCCTTCATTTTTTGCGTTGGCTGCCGATACTATTTTGGCGCCAATTATTCACGCAGCTAAAAAGTGCTGGGATGTCGGATGTCAGCGCTCGCCGCTTTGAACACTCCTTTTGAACTCGCCCGCCGGTTAGCTGCGATGACGCGTACCTTTGAAATCCGCCCCGACTTGAATGAAGGCATTGACCGCAAGGTTCTCAGCCAGCTGCGCAACCGCTTTCTGACCGTCAACGATGGGCGGCTGGGCCGGGCCATGGAAGGTCTGTCGACGCGCCAACAAGCGGTATTGACGCTGCTGCCGCTGTTCTTCCACGTCAACCATCCCCTGTTGCCTGGTTATGTGTCCGGCAGCACACCTGCTGGAGTTTCCGGCTATGACCCGAACGCCCAGGCGCTGGCTGAAGCTCAACGGTTGACCCGGTCCTTTTCCTACAAGCAACGCCACGGTGATTTGCCGCAGCCGATTCACGGCCTGTTTTTGATGGGCAGTCTCGGCACACTAGCCCAGGCCGAGCAGAGTGATATGGATGTCTGGGTCTGTCACGACTCGGAGCTGAGCCCGGATGCTATCGCCGAATTGCGAAAAAAATGCCAGGCGCTGGAAACCTGGGCCCTTAGCCAAGGCGCCGAAGCGCATTTTTTTCTCATTGATCCCAAACGTTTTGTGCTTGGCGAGCGTGATGCGCAACTGAGCTCGGAAGATTGCGGCACTACCCAGCATTATTTGCTGTTGGATGAGTTTTACCGCACCGCTATCTGGCTGGCTGGCCGTACGCCGCTGTGGTGGTTGGTGCCCATCTATGAAGAACCCCATTACAGCGCATACACCCACACGCTGATCTCCAAGCGGTTCATTCGCGCGGATGAAATCCTCGACCTTGGCCATCTGGCACACATCCCGCCCGGCGAGTTCATCGGCGCGGGGCTCTGGCAACTGTTCAAAGGGATCGAATCGCCCTACAAGTCGGTGCTGAAACTTCTGCTGACCGAGGTCTACGCCAGCGAGCAGCCGCACGTGCAGTGCCTGAGCCTGCGTTTCAAGCACGCAGTGTTTGCCAACACGCTCAATCTTGATGAGTTAGACCCGTACATGATGGTTTACCGACGCATTGAGGAATACCTCAACGCACGATGTGAGCCCGAGCGCCTGGAGTTGGTGCGACGCAGCCTTTATTTGAAGGTCAACAAGAAACTCACCGGCTTGCCACGACAGCGCACCACCAGTTGGCAGCGCTTGCTGCTGGAACGTCTGACCAAGGAATGGAAGTGGGACGAACGACAGCTCGCGCTGCTCGACAGCCGCAGCCAGTGGAAAGTGAGACAAGTCGCCACCGAACGCCGAGCGCTGGTCAACGAGCTGAACCACAGCTATCGATTCCTCACCGAGTTTGCCCGCAAGCAAAAAGCCGTCAGCCTGATCAACAAACGTGACCTGAATGTGCTCGGGCGACGCCTTTATGCAGCGTTCGAGCGCAAGGCCGGCAAAGTTGAGTTCATCAATCCAGGAATCGCACCGGATTTGGCAGAAGACACACTGACCCTGGTGCAATCGCCGAATAAACGTGAACCCGGCAAAACTCAGTGGGCGCTCTACAACGGCAGCCTTGGCGCGCACGAGTGTGAGCACTTTTCACCGATCAAGCGCAGCCGGGAATTGCTCGAATTGCTGACGTGGTGTCACCGCAACAACGTGATCGACCACACCACGCGCCTGGCACTGCACCCTGGCACCAGCGATTTAACCGAATTGGAGCTGTTCAACCTGATCGGCAGCCTGCAACAGGCGATTCCCCTGCCCCTTGGCCTCGTCAGCGAGGAGCATTTATTGCGCCCCAGCGTGCCGAGCGAGGTCTTGCTGCTGGTCAATGTCGGCATCGATCCGCTCAAGCATCATCGCGACCTGAATATTCTGATGACCACCGAGCGCACCGACTCGCTGAGCTATGCCGGGGTTCGCGAAAACCTGGTGCTGACCTTCGACCAGATCACGCTTAACAGCTGGAATGAAATAGTGGTCAGTCGATATGACGGGCCCCACGCGCTGCTCGACTGCCTAAGCAATGTTCTCAGCAACTTGCCCGAGGGAGCACAGCAGCCGAGAGTGCGGGTGCGTTGCTTCTGCCATAACCGCGCGCCCGCCATTGCCCTTCGGGTCGAAGAGCTGGTGAAAACCGCACAATTGTTGTTGGCTCGACGCTTGAACCACCGTTACCTGATTCAGGTTCAGCAGCAGTACCACGTACTGGAAATCGTCCCCGGCCAGATCAACCATGTACCGCTGTCCAGTCTTCCTGCGCTGCTCGATTACTTGAGCGAAGAGCTGCCCAGTTACAGCCCGCTGCATGTGGACCCGTACGCGCTCAACGACCATGATTTGGCGTTGATCCTGCCTCACGGCCAGCCAGAGTGCATTCAGGTGTTCTACCGCATCAGCGAACCCTACGCTGATCTGTATGTGCTCGATGAACACAACGCCCTTTGGCACCAGCGCTTGCCCTACTTTGACGAGCCTTGCCTGTTATTGCCGTTACAACGCTTCTTCCAGTCTTTGGTCTATCGACGCGGCGCGCTGCTACCGCTGGACAATCCGCTTGAGCCTTTAACGCTGGAGACGTTGTACTACCAGATATCGCCCAACGGCCCCGGCCGCGCCCGACGCATAGAACCTCGCACGGCGCCCGCGACGCCCGCCGACAAACCGTTCTATGAAGTGCAAGCAATTATCGAAGAAGCCACGCCGGGGCAGTTGAGCGTTACCTTGTATTGCAACCAGCGAGAGTTTTCCGAGTTGGAGTATGGCGAGCAGTTATTCACCGTCGTTGCCGAGCAAATCCTGCAACAACGCAGCGAAGGCGAACGCTATCGCTGCTACATCACCGACCTCGACCTCTCCGGCCTGCTGGGCGACGTGCGCGGGCAGAGCATTTTGTTTTTACGCTACAAGGCCGACCTGGAAAGCTCGCTGAACGACGCGATGGATTCGGCTTGAGAAACCTGTGTTTGCGGCAGACGCTTCGCCAGCACGTTGGCTCCTACAGAGCCCGGCGCTGAATTTGCACCTTACACATCCCACAGAAAACCGGCCCGGCGCTAAATCTGGACTACTCGAAACGTTGCTCACTGTTCAACTTGCGCTGCTCGGCCGTCGCGCAGATCTGGCGGCGGCGATTGTCGTCCGCCGAGCGCCATTCGCGGATGTCTTCCACGTGACGCCAGCAACCGCTGCACACTTTCTGCTCATCCAGGCGACAAATGCTAATGCACGGCGACGGCACGGCAGGGCTGACGTTGCTGAACAGCGGCTTGGCCGGTTTGACCGGCGCTGGGTTACTCGTGGTCACGATCAAATCTCGTCGAAATCCAGCGCAACACCACCCTGCTGCAAGCACAGGCGATGGAGCATTTCACTGAGCAACTCTTCGCTGGTATCGCACGCCCAACGCTTTTCTTCTTCGTCGTAGTCGAAATGGAAACCACCGGATTTCGCTGCCAACCACAGCTGACGCAGCGGTTCCTGACGGCTAAAGATGAGCTGCGTACCGTTTTCAAACTTCACGGTCAGCACGCCCGCCGAGGCTTCCAGGTCCAGATCCATATCGCTCTCATCGAAAATATCCTCCAGCGCTTGCTGGGTGGCATCAACCAGATCGTGAAAGCGGGCTTCAGTCAAACTCATTACGGGAACCTCAGAAAGTGTCTACCAACGCGCAGCGACGCAAGATACGGTCGCTTTGAGACAAATGCAAAACATACCCGCCCAATAGCAGGCAGCTAGGTCGACAGCGCGACCGCGCCAGTCTATTCCCCGCGATCCCGTTTGAAGCCCCGTCGGACGGGTCGTACGCTACATAGGCAAGGCGCTGGGTGGTCGGTATACTCGGGCGCAATTAATGCTTTTACAAAGGATTTCGCCATGAAGCGCCTGATCTCGTCCCTTGCTGCGCTCCTCGCGGTTGCTTGTCTCGTCTCTGCCTGTGGTCAAAAAGGGCCATTGTATCTGCCTGATGACAGCCAAAACCCTGATGATCAAGCCAAATCATCGCAATCGCACAAGCACTCTACTTACTAGGGAACACCCATGGACGCCTTCAACTACCGCGACGGTGAGCTGTTCGCGGAGGGTGTAGCGTTGTCTGCCATTGCCGAACGCTTTGGCACGCCGACTTACGTTTACTCCCGTGCGCACATCGAAGCGCAATACACCGCGTACACCGACGCATTAAGCGGCATGCCGCACTTGGTGTGCTTCGCGGTAAAAGCCAACTCCAACTTGGGTGTACTCAATGTCCTGGCGCGCCTTGGCGCTGGTTTCGACATCGTGTCCATTGGTGAGTTGGAACGTGTATTGGCCGCCGGCGGCAGCCCCGACAGAGTCGTGTTTTCCGGCGTCGGCAAAACTCGCCAGGACATGCGTCGTGCGCTGGAAGTGGGCGTGCACTGCTTCAACGTTGAATCCACTGACGAACTCGAACGTCTGCAAATCGTCGCCGCCGAGCTGGGCGTTCGCGCGCCCATATCGCTGCGCGTCAATCCGGACGTCGATGCAGGCACGCATCCGTATATTTCCACCGGTCTCAAGGAAAACAAATTCGGCATCGCCATCGCTGACGCCGAAGACGTCTACCTTCGCGCCGCGCAGTTGCCAAACCTTGAAATCATCGGCGTCGATTGTCACATCGGTTCGCAACTGACCAGCCTGCCACCGTTTATTGATGCGCTCGATCGCTTGCTGGCACTGATCGATCGCCTCGGCGATTGCGGCATTCATCTGCACCACGTCGATCTCGGCGGCGGTCTGGGTGTTCGTTATCGCGACGAAGAGCCGCCCTTGGCCAGCGAATACATTGCTGCCGTGCGCGAGCGCCTTGACGGTCGCGACTTGGGGCTGGTGTTCGAACCCGGTCGCTTTATCGTGGCCAACGCTGGCGTGCTGCTAACGCAAGTGGAATACCTCAAGCACACCGAGCACAAGGATTTCGCCATTGTCGATGCGGCGATGAACGATTTGATCCGCCCGGCGCTGTATCAAGCCTGGATGAACGTGACGGCCGTGCGCCCCCGCGATACGCAGCCGCGCACTTACGACATCGTTGGACCTATCTGCGAAACCGGCGACTTTCTGGCCAAGGGCCGCCAATTGGCGCTGGCCGAAGGCGATCTGCTGGCCGTGCATTCGGCGGGCGCTTACGGTTTTGTGATGAGTTCAAACTACAACACCCGTGGCCGTACCGCTGAAGTACTGGTCGATGGCAGCGAAGCCTTTGAAGTGCGCCGCCGCGAAACCGTTGCAGAGCTGTTCGCCGGCGAAAGCCTGCTGCCGGAGTAACCCCCATGCTGCTGCGTTTTACCAAGATGCATGGCCTGGGCAACGACTTCATGGTTTTGGACCTTGTCAGTCAGCACGCGCACATCTTGCCCAAGCACGCCAAACAATGGGGTGATCGTCACACCGGGATCGGCTTCGATCAGCTTTTGCTGGTCGAGGCGCCGAGCAATCCCGAGGTGGACTTTCGCTACCGGATTTTCAATTCCGACGGTTCCGAGGTCGAGCAATGCGGCAACGGCGCGCGTTGTTTCGCCCGCTTCGTGCTCGACAAACGGCTGACCGCCAAACGGCAGATTCGCGTCGAAACCAAAAGCGGGATCATTGAGCTGGATATCCGTAGCGACGGGCAGATCAGTGTCGACATGGGGCCGCCCCAATTGATTCCAGAGCAGATTCCGTTTCAGGCGTCTGAGCAGGCGCTGAGCTATGCAGTTGAAGTCGATGGTCAAATCGTTGAGCTTGCCGCAGTATCGATGGGCAATCCGCACGCGGTGTTGCGTGTCGATGACATCAATAACGCTCCGGTGCACGTACTCGGGCCGAAGCTGGAACATCACCCGCGCTTCCCGGCCCGGGTCAATGTTGGCTTCTTGCACGTGGTCGATCGCCAACGCGCGCAATTACGCGTCTGGGAACGGGGTGCTGGGG
The DNA here is from genome assembly GCF_034350045.1 of Pseudomonas sp. CCI4.2. NCBI lineage: Bacteria > Pseudomonadati > Pseudomonadota > Gammaproteobacteria > Pseudomonadales > Pseudomonadaceae > Pseudomonas > Pseudomonas sp. CCI4.2. The sequence goes on along the minus strand of NZ_CP133781.1, from coordinate 1,615,866 downwards.
AAACCCAGGCCTGCGGAACCGGCGCTTGCGCAGCAGCGGTAGCGGCCATCAGTCAGGGCTGGATGGACTCGCCCCTGTTGATCGACCTGCCTGGCGGGCGCCTGTCCATTGAATGGGATGGCCCAGGCCACTCCGTGAAGATGACCGGTCCGGCAGTGCGGGTTTATGAAGGACAGGTTCGTCTATGAGTGAGCAAATACGATGACCGATCAGCCTCAGATTTCAGCCGAAAAGCCCAGCAAAGCCTCTTCCGAAGCCGCAGCGCCAGCCCTTGAAGCGGAGGCCATCGCCGCATATTTGCGTCAACACCCCGAGTTTTTTGCAGACCACGAAGAACTCTTGACCACCCTGCGTATACCGCACAAGCGCGGCGATACGGTCTCGCTGGTTGAGCGTCAGCTGAATCTGCTGCGCGAACGCAACATTGAAATGCGCCACCGTCTTTCGCAACTAATGGATGTCGCTCGAGACAATGACCGGTTGTTCGACAAGACCCGTCGGCTGATGCTGGCGTTGATAGACGCCAGCAGCCTGGAAGAAGTAGTGATTGCCGTAGAAGACAGCTTGCGCCAAGAGTTCCAGGTGCCTTTTGTCAGCCTGATCCTGTTCAGCGAAAAACCGATGACAGTCGGACGATGGGTCGGCGCAGATGAAGCGCATAAATCCATCGGCGGCCTGATTTCAGATGACAAGATAGTCTGTGGGGCATTGCGCGAGCATGAGCTGTCGTTTTTGTACGGCGCAGAGCAAGGCGTTCAAGTCGGCTCCAGCGCCGTCGTGGCACTGACCCATCAAGGCCTGCACGGCGTGCTGGCGATCGGCAGCCGCGATCCGCAGTACTACAAAAGCTCGGTCGGCACCTTATTCCTCAGCTACATCGCTGACGTGTTGGGCCGAGTATTGCCGCGCTTTACTCAACCTTCACACCCGGTTTATTAACGGTGGAAAGGCAGCTGGACGCTTACTGCACGCACCTGCGCAGCGAGCGCCAGGTGTCGCCGCATACCTTAGAAGCCTACCGTCGCGACCTGAATAAGGTGCTGGCTTTCTGCGAGAAACAAAACGTAAGCAGTTGGTCTGCGCTAGATATTCAGCACCTGCGTAGCTTGATTGCGCGCTTGCACCAGCAAGGTCAATCCTCGCGCAGCCTGGCGCGGCTACTGTCGGCGGTTCGCGGCCTGTATCACTATTTGAATCGCGAGGGGCTTTGCAATCACGACCCTGCCAATGGGCTGTCGCCGCCCAAAGGCGAGCGCCGTTTGCCGAAAACCCTTGATGCCGACCGGGCCCTGCAACTACTCGACGGCGCCGTCGAGGACGATTTTCTGGCCCACCGTGACCAAGCCATTCTGGAGCTATTCTATTCCTCGGGGCTGCGGCTGTCGGAGCTGACCGGACTCGATCTGGAGCAGCTGGATTTGAGTGACGGGCTGATTCAAGTCCTCGGCAAAGGCAGCAAAACCCGAGTACTGCCGGTGGGCAAGAAAGCATGCGAAGCCTTGGAAATCTGGCTGCCGTTGCGCGCGCTTGCCAACCCGCAGGACGACGCGGTGTTCATTAGCCTACAAGGGCGCCGCCTGGGCCCGCGCGCCATTCAACTGCGCGTAAAAGCTGCAGGCATACGCGAGCTGGGACAGAACCTCCACCCGCACATGCTTCGCCATTCATTCGCTAGCCACTTGCTCGAATCTTCGCAGGATCTACGCGCAGTTCAGGAATTACTCGGCCACGCAGACATTGCGACCACACAAATCTACACGCACCTGGACTTCCAGCACCTCGCAACGGTCTACGACAGCGCCCATCCCCGGGCCAAACGCGTAAAGGGCTCTGATCATGATTAAGCTGATTACCTTCGACCTTGATGACACCTTGTGGGACACCGCCCCGGTGATCATTAGCGCCGAAGCCGTGCTGCGAGACTGGTTGGCCGAACACGCACCCAGCCTGGGACCGGTTCCGGTCGAACACCTGTGGGCGATCCGAACGCGGTTGGTTGAGGCCGATCCATCGTTCAAGCACCGGATCAGTGCACTGCGCCGGAAGGTGTTGTTTCATGCGCTGGAAGATGCCGGATATCCCCACGACGAGGCGCAGGATCTGGCCGACAAGAGTTTTGAGGTGTTCCTGCACGCACGGCATCAAATCGAGGTTTATCCTGATGTTCAACCGACCCTGGAAATTCTCGCCAAAACCTACACCCTTGGGGTGTTGACCAATGGCAACGCCGACGTTCGCCGTTTAGGGCTGGCAGATTATTTCGCTTTCGCATTGAGCGCAGAGGATGTCGGGATCGGCAAACCCGACCCGGCGCCATTCCTTGAAGCACTAAAGCGCGGCAGTGCCGATGCCAGCGCCGCGGTGCACATTGGCGATCATCCGGGTGACGACATTGCTGGCGCGCAGCAGGCCGGCTTTCGTGCAATCTGGTTCAACCCAACGGGCAAACCGTGGGAAGCCGATAAGCGTCCTGATGCTGAAATCAAAAGCCTGACCGAACTGCCAGAGCTGTTGAAACGCTGGCGCTAGTTAACCGCGCTTGAACGCAGCCAAGAAAAAGCCCGCAACGACAGCGGGCTTTTTCTTAACCGCAACGCACACCTAGATAGGCCGGCTACCGTATTTGTTGTCAGGCTTCTTCGGCGGATCGGCGACCACATTGGCCTCCACTTCCTGCACAGTGCCGCCTTTGGCCAGGAACTCTTCCATTGCGCGAGCCAAGGCATCGCGCTCTTTGTTCTTGGCTTCTACGCTAGGCAGCTCATCAACCGAAACAGCAGCCTTGGCTTTGCCTTTGGGCGCAGCGGGAGCACCGTCAGCGCTTTCGTCAACTTCAGGGCCGTCGTCGTCACCGCCAGCAGCGGCCAGTTCCTCACCGCCCTCTTCGTCTTCCAAATCGTCTACCGGATCGTCGATGTCGTCGTCGCTCATGTTTTACCTCATGACTTGCGAAAGCAGATTAGTTATAGCCCAGCCACACCAACTTACGATGGTCGCCAGAAAAAATTCAACATCCGCTGATACTCAGCGGACATCCCCATCACCCTGAAGGGTGGCAAGGATTCTGCGAGCACCGCCGACATCACGGTGCTCACCCAAATAAACACCTTGCCAGATGCCCAACGCCAACCGCCCCGCCGTAATCGGCAAACTCAGTTGGCAGCCAAGCAAACTGGCCTTGAAGTGCGCAGGCAGGTCATCGGGGCCTTCGTCGTCATGTTCGTATCCGTCCATTCCCTGGGGCACCAGACGGCTGAAAAAACGTTCGAAGTCACGACGCACGGCCGGATCAGCGTTCTCATTGATGGTCAATGAGGCCGAGGTGTGTTGCAGCAACAAATGCAACAGACCGACTCGACAACTGCGCAGTTCAGGCAAACCTGCCAGTATCTCGTCGGTCACTAGATGAAAACCGCGAGGCCTTGCTCGCAACGTAATCAGCGTCTGTTGCCACATACAGTTCTCCACGCTTCGGCGCGCATTCTAACGCGCTGGTGAAAAAAACAAAGCGCGTTATAAGCCACGTTTTATGTAAGCCATAACTGAGACTCGTACTACGATGGCGATCGTACCTACATCGACAAATCTCAGGCAAAAAAATGCCCGGTCACCCGGGCATTTTTTTGTGATGCCTTACAAGTTGTAGCCACGCTCATTGTGCAGCGCAAGGTCGAGGCCGACCGCTTCTTCTTCCTCGGTGACACGCAGGCCCATGACCGCGTCAACCACCTTGAGAATGATGAAGGTCGCGATCGCCGTGTAGATGATCGTGAAGCCTACGCCTTTGCACTGAATCCAGACTTGTGCAGCGATGTCGGTGGTTGCGGCATTGAAGCCACCCATCGACGGTGCAGCGAACACACCGGTCAGAATCGCGCCGAGGATACCGCCGATACCGTGTACACCGAAGGCGTCCAGGGAGTCGTCGTAGCCCAGTTTGCGTTTCAAGCTGGTAGCGCAGAAGAAGCAGACCACGCCAGCCGCCAAACCGATAACCAGCGAGCCCATTGGGCCAACAGTGCCGGCCGCAGGAGTAATAGCAACCAGACCGGCAACCACACCCGAAGCGATGCCCAGGGCACTTGGCTTACCGTGAGTGATCCACTCGGCGAACATCCAGCCCAGTGCAGCAGCAGCCGTAGCGATTTGAGTAACGAGCATTGCCATACCGGCAGTGCCGTTGGCCGCAGCAGCGGAGCCGGCGTTAAAGCCGAACCAGCCGACCCACAACATGGCAGCACCCATCAAGGTGTAACCAAGGTTATGCGGGGCCATCGGTGTAGCTGGGTAGCCTTTACGTTTACCCAGAACCAGACAGGAAACCAGACCCGCAACACCGGCGTTGATGTGAACCACGGTGCCGCCAGCGAAGTCGAGAACACCCCAATCGCCCAACAGTGCGCCCGGACCGCTCCAGACCATGTGCGCAATCGGCGCATACACGAAGGTGAACCAAAGGGCCATGAAGACCAGCATTGAAGAGAACTTCATGCGATCAGCAAACGCACCGACGATCAACGCCGGGGTGATGATAGCGAAAGTCATCTGATAGGTGACGAACACCGCCTCAGGGAATAGCGCGGTAGGGCCAGTGATGCTAGCTGGCGTGATACCGGCGAGGAACGCCTTGGCGAAGCTGCCGAAGAAGGAGTAGTAGTTAATGACGCCTGCTTCCATACCCGTTGTATCGAACGCAACGCTGTAGCCATAAGCGAACCACAGGATGGTGATCAGACCGGTAATGGCAAAGCACTGCATCATTATTGCGAGAATATTTTTCGAGCGAACCATACCGCCGTAGAACAGTGCCAAACCGGGAATGGTCATGAACAACACCAGCGCCGTCGAAGTCAACATCCACGACGTATCGCCAGAGTTGAGCACTGGAGCGACGACGGGTACCGGGTCAGCCGCCAGGGCCAGACCAGGTATTAAAAGGGACAGCAGGGCTCCTAGCCCTGCGAATTGACGCAGAGTCATATTGTTTTACTCCTGGGGCGATGGGGGTTGGCGGCTTAGATTGCGTCGGTATCGGTTTCGCCGGTACGGATGCGAATAGCCTGTTCCAGATTAACTACGAAGATCTTGCCGTCACCAATCTTGCCGGTGTTGGCTGCTTTGGTTATCGCCTCGATAACCCGGTCCAGATCTTTGTCATCAATCGCAACATCGATTTTCACTTTTGGCAGGAAGTCGACTACATACTCCGCACCACGGTACAGCTCGGTGTGACCCTTCTGCCGGCCGAAGCCTTTGACTTCAGTTACGGTGATGCCCTGCACGCCGATTTCGGACAGCGACTCGCGCACATCGTCCAACTTGAACGGCTTAATGATTGCAGTGACTAGTTTCATGAAACTTTCTCCCGAATTGGTGGACTTGCCCCAGGAAAACAAACCCGACTCAAGTCTAAGCGCAGTGCTTGGCTTTGTAACCCGTCGGTCGTCTCAATACGTGCCCGACCAACCCCAAAAAAACTGCTTCCGACGAAACACTTCCCTGCTCCGCCTTGGGCACTGCATCGTCACATTGACTGCATCAGCGCATGGGTCATAAGCCACTAAGCAGAAAGCTTGCCATCTCGGGAAAAATCACTGATTACAGGGATTTTATCGATAACTTGCGCTCTTCTACCCGCGTATTACCACTGACACGCACAATAATAGTGCGACCGCGCCCGGCACTTTGCACGAAAACTGTGCAGGGTGGCGGGTCTGGATTGACTATAGACGCTGCGTGATACACTGCCGGGCATCTGCTTATGGAAACTTGAATATGCTCGCGCCTAAAGCCTTCCTCGACGCCTTGAGCGGCCATGCTTCACGCTTGTTCAACGGCGAAACACCGGTCCCGCGCACTGAATTCGAAAGCCAGTTCAAAATCCTGCTGCAAAGTGGGTTCAGCAAACTGGATTTAGTCAGCCGGGAAGAATTCGATAGCCAGATGACCGTACTTGCCCGAACCCGTGCTCGTCTTGAAGCACTGGAAGCAAAAGTGGCCGAGATGGAAGCACGATTGGCTCCGCCGGCTGAGTGATACGCCCTGAAGAGCTGTTACGCAGCAAACACAGTACAACTGTAGGAGCATGCGCCCCTTTATCACATAACTCAGTTAACACCCTGTAGCTATTCCCCTCCCCAGCCTCATCGCTAATTGCCGCAGGATGCGGTTCTTCAGACATCAAGGAATGATCATGTCTCTCGCTATCGTTCTCAGCCGCGCCCAAGTAGGCGTGGAAGCACCTGCCGTTACTGTCGAATGTCATTTGGCCAACGGCTTGCCGGCGCTAACGCTGGTGGGCCTGCCCGAGGGAGCGGTCAGGGAAAGTAAGGACCGGGTACGCAGCGCCATTTTGAATTCAGGTTTTCAATTTCCGGCACGGCGGATCACGCTCAACCTCGCCCCGGCAGATTTGCCCAAGGACGGTGGACGCTTCGACCTTGCCATTGCATTGGGACTGCTGGCCGCCAGCACCCAATTACCTGCGTTTGCACTCCAGGACGTGGAGTGTTTGGGTGAGTTGGCATTGTCAGGCGGCATTCGGCCAGTTCAGGGCGTGTTGCCTGCGGCGTTGGCAGCACGGGCGGCAGGCCATACGCTGATCGTGCCTACGGCGAACGCTGAAGAAGCGTGTTTGGCGTCCGGTCTGAGGGTCATCGCCGTTAATGACCTGCGTCAGCTGGTGGCGCACTTCAACGGTCAGGCGCCAATCATCCCCTATACATCCAGCGGCCTGTTGCACCAGAGCAAGCCATACCCGGACTTAAGCGAAGTCCAAGGCCAAACTGCGGCTAAACGTGCGCTGTTGGTGGCGGCGGCCGGGGCGCACAATCTGCTTTTCAGCGGCCCGCCAGGCACCGGCAAAACACTGCTCGCCAGCCGCCTGCCCGGTTTGTTGCCGCCGCTGGATGAACATGAAGCGCTGGAGGTTGCGGCGATTCAGTCGGTTGCCAGCCAAACACCTCTCACGAGTTGGCCGCTGCGGCCTTTCCGGCAACCGCATCACTCAGCCTCCGGTGCGGCGCTGGTCGGTGGCGGCAGTCGGCCTCAGCCGGGGGAAATTACCCTCGCTCACCACGGCGTGCTATTTCTCGATGAGCTGCCTGAGTTCGACCGCAAGGTGCTGGAGGTGCTGCGTGAGCCGCTGGAGTCTGGCCACATCGTCATCGCCCGCGCCCGTGACCGAGTGCGCTTTCCGGCGCGTTTTCAGTTAGTCGCCGCGATGAACCCGTGTCCGTGCGGTTATCTCGGAGAGCCCAGCGGTCGCTGTCGGTGTTCGACCGAGCAGATTCAGCGCTATCGCAACAAATTGTCCGGCCCACTGCTGGACCGCATCGACTTGCACCTGACCGTCGCCCGTGAAGCCACTGCGCTCAACCCCGGCCCACAAACCGGCGACGACACCGCCACAGCCGCCGCGCTCGTCGCCCAAGCCCGCGACCGGCAACAACAGCGCCAAGGTTGCCCCAACGCCTTCCTCGACTTGCCAGGACTGCGCAAGCATTGCCCCTTATCGATTGAAGATGAGACGTGGCTGGAAACCGCCTGCGAGCGCCTGACGCTTTCACTTAGGGCCGCGCACCGCTTGCTAAAAGTCGCACGGACGTTGGCAGACTTGGAGCAGGTCGATGGGATTGTCCGTCATCATCTGGCGGAAGCGTTGCAGTACCGGCCTTCGGGTTATTGAGGATGCGGAGTATTCCCGATACTCAAACCCCTGAGCCAACGTGTTGGCTGCAGGGGTCTGGAGTCGACAGTTTCGTGAATTTAAACACCAAGCCTCACCGAAACCGATTCACTTCCTTGCGCAACTCCTCCGCCAGTTCTTCCAGTTCCTTGGCGGTGATCGCCAAGTGGGACACCACTTCGCGCTGCTCGCTGTTGGCCAGGGCGATGCTTTGCAGATTACTGCTGAGCAGGGTTGCCGTATTGCTTTGTTCTTGAGTGGCCGTGGTGATGGCGGCAAATTGTTCGCCGGCAGAGCGGCTTTGCTCATCAATCCGGGCCAGCGCGGCGGCAACGGTGGCGTTGCGTGACAGGCCTTCCTGCATCAATGCGTTGCCCTGCTCCATGGTGCTGATGGCGTTGCCGGTTTCGAGCTGGATGCTGGCGATCATGTCGGTGATTTCGTCGGTAGCCTTACGGGTGCGCGACGCCAGGTTGCGCACCTCATCGGCGACCACCGCAAAACCACGACCCTGCTCACCCGCCCGCGCCGCTTCAATCGCAGCGTTGAGCGCCAGCAAGTTGGTCTGTTCGGCAATCGAGGTGATAACGCCGACAATGCTGCCAATCTCCTGCGAGCGCTGGCCCAGGGTATTGATCACGGTGGCGGTGCCATTCAACGACGAGGCAATCTGCTGCAGTGACGTCGAGGCCTCATCCATTGAGCTTCGCCCAATACGCGTTTGCTGGGCGTTTTCCTGCGCAAGGCGCTCGGTGTTGCCCATGTTGTCGGCGATATTCAACGAGGTGGCGCTGAACTCTTCCACAGCGCCGGCCATGCTGGTGATCTCGCCGGACTGCTGCTCCATCCCTTCGTAGGCCCCGCCCGATAAACCAGACAACGCTTGAGCACGACCACTGACTTCCTGAGCCGCACTACGGATGTGCGAGACCATGTTCGATAGCGCTTCACCCATCTGATTGAAACTGCCCGCCAGTTGGCCAATTTCATCGTGGCTGGAGACGTTCAGCCTAGCGCTCAGATCCCCCGCGCCCATGGCCTCGGCCTGATGCACCAAGTCTGACAGCGGCTGCAATTTACGGCGCAGCAGCCAAATGGCCGCACCGACCGCGATCAACATGGCCAGCAGGCTGCCGATGGCCAATTGCATGCCGACGCTCCAAGTCACGGCGTTGATCTCGGCCTCCGGCATGCTTGCAAATACCGTCCATGGCCCACCAGCAAACGGCGAGGCGACGGTATAAAACTCCTGGCCACTGTTCGCCCAGAACTGGCCGTTACCCGGACGCTCGATAATGTCGGCCAAACTCTGAACTGCCTGCTTCAAATCCTTGACCCCGTCCGGAGCAACCAGCCAGTGATTTTGCTCATCGAGCAGCGCCAGCGAGCCGGTGTTTCCGATGCGGAAGTTTTTCAGGTTTTCAAATTGAGTATTTTGCGCGTCGGTGTAATCGAAACCGACGAACAGGGCGGCGATGATCTTGCCAGTACTGTCACGCACTGGGCTGTACGTGGGTCACGTAATAGCGCTCGAACAATAAGGCCCGGCCCACGTAGCCCTCGCCCGCCATCAAACGCTCATAAGCCGCACTCTTGTGATCGAGCAACGTGCCGATGGCGCGCGTGCCGTCCTGCTTCCTCAGGGACGTGCTGATGCGAATGAAGTCGTCGCCGCTACGCACAAAAATCGTCGCTACGCCGGCGGTCATTTGCTTGAAGTTGTCGACCTCGGTGAAGTCGTTGTTCAACACCTGATCACCCACCATCAAACCCGGTGTCTGCATCCCGGCGACGGTCACCGGGCTGTCTGCGTGCAGGCTCAATCCTGCGGCGAAGCGCTTTTCGAATAACCCGCTCAACCGCAACGTGCTTTCGCGCAGGCTGCTATGAAAGGTATTCAACTGATCCGCGAGCAAGCGCGCTTCGCTGGACATGTGGTCTTCACGAATTTCCAGGTTGGCCCTGTCCAGTGAGCGCAAGGCAAACACCGTACTACCGGTGATGACCACAGCCAAAATGACCGCCAGGGCGACGCCTAGCTGCGTAGCGATACGGGCACTGGGTTCAGACATGAAGGCTCCTGGCTGGACAGCAGCAGCGTTTTACTTCCAATCGGCTGCCCAGCAAAATTTCGATGAAGAGGCATATTGAACGTTTTTGAACGAAACACCATGCTTATACGGATTCGGCCGATACGAAAAATACTTGAGTGCGGCGCGAGGTCGCAAAGCAAAGTGGCGCTGTCGCCTTGGCTGAGCCCCGCTGCCTATTTCAGTACTTCTACCGCTGGTAACGTCATCGCCTGGACCTCGCCCTGAAGAAAATCACTGAGCCGACGCAAACGCTCTCCGCCGGGGCGTGTCTTCGGCCACACCAAATAGTAGTTTTCGCCGCTGACCACCGCCGTGCGCCACGGCAAACTCAGGCGTCCCTGCGCCACATCCTCGGCAACCATCAACAAATCGCCCATGGACACGCCATAGCCACGGGCGGCAGCAATCATACCCAACTCAAGGGTGTCGAAAAGTTGTCCGCCCTTCAATGAAACCTGATCCAACAATCCCATCCGCTCAAGCCAACTGCGCCAATCCCGACGATCCGGCGTGGGGTGCAGCAGTTCGGCGCTGGCCAAACGTGCAACATCCCAGGGCTGATCCTCAAGCAACGTCGGAGCGCCGACTGGAATCAACAACTCGGGAAACAGGTACGTCGCCTCCCAATCCGGGGGAAAGTTCCCACGACTGAGTAACACCGCGCAGTCGAATGGTTCTTGAGTGAAGTCAACACTTTCGATGTCCATCCAGGCGCTGGTCAGTTGCACTTCATTGCCGACCTGCAGGTGACGAAAACGGCTCAAGCGCGCCAGCAACCAACGCATTGTCAGGGTCGACGGCGCCTTCATCCGCAGCACGCCATCTTCTGCGCGCAAGGTGCTGCACGCCCGCTCCAGTGCCGAAAAACCTTCCCGCACCCCCGGCAATAAAAGGCGTGCGGCCTCGGTCAACTGCACGTTACGGCCATTACGCTGAAACAAACGGCAGGCGAAATGCTCCTCCAAGGTGCGGATATGACGACTCACCGCACTTTGGGTGATCGACAACTCTTCGGCCGCTCGGGTGAATGAGCTGTGCCGAGCAGCGGCTTCAAAGGCGCGAAGGGCATACAGCGGGGGCAAAGTACGTGACATACAGCGCTTCCTGTTGCGGTTTGCGGTCACTCTACCTGAACGGGCTTCAGATGAGTTTTACTCATGCCAAGCATCGGATTTATCCCTTTGTGCCAATGCGCTTAACTGTCGAGAATCAGTTGCTCATAAAACCCTGATACCGAGCCACACCCATGCAACCTGTTGCTACTAAAGCCCCCTGGATCAATGAGCTGAGAACCATTCTGCGCCTGGCCGGGCCGCTGATTGCGTCGCAAATGGCGCACATGCTGATGGTCTTTACCGACACCGTCATGATGGGCCATCTCGGGCCCGACGCATTGGCGGGCGGCGGGCTGGGGGTGGCCAGCTATAACCTGATCGCTTTTTTCTGTGTGGGGGTGATTGCCGCCGTTGGCACCTTGGTCGCAATTCGCCATGGGGCTGGCGACCTCGAGGGCGTTATCCGCCTGACTCAAAATGGACTGTGGCTGGCATGGGGCATGGCATTGGTCGCCGCAACGCTGCTGTGGAATCTGGAGCCAATCCTGCTCAGGCTCGGCCAGAACGAGGCCAACGTACACTTGGCCGGTGAGTTTTTGATCACCCTGCCCTTCGCGTTACCCGGTTTGTTGAGCTTTATGGTGTTGCGTGGGTTCACCAGCGCGCTAGGCCGCGCAGGGCCGGTGATGGTCATCAGCATCGGCGGCGTGGCAGTGAACTTCGGCTTTAACTATGCCCTGATCCACGGGCTGTTTGGTCTGCCGCATTTGGGGCTGATGGGCATTGGTCTGGTGACAGCGTTGGTGGCGAACGGCATGGCATTACTGCTGGCGCTGCACATTCGTCGGCATTGGGCCTACGCCCGCTATCCCCTTCGCCAAGGTTTGATGCGCCCGTCCCTGCACTATTTGAAAGAGCTGTGGCGCCTGGGCTTACCGATTGGCGGGACTTATGCCGTTGAAATCGGTCTGTTCACGTTTGCCGCTTTTTGCATGGGTGCGATGGGCCGCTCGCAAATGGCCGCGCACCAGATCGCGCTGCAATCGGTGTCAATGGCATTCATGATCCCGGTCGGGATTTCCTACGCGATGACCATGCGAATCGGCACCCATTATGGCGCGGGCAAACTTCAGCAAGCGCGCTTGGCGGGACGAGCGGGCATCGCGTTCGGCTCTTTGATGATGCTTGGCTTTGGGCTGCTGTTCTGGCTGGCACCGCACATGGTGGTGGGCCTGTTTCTGGATTCTGACAATCCGGCCAACCATGACGTGATAGAACTCGCCGTGAAGTTGCTGGCGATCGCCGCATGGTTTGAATTGTTCGACGGCGCCCAAACACTAGCCATGGGCGCGATCCGTGGGTTCAAGGACGCAAAGACCACCTTTATGATCGGCCTCGCGTGCTATTGGCTAATCGGAGCGCCAGCGGCCTGGACCTTCGGTTTTTACGTCAACGGCGGCGCCATCGGGGTTTGGTGGGGGTTGGCGTTGGGATTAGCGTGCGCAGCATCAGCGCTGATCGTGGCCTTCGAACGAAAAACATCACGTCTCTTGCGGCAAGCACCGGTAGGCGAGACGGTTTTGGCGTAAAGCCGATTTAGAGCAATCAACCCTTGTAGGAGGGTCCGCCACGTCTTCGACGCCGCGCTGTCTCGCGCAGCAAACTGGGTGGCACTTTGTGTGGTTTGAGGTTGCAGGG